>CAYLTX010000278.1:0-5650 GCA_964386725.1 uncultured Bradymonadales bacterium | reverse complement strand
GACGCGGTCAGCTCCGTGCTGCGCCGCAAGCTCAGCGAGGCGGGCTGAAACCTACGACTTGAGGTGCTCCTCGAAGAAGTCCAGCGTGCGCTGCCAGGACGTTTTGGCGGCGTCCGGCTCGTAGCGCTCGCCGGACGGGTTGGCGAAGGCGTGGCCGGCGTCGGCGTAATAGTAAAAGGTCGCCTCCTTGCCGAGCTCCTCGAGCGCCGACTCCATCTCGCGGGCCTTCTCGACGTCGATGCCCTCGTCTTTTTCTCCAAAATGAGCCATCAGCGGCGCCTCTAAGTCGGCGAGCTGTGAGGTGTCGGTGATGGGCTCGCCGTAGTAGATGACCGCCGCGTCGACGTTGTCACCCATATTGAGCGCGCCGCGAAGCGACCAGGCGCCGCCGAAGCACCAGCCGACGAGCCCGATCGAGGTCACATTATACTCGTTTTCGAGGTGCTGGCGGGCGGCGGAGAGGTTGGCCAGCGCGCGCTTCTTATTTTTCATCACCGCCGACATCAACTGGCGGGCCTGCTCGGGGTCTTCGGCGCTGCGCCCGTCGTAGAGGTCGACGGCGAAGGCGAGGTAGCCCTCACCGGCGAGCTGGCGGGCCATCGCACGGATATTCTCGTTGACGCCCCACCACTCGTGGATGAGCAAAACCGCCGGGAGGTCACCCTCGGCGTCGGCCGGCCGGGCCATATAGCCCTCGATCTGCGTATCACCCATCTGGAAGTATTGAACGGTCTCGGTCTCCACCGGCTGGGCAGGCTCACCGAGCGCCGCCTCGGTCGGCGTCGGGCTCTCACCGGCGTGCTCCTCGGCCATCCGATCGGTGACGCTGCGCTCCTCGTCGGCCATATCTTCCTCGGTCTGTTCGGTCTGCTCAGCAGGCTCTTCGGCCTGGGGCTGCTCGTCCGGGGCGGCTCCGTTGGACTTGCAGGCGGGGAGGGCGAAGGTGGCGATCAGCAATAATATCCATATGTGGCGCATGGTGGGCCTCCAGCAGTGGCATTCAAATTTGTGCGTGGAGGTAAGTTGTGCACGTGGGGTGGGATGTCGAGGATAGCAACACCCTCCCAAAAACCTCACAACAACCACAACCCCGCCAATCCAACCGCCCAGCAATACCAAGAGAAGTGGTGAAACCGCGCCTTCTTGAGCATTTCGACCAAAATCACGATGCACACATAGCCCACGCCGGCCGCCGCGATGGCGCCGAGGCCAAACGAGAGTAGTTGCTCGTTGGTGGCGCCGGTGAAGACGCTGGAGTCGAATTTGAAGACCAGGGCGCCGAGGATGGCGGGGATGGAGATGAGGAAGGAGAAGCGCGCCGCCTCCACGCGCAGGATGCCCAGGGCGAGGGCAGCGGTGATGGTCAGCCCGGAGCGCGAGAAGCCGGGTGTGACTGCCATGCCCTGGACGATGCCGATGGTCAGGGCCACCGACGGGGTGATATTCCACAGCGCAAATCTCGAGGCGCGCTTTTTCGCGGGCGACTGGCCCAGGAAGCGGTTGACGAAGAGCACCGCGCCGTTGACCAGCAGCAGCCCGGCTACGACCTTGGCGGTGATGAACGGCTCGCTGCCATCGGCCGGATCGAGCAACTTGTCCATGAACACCCCGATGAAGCCGGTGGGGACCGTGGCCAACACCGTCAGCAGCGCCAGGCGCGCGCCCTCGGGCTCGGCGAAGCCGTCCAGGCCCTTGTCGCCGAATAGGTTGCGCACGCCGTCATACAGGCCGACGACGACCTCGCGGATATCGCTGCGATAAAAGGCGATCACCGCCAGCAGCGTGCCCACATGCAAGATGATGTCGAAGAGGAGCTCGGGCTCGGTGATACCCAGCAGGTGCTGGCTGATGACCAGGTGCCCCGAGGAACTAATCGGCAAGAATTCGGTCGCCCCCTGGATGATTCCCAGGAGCAATGCTTCGAGAGTGGACATGGGACAGCTTTAAAGCAAAGAGGGCGGCCCGCCAGTGGGCCACCCTCAGGATGGTTATTCGGCTGGAGCCGGCTCCGGCTCGCGCTTTTGGACTTCGCCCAGACCGAGCAGCGGCGCGTCGAGCGCGTCCTCGTCGGGATAATCGTCGGGGCCTTTGAGGTCGTCGCTATGCACCCAGTCGCGAATGGCGGGAATCATCACCTCGTGCCAGGCCGTCGACAGGCGGATGGACAAAAACTCGCTGTAGAGTGCCTCGAGAATCTCCTCGAGTTCCTCGACGAGGTACATCCGCTCGTAGAATTGCTCCTCTTCTTCTTTGCTCAGCAGCGACGGAATCTTGACGCTGGTCAGATCGAGGCTCTCCGCCTTGATCTTGAACGTCCACTCGCGCCCCTCTTTGACGATGCGAATCTTGGCGCTCTGGACGCGCTTGCCCTCGCGAAGCGCGGTCTTGGCCTCCGGCGAATACGCCGGCGCGCCGCCTCGAAACATATTGCGCTCGGTCTCGGCCAAATACGCTTCCAGCGTGAGCCGGTCGTCGAATGCCAGCTCGATGCGGTCGTGGTTGGGCACGTCGAATAGCCCGTCGAAGCACTCGGCTTTATACCAGAGCCACATCAGGTACTCGCTGCCCAAAAAGGCCCGGCTATTTATCAGATCTATGAGATCCATTGTGTTCTATCCCGTGGTCGTAGTCGTGGTCGTGGTCGTGGTCGTCGTCGTAGCCGAGCAATCTTAGGGCGCTTGGCCCACAAAATTACTCTGCTCGACGCTCTGCAAGACCTCGACTTCGTCCGGCGAGAGGTCCTGCTCGACGGCGTTGATATACGGCCCGCCGGGCAGAAGCTTCAGGCCGAAGGTGTCTTCGAAGAAGCCCTGAAATAATTCGCACATCTTGTTGGAGTGGCTCCAGAAGCGCACTCGCTGCGAGCGGATATCCCAGCTCATGTCGATGATGCGCATGCGCGGGAGCTGCTCCTCTTTGAGCTGGCGCTTGACCATCTCCTTGAGGTCTTCTTTTTCGAATTTCGACAGCTTCTTCTTCTCGTTCTCGCGCAGATACTCGCGCTCGGCCTCGGCGAAGTGAGCGTTGAGCAGGGCGGAGGGCACCACGTAGCGGTCCTGGCGCAGGCTCAAGTTGATGAAGTGGTCGAAGAGCATGCTGTACAGATCGAAGTCGGTGTGCAGCGGCCGACCGACGATCACCCAGCCCATCGACTCCTCGTCCTCATCGTGAGGGGTCAGCTTCTGGAAAGCGTGACTCTGGACGTTCTTGACGAAATTGGTCTTCCAGTCCGAGGGCATCTCCCCCTGAACGTAGAAGAGCTTGTAGGTCAAAGTGCCTGATAATGCGCCCAATTCTAACTCCTTCCGTGGGTTGATTCATGTATGAAGAGGGCCAACAGATTGGTCGCCGACAAATAGCACGCCGCGGGCGCTGGAGTCTACCGCGGCGATGATATTCGCTCGTCGAAGAGCTCGCGCGCACTGACCTGCGAGCCGATCTGGTGTATATTGGCAGTATTGATGGTGAAAAATGTGAACGGGAGCATTGGATGAAGCGTATCTTGGTCGGACTCTCGCTGGCGAGCGTGTTGATGGTCGGGGTGACGGTGGCGAGCGACGCCGACGCCGTGGAGCTTCGACGCCCCTATGCCGAGTCGATCGCACTGGGTTATGGCTTTGACAACGACGGCGGAGCCGGCGGCTGTACCGACTATTCGTGCGGGGGCACCTGCTATGACGGACACACCGGAAGCGACTTTCCGCTGGCGCTGGGCACCGACGTGCTCGCCGGCGCCGACGGCACAGTGATCGCGACCAATAATGGCTGCGCGAATTACGGCGGGCTGGGCAATACCTGCGGCGGGCGCTGCGGCAATTACGTCAAGCTTCGGCATGCCGACGGCGACACGACCATCTACTGCCACATGAGAAAAGACTCGCTTCAAGTCAGCAACGGACAGACCGTCTCGTGCGGCCAAGTGCTCGGCCAGTCAGCCAGCTCGGGCAGCTCGACGGGGCCGCATTTGCATCTGGGGTGGAGCCCCGGCGGCGGGGCATCTCGCGACGTCTACGCCGGCTAATGCACGAGTTCGCCGGGCGCCTGGCGCCAGCAAAACGCCAAGACCGCGCCCCCCGGAGCGTCGTGCGGCTGCGTGGCCTCCACCGAGGTTTGTGACGGCGTCGACAACGACTGCGACGGCGAGGTCGACGAGGGCGACGTCTGCGGAGTCGAGCTGTTGGTCGACGCTCCCAGCGCCTACGCGCCGGCCAAGACCACCGACGTCGACGGCGACGGTTTGCAGGATGTGTGCGCGCGCTTTTATGGCGGCTATCGCTGCACGTCGTCCACCGGCTCCGGTTGGACTGATTCGGTCGCCTCCACGCTGATGGCCGATGAGAATGGCTGGGGCTCGCCGGAGTACTACGCGACTATCCGCATGGGCGACATCGACGGCGACGGCCTGGCCGACGTATGCGCTCGCCACTCGGGCGGGTTTAGTTGTTGGCGCTCGACCGGCGAGCAATTCGAGGATTTCGCCACGCACGCGTCGTGGTCCAATGACGGCGGCTGGGATGAACCCGAGCACTATACCACGATCCGCCTGGCTGACGTCGACGGCGACGGCCGAGATGATATCTGCGCTCGCGGCGCCAGCGGCTGGCGCTGCTACCGCTCGACCGGCGATGGCTTCGGCGCGCGCATCGATGGCCCCGAGTGGTCGAACGCCGCGGGTCACGACCGCGCGCGCTACTACGGCTCGATTCGCACCGGCGACATCGACGGTGACGGCCTCGAAGACGTGTGCATGCGCGAGCCGGACGGATTTGCCTGTTACCGATCGACCGGCGACGGCTTCGAGCACCTGGCGACCAACACCGGGATGCGCGACGACAGCGGCTGGGGCAATCATATCTACTGGCCGTCCATCCGCTTGGCCGATATCGACGGCGACGGCAGCCTGGCGCTGTGCGCGCGAGACTCGCGCTCGCTATTTTGTCGGCGTTTCGAGGGAGGGGCATTTGGCGCGAAGCTCGAACTCGGCGCATTGTCCAACGACACCGGGTGGTCCGATCCGGCCTATTATACCACCCTGCGCGTCGGTGACATCACCGGCGACGGCAGCGACGAGCTGTGCATCCGGGCCGCCGCGGGCATGCTCTGCTACCGCGTCGACGGCGACGACGTCTCCCGATTTGACGGCCCGGAGTGGTCCAACGCCGAGGGGTGGGACGCGCCCGCCTCCCACGGGCCGATCTTCGCCACCAACCTCGACGCCGAGGCTCGCGGCGCGCTATGCGGCCGCTCGCCCGATGGGCTGACCTGCGTCCAATACGCCGACGGCGGCTTTGCGGACTATCCGCGCTTCGATGAGTTCACCGACGACGGCGGTTGGGACGCGCGCAAATATTACAGCACGATTCGCATGGGGCAGGGAACTTGTCGCGCGGGTCGCTGCGACGAGGACGAGCCCGGACCCGGCGACGCCGGTGGTGATGCCGGGTCTGATGGCGGAGGGTCCGCGGGCAGCGACGCCGGAGATCCCGGCTCGGATGATGCTGGTGGCTGGGGCGATGGCGGCTCGGGCGACGGCGGCCATCCGGCTGACGCCGGGCGGACCCAGGAGAGCGGCTCGACGCGTGTGGCCTCCACCTCGAGTTGCGCAGCAGCGCCGGGCGGCCGGCCCACGGGGCTCATCTGGCTGGTCCTG
>CAYLTX010000277.1:0-5654 GCA_964386725.1 uncultured Bradymonadales bacterium | reverse complement strand
TGAGCGCCGCCGTGCAGCATGAACAAAAGTTTACCGATCAACGCCGATCACACTCAAACCATCCACATTAGTTGACTATCCCCTGCTAAACCGCCAACATACCGCGGAGTTACCCAGCGGCGTTTTAGGACACGTCGCAGCTATATGACCAAGCAGGGACCCCATGAGTGCAGTAGACGCCGCATCGGGCGGCCGCAATCCGTTTAGCCATCTCCAAGAAGAGCAGCGTTTTTCGCCGCTGGGAGACCAGACCCAAAAACCCGACTATAGCCACCTCGACGAGCTCGAGGCACAGAGCATCTTCATCATCCGCGAGGCGTTCAATAAATTCGAAAACCTCGGGATGTTGTGGAGCATGGGCAAGGACTCGAGCGTGCTGCTTTGGCTGGCCAGGAAGGCCTTCTTCGGGCATGTGCCGTTTCCGATCATGCACGTGGATACGAGCTATAAGATCCCGGAGATGATCGAGTTTCGCGACTACGTCGCCGACGAATGGGATCTGGATCTGCGTGTGGGCGAAAACGCCGAGGTGCTCGCCTCGGGCAAGACGTTTCCCAACGGCGAGGCCACGCGTGTGGAGTGCTGCTCGGCGCTGAAAAAGGACGCGCTGCAGGATTTGATCGCCGACAACGACATGCACGGCGTCTTTTTGGGCATCCGCCGCGACGAAGAAGGCACCCGCGCCAAGGAGCGCTACTTCTCGCCGCGCGACAAGGACTTCGCCTGGGACTTCAAAGACCAGCCCCCGGAGCTGTGGGACCAATTCAAGACCGACTTCGCCCCCGGCACCCACCTGCGCATCCACCCGCTGCTGCATTGGACCGAGGTCAATATCTGGGAGTATATCGACCGCGAGGAGATCCCGGTCGTCAGCCTGTACTTCGCAGACGAGAACAACCGTCGGTACCGCTCGCTGGGATGCGCGCCGTGTACCGACGGCATCGAGTCGACGGCGAAGAATGTGCCGGAGATCATCGAAGAGCTCAAAGCCACGAAGGTGGCCGAGCGGTCGACGAGGGCGCAGGATCAAGAGGCCGAGGATGCTTTCGAGATATTGCGGGCTTCGGGCTATATGTAGGTCGAGTTTGAAGCGCGTTGCTTTATGAGGACCCCCCACCGCCTTTCGCTGTACTGCGCGAAAGGCACCTCCCCCGGGGGGGAGGGATGTTTCAGCGTGATGCGTGGGGGTTGCTTTTTGAGGACCTCGAGAAGCGGCTCCTCCGCCTACTGGCGCGAACAACTCTCCCCCCGGGGGGAGATGCCGAGCGCGTAGTACAGCGCGAGGCAGTGGGGGGTCCACGGGAATCCAAACGTACAAAAGAAAAAGAAATCTATGTCCAAAGAAACCACACCACTAAAAATCGTCATCGTCGGTCACGTCGACCACGGCAAATCGACCCTCGTGGGTCGCTTTTTGCACGAGACCGGCTCCCTCGAAGAGGGCAAGTACGAGGCCATCAAAGAGACCTGTGAGCGGCGCGGGGTGCCGTTCGAGTGGGCGTTTTTGATGGACGCGTTGCAGGCCGAGCGCGACCAGAATATCACCATCGACACCGCTCAGATCTGGTTCGAGTCGGATAAGCGGCCGTACGTGATTATCGACGCGCCGGGCCACAAGGAGTTCCTGAAGAATATGGTCACCGGGGCGGCGTCGGCGGACGCGGCGCTGCTGTTGATCGCGGCCGACGAGGGCATCCAGGAGCAGAGCCGGCGCCACTGCCACATGCTGAGCATGTTGGGCATCGAGCAGGTGACCGTGGTGGTCAATAAGATGGACCTGGTCGACTACTCTGAAGATCGCTTTGCGGAGATCGTGGCCGAATATACCGAGTTTTTGGACGAGATCGGCATCGAGCCGTCGTCGTTCATCCCGATCTCGGCGCGCGACGGCGACAACGTGGCGTCGCAGCCGACCGAGAATATGGATTGGTATTTAGAGAGCGACGGTGCCTCTAAGGAAAACAAGTACGCCGGGGCGAATGTCTTGGAGGTGTTGGACGCCTTCGATCGCCCGAAGACCCTCGAGGAGCGTCCGCTGCGCTTTCCGGTCCAGGATATCTACCGCTTCGACGACCGGCGCATCCTGGCCGGCCGCGTCGAGGCGGGCACGGTCGAGGTCGGCGACGAGCTGGTATTCACGCCGCACGGAAAGACCGCGCGCGTGGAGACCATCGAGCGCTGGGCTGCCGAGCACGCCGGAAAAGCTCCCGACAAAGCCGAGGCCGGCGAGTCGATCGGCATCACGCTCGACGAGCAGATCTTCGTGGAGCGCGGCCACGTGGCCAGCCACGCCGTCGAGGCCCCCGAGGAGACCACCCGCTTCCGGGCCAACGTCTTCTGGATGGGCAAGCAGGACCTGCTGGCCGGCCGGCCCTATAAGCTCAAGCTCGCCACCCAAGAGGTCGAGTGTCACGTCCGCGAGGTCGTGCGCATCATCGACGGCTCGACCCTCGAGCAGGTCAGCGAGGACCGCACCAATATCGAGCGCTACGACGTCGCCGAGCTGATCATCGAGACCAAGCGGCCCATCGCCGTCGAGCGCCACGACGCCACCCCCGAGGTCGGCCGGTTCGTCATCGTCGACGAATACGACGTCGCCGGCGGCGGCATCGTGCTCGAGCCCGAGTTGCACCAGGAGAATATCCACTGGCACGAGGGCAAGATCGCCCGCACCGACCGCGAGCGCCTCAACGGCCACCGCGGCGCCTGCGTCTGGCTGACGGGGCTGTCCGGCTCCGGCAAGTCCTCGGTCGCCGTCGAGCTCGAAAGCCAGCTCCACCGCCGCGGCGTGCATTCTTACGTCCTCGACGGCGACAACGTCCGCCACGGCCTCTCCTCCGACCTCGGCTTCTCCGCCGCCGAGCGCGACGAGCACATCCGTCGCGTCGGCGAGGTCAGCAAGCTCTTCGTCGACGCCGGCAACATCGTCATCAGCGCGTTTATCTCGCCGTATCGCCGCGTGCGCGATCGGGTTCGGGAGTCGTTGGAAGACGGGCAATTCATCGAGGTGCACGTCGACGCTGCTTTGGAAGCCTGCGAGGAGCGCGACCCCAAAGGTCTGTACGCAAAGGCCCGCTCGGGCGAGATCGCCAATTTCACGGGGATCAGCGCACCTTATGAGGTGCCCGAGGCGCCGGAGGTCGTGGTGGATACGGTCGAGGACGAGACCGCGGCGCATAGTGCGGCGAAGATCGTCGAGTATTTGGAGGAAGGCGGGTATTTGACGACGATGCGTGAGGTTGAGGTGGGGTCGAAGACGGCTTGAGCGACCATTTGTCGAGGGATCTCACGGTGCCCTACGGGTGCGACCGGCAAAAGGCGCCGGTCTTACCCGCAGTTATGGTTTGGCCTCCTGCGAGCCGCACATACGGGTAACACGCGTCGCTCGAACGATCGCTCGAGCTGGGACCGAACCATAGCCACGGGTAAGCCCAGCCGGACGCGCCGTTAGGCGCGGCTGGCGAGGCGGCTGGGAGCGAAGCGACCGAATGCCCTTGGGGTGCACCCGTGGAAAGCGTCGGGAGCCCACGAGCCACAACCATGGCCCCTCAACCCACTTTGATCTATGCTGGGGCGCGACGTTCATATTTGACGTAACGATGTGAAGATGAAGAAATCCACCGACTGGTTTCTCGAACTCCCCAGCCTCCCCCGAGGCGTCCGGGTCACGCTGATCGCCGCGTTCCACCTGATCGTCTTCGCCGCCGCATTCGTTGGCGCCTACGCCATCCGCTTCGATTTCCAGATCCCGGCTAGCCACGCCGAGACGATGTTCGAGAGCTTGCCCATCGTCCTGGCGGTCAAGCTCGCCGTATTTTTGGCGATGCGGATGTTTCGCGGCTGGTGGCGCTACGTCAGCCTCCACGACGTTATCGCGCTGGCCCGCGCGCTCGCCGTTGCGACGGGCGTCTTTATCGCGGTCAACGTATTTGTCGCGGCGCCGAGCGGGTTTCCGCGCTCCATTTATATCATCGACTTCGGGTTGGCCTTCCTGGGGCTGGGCGCTGCGCGCGGGTCGCTGAGGCTTTTGCGCGAGGCGATGCGCTCGAATATCGCCTCGAGCGTCGACTCGAAGCGCCTGCTCATCTTGGGCGCCGGTGACACGGGCGAGTCGCTCGTGCGCGAGATCAACAAGAATAAGAACCTGCCCTTCCGGCCGATCGCCTTCCTCGACGACGACGTCTATCGCCACAAGCTGCGCATCCACGGGGTGCCGGTGCTGGGCTCCTGCGACAAGATCGAGGAGGTCGTCAACGCCCACGAGATCGAGCAGATCATCATCGCGATGCCGTCGGCCAGCCGCGACCAGCTCCGCGCGATCTACGAGCGCTCCCGCAACACCGACGCCGAGGTCAAAATCTTGCCCGCCCTCGAGTCGATGCTCAGCGGCGAGTTGGCGCTGAGCCAGCTCCGCGAGGTGTCGATCTCGGACCTGCTCGGCCGCGCCCCGGTCAAGCTTGATACGCGCTCGATCGGTGTGTTCCTGGAAGGACGCACGGTGCTGGTGACCGGCGCCGGCGGCTCCATCGGCTCGGAGCTATGCCGCCAGGTGCTGCGCTTCGACCCGCGCCAGCTGGTGATGGTCGACCAGGCCGAGACGCCGCTGTTTTTGGTCAACCGCGAGCTGCGCGAGACCTACGACGACACGCTCGTCCCGTATGTGGCCGATGTCCGCAACGAGGGGCGCATGCAGGGGATCTTCGCGCGGCACAACCCCGACGTGGTCATCCACGCCGCGGCCTACAAGCACGTGCCGCTCATGGAGCAAAACCCCTCCGAGGCCGTCCGCAACAACGTCTGGGGCAGCCAGGTGCTCGCCGAGACCGCCGCCGCCCACGACGTGTCGGCGTTCGTGATGGTCTCCACCGACAAGGCGGTCAACCCGACCTCGGTGATGGGCACCACCAAGCGCGTCGCCGAGCTCTTCGTGAACTCGCTGGGCGGCGACGCCGACACCAAGTTCTGCGCCGTGCGCTTCGGCAACGTGCTCGGCTCCAACGGCAGCGTGGTCCCGATCTTCCGCAACCAGATCCGCGAGGGCGGCCCGATCACGGTCACCCACCCGGAGATGACCCGCTTCTTCATGACCATCCCCGAGGCATCCCAGCTCGTCCTCCAGGCCGCCGCCCTCGGCGAAGGCGGCGAGCTCTTCGTCCTCGACATGGGCGAGCCGGTCAAAATCCTCGACCTCGCCCGCGACATGATCCGGCTGTCCGGCCTCAACGAAGACGACATCGACATCGTCTTCAGCGGCAAGCGCCCCGGCGAGAAGCTCTTCGAGGAGCTCTCCTTCGACGAGGAGAAGCTCGGCAAAACCCGCCACGAAAAGATCTTCATCGGCCAACACACCGGACCCGGCTTCGATGACCTCCGCCCTATATATATGGCACTCCTGGAAGCCGCAGACCGCGGCGACGACGTCGAGGTGAGGAAGCTGCTGAAGCGGCTGGTGCCGAGCTACTCGCATCCGCAGGCGGACGAGAAGGTCGTGTCGATCGACAGCGGGAAGTTTAAGGCGATTGGGTCGGTGGAGTGAGGCTGGATGTGCAAACTCACCGGTGCCAGGGCTTCCAGCCCTTTAAGAATTTAAGCGTCGGGCTGGGGCGCGCTCGCTCCGTCGACGCCGGCGCCCGCTCCGTCGGCGCCGAACGTGG
>CAYLTX010000276.1:0-5657 GCA_964386725.1 uncultured Bradymonadales bacterium | reverse complement strand
CCCCGAGCCCCAAGCCTCAAGCCCGCCTTATACCCTTTCCATCACCGCACCCACGCCCAGTCCACCCGCCGCGCAGATACCCAGCACGGCGGTCTCCTTATCCTCGAGATGCATCTCGTTGGCCATCGTGGTGACCATGCGCGCGCCGGTGGCGGCAAACGGGTGGCCGATGGCCACCGAGCCGCCGTGGACGTTGAGCTTGCTGTCGTCGACCTCTCCGGGCGCCTTGGTTCGGCCCAGCCGTGCCTCGGCGAAGCCGTCGCTGGCGAGCATCTTGAGGACGGCGAGCACCTGGGCGGCGAAGGCCTCGTGCAGGTCGACCAGGTCGGCGTCGGCCAGCTTCATGCCGGCTCTTTCGAGCGCCTGAGGCATGGCGATGGCCGGGGCCATCAGGAGTTGGTCGGCCGGGTCGACGCCGACGTACGACCAGCTTCGGAACGCGGCCAGCGGCGTGTAGCCGAGGGCCTTGGCCTTCTCCTCGCTCATGACCAGGACGCTGGCGGCGCCGTCGGTCAGGGGGGTGGAGTTGGCCGCGGTGAGCGTGCCGTCCTTTTTGAAGACCGGCCGCAGGTTGGCGATCTTGTCGACGCTGGTGTCGCCGCGCACGATCCCGTCGGTGTGGACCCACTTGCCCTCGGGGGTCTGGACCGGCACGACCTCGTCGTCGAAGCGGCCGCTGGCGATCGCCTCGGCAGCGCGGTGATGCGAGCGCACGGCAAATTCATCCTGCTCTCTCCTGCCCACGCCGTTTCGCCCGGCCATATCCTCGGCCGCCTCGCCCATGACCTGGCCGGTGGTGCGCTCGGCGATCTTGGGCCGGCGCGGCAAGATCTCGTTGATCGGAGTCAACTGGCTCAAAATCGCCA
This sequence comes from uncultured Bradymonadales bacterium, assembly GCA_964386725.1. Lineage (GTDB taxonomy): Bacteria > Myxococcota_A > Bradymonadia > Bradymonadales > Bradymonadaceae > CAYLTX01. The sequence goes on along the minus strand of CAYLTX010000276.1, from coordinate 4,791 downwards.
GCACGTCCTTGGGATCGGCCTTGCCGAACGCCAGGGGCGCCAGCGCGTGGACGAGCTTTTGGGGCATATTGATCGGCGCGTTGCTCGTCGAGTCCGAGCCGCCGGCGATCACCACATCGGCCTCGCCGCGCTCGATGGCCGCCACCGCCAACGTCACCGCCTGCATACCGGTCGCACACGCCCGGGTGCACGTCATCGCCTCGACCGAGGCGGGCAGATTCAGGTCCAGCGCGATCTCACGGCCGACATTCGGCGCCACGCTCGGCAGGATCACCCCGCCCCACACGATGCTATCGATCTCGTTTCGCGGCAGCTCGGTGCGCTTGAGCAGCCCGGCGACGGCGGCGTCGCCCAGGTCGATGGTGTCCATCTTCATGAAGTCGCCGAAGGCTTTGACGAACGGCGTGCGACAGCCTGCGACGATGACGGCGCGGCGTTTCTTTTTGGATTTGGGCATTTTTGGTTCCTTTTTGGGTTTTTTGAAACTATTTGGGTTGTTGAGCCCCCCTCCGCCTCCGCTTCGCTCCGGCACCTCCCCCAATCGGGGAGGGGATATAAGCCACTTTGCGGCGCATAAGGTGCTCGAAGGCTGATGTCCCCTCCCCGGGCGGGGGAGGTGCCTTGCGCGCTGTACAGCGCAAGGCGGAGGGGGCCTCAAAAAGCAGAATTTCCTAAAATCAACGCCCCACCATCGCCCCACCACACACCCTTAACACCTGCCCGCTCACACCCTGAGCCTGCGGCGTCGCCAGAAAGGTAATCGCCTCCCCGACATCCTGAGGCCGGCCGCCCTGGCTCAAATTATTGAGCCGACGCGCAGCCTCGCGAATCGCCACGGGCATGGCGTCGGTGAGCCGCGTCTCGATAAAGCCGGGCGCGATGGCGTTGGCGGTGATTCCGCGTGCGCCCAGCTCGCCCGACAGATGCTCGACCAGGCCGATGATGCCGGCCTTGGAGGCGGCGTAGTTGGTCTGGCCCATATTGCCGGCGACGCCGGCGATGGACGACAGGCAGATCAGCCGGCCCTGGTCGTGCAGAACCTCGTCGTCGATGAGCTTTCGGGTGATGCGAGCGACCGCGGCGAGGTTGATCTCGATGGCGGCGTCCCACCAATCGGGCTTCATGCGCTTGATGGTCTTGTCGCGGGTGATGCCGGCGTTGTGGACGACGATGTCGACGCCGCCGTATTCGTCTTGAAGCTCGGCGGCGATGCGCTCGGGGGCGTCGTCGGCGCTGACGTCGCAGGCCAGCACGCCGCCGTCGATTTCGCGGGCGAGCTTGGAGATACGGGCGTCGTCGCTGGGCAGGTCGAGGCACACCACGCGGGCGCCCTCGCCGGCCAGAAGCTTTGCGGTCGCCCGGCCGATGCCGCGCGCCGCGCCGGTGACCATAGCCACCTTGCCGTCGAGCGGCCGCAGCCAGCTCGACTCGGGGACCTCACCGGCGCGTGTGGTTACCTGCACCGATTGGCCGTCGACGTAGGCCGAGCGCGGCGACAAAAAGAAGCGAAGCGGCCCGGCCAGCGAGGCCTCGGCGCCGTCTTCGACATAAAGGAGTTGGGCGGTCGCGCCGCGCTTGCCGATCTCCTTGGCGATGCTGCGCACAAAGCCCTCCAGCGCGGCCTGAGCCGCGGCCGCCTCGGCGTTGTCCTGCGCGGCGTGCGGCCGGCCGATGACGACCAAGCGCCCGCTGCGGCCGATGCGGCCGATGAGCGGGTGAAAGAAGTCGTAGAGCCGGCGCAAATCAGCCGGCGTCTGCAGACCGGTGGCGTCGAAGACGAAGCCGTCGAGGCTATCGCCCGCCTCCATATCCACGGCCTCGGCCGGGCGCCCGTAGGCCTGCCCCGGACCCTCGAAGGCGTCACGCACGTCCGCGTCGTCGGGGACCTTCGAATTCGCGCCCGCCTCGGCCAGCGTCTGCGCCAGCACCTCGATCAACGCGCTATCGCCGGTGGTCCACACCGCCACGTCGCGCCCGGCCAACGCCCGCTCCTCCCGAGGCGCGTCGGCGCGCTCGAGGTCCTGGGGCATCGGCAGAGGGAGCCCGAGGCTCTTGACGATATTTCGGGCTCGGGGATTTTTGCTTAGTTCTAGGAGGTAGTCGCTCATGGGGTTTTCAGGGGTTCAGGGTTTTGGATTCTTTTAATTTAAACGGTTGTTGGTGGCCCCCTCCGCCTCGCTTCAGCCCAAGACTACTTGGTCGCTTCGCTCCCAGCGCGCTCCGGCACCTCCCCCGCTCGGGGAGGTGGCGGCGCAGCGAAGCGAAGCCGTCGGAGGGGGCCACAAAAAGCTGCCAAGCTCAACGAAGCTCAAAACTCCCCACCATATAAGCCGGCCCACCCGGCCCATCACCCACATACACACCGTGGTCCTCGTCCACATACAGACCCACGTCAGCAGGCAGCACCAAAGGCCGAGTAAACTTCACGTCGAAGGTCTGGATCTCTTCCAGTCCCTTGAACAGATCGCGATTGATGCCCTCATAAGCCCGCGCCATGGTCGAGAAACCGTGCAAAATCACGTTCTTAAAGCCGGAGGCGCGCGCGTAGCCGGGCACCCAGTGGATGGGGTTGAAGTCGCCGGTGAGCCGGGCGAAGTCGAGGCCGGCGTTGTCGGGGATCGACCAACGGGTGACCTCGCGCACCTCGTCGGGTACGCGGGGTTTTTGCTTCTTCTTTTTCTTCTTTTTAGCGGATTTGTCTTTGCTCTTGCCGCCGCTCTTACCTCCACCAAGGGGCACGACCGCATAGAAGTGGCCGACGAGGGCCTCGGGGTGCTCCTGGGTGCCGGTCACCACGCGCTGGTGGAGCACGGCGCGACGGCCGTTGTCGTCGACGCCCATCAACTGCCCGGTGGCCTCGAGCGGCCGGTCGGTCGGCAACGGGGCGTTGCTCTCGATGCGGCAGCCGCCGTTCATCACCCGCATCAGCGGGTACGGAATCCCGGTGAGCGTGCGCATGGACAGCGGAAACCCCCACTGGGGGAACATATGAGGGGGGAGGTGGTCGCGGTACTCGCTGGGCTGGCCGCCGACGTGGCGCACATAATCACGCACCAGATCCTTGGGCCGCGGCTCGATGGTCTTTCGGTACACCGGCCCGGGCGTCTCGACCGGCCCCCCAGGGCCGGTGATCTGCTGCTTGATCGCCTGCGCCGCCGTCTTCGCCAGCCCGGCGATCACCGGACCCTGCTGCAAGATATGCTTATTGGACACCGCCATGATTACACTCCTGCTTTCTCAACCGTCTGATAGACGGGAGTCTACCGTTTGGTAGGCAAAGGTGCAACCGGGCGAAACCATAACCGTGGGTAAGCCGACCCCGGATGCGCCGAAGGCGCGACCGGGGTGGCGCACCCACGGATAGGGTCGAGGCTCTATAATGTACTCTTTAGGTTTCCGCGGCTCTCTGCGGAGAGCATAAGCGTATATCGTCGAGCGGCGGCCACCCCACCGAGGGTGCGCCTCATCGAGGACGCCTAAGGCGCCTCGATTGGGCTTACCCCCGGGTATGGTTTGGTCGTGTGGCCCGGCGAACGCCCAGGCAACCCTAAACCCATAACCCGGGAACCAAGCAATACCGGCATCACAGGCAACCAGGCGACGCGGGCTCGAGAGGTTTATTCTTCGTCTTGGCGACGCGTCAGCGTGAGCTCTTCGTCGAGTTCGGGGTTACGCTCGGCGATGACGCGGCCCTCGAGGGTGTCCTCATCGACCTTGTCGGCCTGGAGGGTGTACATCTCGGCGGGGTCGGTGGTGGGGTTCCACTCGATGGTCAGCGTCGTGCCGTCGAAGCTGGCCTCGGCGAGGTCGCCGGACTCGCCGTCGAGGCGGTCGTTGATGCCCAGGGCCATCAGGTAGGTGCCCGTGACCTCCGGCTCGCCCTCGTCCTGGAAGGTGTCGAAGTACACCGCGGGCGTGTCCTGCTCACCGGTGGCCGCTCGCCACGAGCCGTTCATAAAGCCGGGCGGGATGGTCTCGCCCTCGGTCTCCGGATCGATGCCGTGGCCGTGCTCGTCGGTCGGCCCCTGCTCGATCTCCTCGTCCTCGTCGTCCGTCGACGCGTCCTGGGAGGCTTCCTCTTCATTTTCATTATTCATGCTTTGCAAGCGGGCCTCGTCGCAGCCGAGCAGGCCGGCGACGAACGCGAGGGTCAGCGTGATGACGATAAGCCGCAGATTCGACCGGGTTTGCATGGATTCGCCTATATATGTGCAGTAGCGCTGCATGATCTTCACCTTAACTGCTGCGATTGATTCAGTGTAGCTAACTCTCAGTTCGTTGGGACATAGACGCTGGCACAACTGGCGTCGCCGCGAATCTGGCCGCAATAGTCCGAGCAGGCGTAGCCGTCGCCGTGGGAAATCTCAATATGTCCGTAGCGCGAATGCGCGCCCATGCACCCGGGAGACCAGGCGATGACGGCGCCCTTGGGCGATTGCGTCGGCGGCGTGTCGACCTTCTTGAGGCCCATCGTCGAGTCGAGCGCGCCCGGAGCGCGGTCGGCGGCGCGCTTGAAGCCGGCCGCCGAGACCTGCACCGAGTAGCCGCTCATACCTGCGTGGGCGGCTAATTCGTTGATGTCGGCGCGCGTGGCCAGGCCGGCGCCCCGGCGCACGTTGGCCGCGACCCCTCAACCATACGAAAGGCCTCATTCCGTGTCTGTAGTCATTGAAACGAAGGGGCTTACGAAAATCTACGAAAGTCCCTTCCGCGGGCAAGATGTCCACGCGCTGAAAAATCTCGACCTGGCGGTGAACGCGGGCGAGATTTTTGCCTATCTGGGACCGAACG
>CAYLTX010000275.1:0-5662 GCA_964386725.1 uncultured Bradymonadales bacterium | reverse complement strand
ACGGGCCGAGCGAAGACGCTCAGAGAGGCGAGTGGACGCCGCCCAGGCCCGAGAAAGTAGAGAAGGCACGCGTTACGGAACGGCCGAGGGCGTGACGCTTGATGCGCGGCTAGGGTCTTCGGCCTGCCGGTCAAACTCAACTCTCTCAGGGGAAACCACTATGACTTCGACTCAGATCGACGTGTCGCCCAACGTAGCCAAAGCCATCGCCAAGGAGGCCTATATCTACGGTTTCCCGTCGGTGATGGCCTACAAGACCATGCACAACTTCACCGTCGACCCGGACCATCCCGAATACAGGGGGCCGTTCAACCACCTGGCGTGCGAGGCGCAGCTGCTGACCCCGCAGGACAAGGCGATCGTCTCACCGAACGCGGACACACCTCGCCGCTAGCTCATCGCTCGACCGGCCCACCGCCCCTGGGCGGCTCGTACTCCAACGCCTCATCGATCGTGCTCAGGGTGTCGACCAGCGGACTCTGGCTGACTTCGAATAGGCGCTGGTTGGGCTGGTCGAGGTCGACGATGAGCAGCAGCACCGCCGCAAACGAGACGACCAGCGCCACCGTCGCCCACATATTGCGCGTGCCGCTCAGCCCGAAGTGTATCCCCATGGTGCCCATCGACAAGAACGCTACCAAGTACAGCGTCCACAGCAGACTCGGGGGAATCCGGTAGTGAAGCCCCACGGTCACGCGCTCTTGGTGTAGGTCGATGACCTCGTTGAGCGAGTCGACAAATAGCGAGACATGCGGCGAGCGCGGCTGCAAGACGACGGCCACATCGGCCTGTGACCACAACTCGCGGTGGGCCTGCTCGGCGCGCTCCAGCCCCTCGCCGAGTTCGCCCATCTGCCTGCCTTGGACGTACTCGATGCGCTCGGCGACGTAGTCTCGCAGCAGTTGGCGCACCGTGGTGCGCTGGGGCTCTTCCAAGAACTCCGCGCGCAGAAACGTCGTCCCTACCGCGTTGGCTTCCTGTAGCACCAACGCCTTGCGCTCCCCAAAGCGATCGGCGGCCAACCCAAAGCTGACTGCCAGTAAAAAACCCAAAAGCGCCAGCAACGCGGCCAGCACCGTGCCGGTTTGCGACTTCTGTTCGGGGTCCACTTTCTTGCCGCGCCAGCGGCCGATCCAGTAGCCAGCCTCGACGGTGAGCACGAATAGCACGATGGTCGCCAGATAGAACAACCACCAGTGGGTCTCGCTCGCCAGAATTTCGTTCAGCATACCGTCCCCCGAAGTCCATCACGTGATTCACCGGGCTGAGCGCCTAAGCCGGCGTCGGCTCGCTCGGCGGCGGCGCGCCGTGCTCGACGCGCGTGCCCTTTTTCTCCGATCGCCGCATCGAGAACGCCAGCCCGACCAACAAGCCCCCCGTGATCAGCGCGTACACCCCGACCATCCAGATCACCGCCAGGATGCCCGTGACCGGCCAAGCGATCAGGAGCAGGCCGAAGGCGACCGACAAGAGTCCGCTGACCACCAACACCCACGCGTGTTTGACTTGCTTTCGCATCGGGACGTAGGCCGCGACCTCGAACGCCCCGCGAACGATTGCCCAAAACGAGATGATGTACAGCATCACCAGCGCGGTCAGGCCGGGCCAAAGGAACGCCGCCAAGCCCGCGCCGATGCCGGCGAGCCCCACCAGCACTAATGGCCAGGTCTTGCCTGACAGTGTCTTGCCGCCGCCGATGGCAAAGACCAACTCGGCGACGCCGTCAGCCAATACGAACACCCCGAAGGTGATCACCAGCACCATCAGGGTCATGCCCGGCCAGGCCAGCGCGATCGCCCCGAAGGCAATGGCGAGCAGACCGCGCAGCGCCATCCAACCCCAGTTCTCTCGATAGCGTCTCGCTTCTCTCCTCTCGGTCACCGTCGTCATCTCCACCTCCGTGGAACAGGTGCCTAATCCGAGCGTGAAACTTGTAACACATGGATCTTAGGGGCTTTTTGTCGACATGCTAGCCGGGTGCGGCTCTGCTTGGTGGAGCCCCGCGCCTAGACACCCCAGAACAACTGAATGCCTGCCACGGTGACGATACTGAGCAGGAACTGCAGTGGTGCGCCGATGCGCAAGAAGTCAGTGATTCTGTAGCCGCCAGGGCCGTAGACAAAGAGGTTTGTCTGGTAGCCGATAGGGCCCAAAAAAGCGGTGCTCGCTGCGAAGGTCACGGCCATCACGAAGGCGACGGGGTTGGCCCCCATGGTCTCGGCGGCTCCGATCGCCACAGGGATCATCAACACGACGCTGGCGTTGTTGCTGATCACCTCGGTGATCAGGCCAGTGGCGATGTAAAAGATCCAGAGCACCACAATCGCAGGTAGTATCGCGCTGGTGGCGGCGATGGCGTTGCCCAGGAAGTCGGCCGTGCCGGTCTGCTCCAGGGCAATGCCCAGGGGGATGATCCCGGCGAGCAAGAAGAACACCTCCCAGGACACCGAATCGTAGACCTCGTTGGGTCGAACGATGCCGGTGACCATCATGAACACAGCGCCGGCCATCGAGCTGACCAGGATCGGCATGACTTCGAGCGCGGCCAGTCCGACGACGGCCACGATGATGGCCACCGCCAGCGGGATCTTCGATCGACGCTCCGGCTCGACCTTGGTGTGGTCGATCAATATCACGTCGTCGTGGTGAGCCAACCTCTCGAAGATATTGTCGTCGCCGTATACCAGGAGGGTGTCCCCGGCGCGCAAGGCGATCTCGTCGAGCGCTTCCAGGATATTCTCGCCTCGGCGTCGCAGCGCCAGGACGTTGAACCCGTATTGTTCGGCAAAGGACAGCTGGCCGAGGGTCTGGCTCTCGAGAGCCGAGTTGGTGGGGATGACCAACTCGACCATCTTGGCGTCGTCATCGCTGTGGGCGGGCCCGCCGGTCAGGGTGCCGGCGATCTCGAGCCCCTGTTCACGCGTCAGCATCGCCAGGACCTTCTCGGAGGCGCGGATCAGGTAGCAGTCGCCGGCTCGAACCACCAGGGGCTTGTAGTCGGTGTGGCAGAGTTTGCCGCCTCGGCGCACGCGCACTACCTGGAAGTCCAGGCGCGAGCGCAGCAAGCTGTCCGAGAGCGCCTTGCCGATCAACGGTGAGTCGGCAGCCACCTCCACCTCGGTCAGGTAGCCGGACATCTCGTAGTTCTCGACGAAGGTCTCGCGCGGCTGGACGCGCTCTGGCAGCAGGCGTGGGGCGAGCAGCATCAGGTACAGCGCGCCCACGATTAGTACGATGGCGCCCAGGTGGGTGAATTCGAACATCGAGAACCCTTGGCCCAGCCAGCGCCTGGACAGGTCGCTGGCGAGCAGGTTGGTCGAGGTGCCGATCAGGGTGAGCATCCCGCCGAGCATCGAGGCGTAGGACAGTGGAATCAGCAGCTTGGAGGGGGAGGTCTTGGCCTTGTGGGCCATGTCGGTGATCACCGGGACCAGCAGGGCGACCACGGGCGTATTGTTGATAACCCCAGACACCGGGCCGCTCATCGCGATCGTGGCGGCCAACTGCCGACGCTCGCTGTCGCCGGCGAGCTTGCCCACCCACTCGGCCATCAGCTGGACCAGCCCGGTTCGGCGGATGCCTTCGCTGAGGATGAGCATCGCCAGCACCGTCAGCGTCGCCGGGTTGGAGAATCCCGACACCCCTTCGGCGACGGTGATGTTGGTCCACGGCCCCAAGATAATCAGCAGGACCATGATCAACAGGGCGGTGACTTCGACCGAGACAGGCTCGGTGATGAACAACACGATGGCAACGACTACGATGCCAAGCACGACGAACATCCCGACTGTCATGACCTCTCCTGTACGCCCCTGAGCACCCGTTTGCAGAGTACTAAATGCACACCCGTCGCAACGAATCTACGTCGCTCGATGTCCGCATCAAGCGCGTCGTACCGACGAGCTGGTCGACAAGAGTGAATCCACATTCCGGGGCAGTGACGTCCCGCCCAAAACGGAGCCAAACTCCAAGTGAGCCGGACGTGGTCGTCGAGCCGGTCTGAGCCGCCGACCGGCCCATCAAACAGCCCCCTCACACCTTGTTGCTAGCCCACCGACGCCTATCTTCAGCGATGTCGGGCCGACCGTCTCGCGCGTAGCCCACCACCCCAAATCGTACACCTGTGGAGGGAAAGGCCATGACCCGAGACATGCTCCATACGTGACTCTGCAGAAGGCGGAGCTGGAGAATGGCGTAAGAATCCCGCAAGGCCTGCTTCACCGAACCGACCCAGCAAGGGAGACCACCATGGCATCAACGACCCAAATCGAAGTCTCGCCCAACGTAGCCAAAGCCATCGCCAAGGAGGCCTATATCTACGGCTTTCCGTCAGTGATGGCCTACAAGACCATGCACAACTTCACCGTCGACCCGGACCATCCCGAGTACAGGGGGCCGTTCAACCACCTGGCGTGCGAGGCGCAGCTGCTGACCCCACAGGACAAGGCGATCGTCTCACCGAACGCGGACACACCTTATTGCATGTTCTGGATGGACCTTCGGGCCGAGCCACACGTCGTGAACGTCCCCGACATGGAGCCCGAGCGGTTCTATCACTTTCAATTCACCGACCTTTACACCCACAACTTCGCCTACGTAGGCACGATGTCGACCGGTAACGGCGCAGGCACCTTCCTCATAGCGGGACCACATTGGGCGGGGCCACATTGGAACGGGGACGAGCCCGAGGGCATCGACCGAGTCATCCGCAGTGAGACGAGTTTCGTCTTCGTCATCGTGCGCACGCAGCTCTTCGGGCCCGACGATCTGGAGCGGGTCGCCGAGATCCAGCAAAGCTACCAACTGCAGCCGCTAAGCGCCTGCCTGGAGACTCGTCCTCCTGCGCCGGCTGCGCAACTCGACTTTCCCCACTGGGAGGAAGGCGCGCAGTTCGACGAGCGCTTCTTCGGCTACCTCGACTTCGTGCTCGAATTACTCGCAGCGCCGCTGCCCGGGGAAGAGCCGCTGTGGGAGCGGCTGGAGCTCATCGGCCTGGGGCCGCACACCCATTTTGAGTTCGACGCCTTGCCCCACGACCTCCAGGAAGCGCTCGCAGACGGAGTGAAGGAGGGGCTGGGCGACATCAACCGCTTCGTCGAAAAAATCGGGGAAGACCCGTTGGGAAGCGCCAAAGTCGTCGGCACCCGTGAGTATCTCGAGCGAAGCGCCAAGCGGAACTACGGGCTCGACAACCACTATCTGCTGCGCGCTGCGGCGGCGCAAATCGGCCTATACGGCAACTCCGCCGCCGAAGCGCTCTACCGACTCTATTTGACTGACGCCGACGACGAGCCGCTCGACGCCTCGCAGAACCAATACACGGTGACGTTCGAGCCCGACCAACTCCCGCCGGTGAAGGCGTTCTGGTCGCTGACCATATACGACGCGCGCACCCAACTGTTCGTCGATAACCCGCTCGATCGCTACTTACTCAACTCGACGATGATCGACCAGTTCGTCCGGCATCCGGACGGCTCGCTGACGCTGTATATCGCAAAGGACTCGCCGGGACCCGAGCTCGAGCAGAACTGGCTGCCGGCACCCGATGGACCGTATTACATGGTGTTGCGTATGTACGGCCCCCGGGAAGAGGCGCTGCAAGGACGTTGGACGCCGCCCAGGCCCGAGAAGAGCGAGGGCGTGCAGGCCGACCGACGCCCGC
>CAYLTX010000274.1:0-5676 GCA_964386725.1 uncultured Bradymonadales bacterium | reverse complement strand
CGGTCAACTTACGCTCGAAAGCTAACTTTTAGACCCAGAGAATAACCGATATGGCCAACACCACTGACCAGCTCAATCTCGTCTTCGACGCGCACGCTCAGGTCATTGCTTCAGCGCCGGTGCGCTCGCCCAAGCCTCCGACGACACGGGGCTCTGACGACCTCCACCCTAATGAGTTTACGCTCCTCGGCCTCGGCCGCGTCCGCGCCCCTGTTTGCGCCGCTCCGGACCGACGCGCCCCCGGCCGTCTCAAGAGAGTTATTGACGAGGTGTACTCCATTACCCACGACCGCCGATGTTTTGCCACCTGCTGCAACATCTGGTGGGCAACTTTGCAGCGCTTCGAGGGAGGCGAGTCCGTCTATATGGAGCTCATCGCCGACTGGCCTGATGCGGCTGTTCGCGCTGCGAAGAAAGGCTTCGATATTCTGGTCGAATATTTCACGTACGGCGGCGGATTCGACGACATCCTCGGTCAGGCGTACATGATGATCCGCAGCGACTGGGGTGGTTCGGTTCTCGGTCAGTACTTCACCCCCTGGCCCGTCGCTCGGCTCATGACCGAGTTGACCACCGCCGAATTTGACCCCGACCGCCTCGAGCACGGCCCGGCCGTCGAGTTGTACGACCCCGCCTGCGGCTCTGCCGTTCTGCTCATGGCCGCCCGCGCCCACATCGCTGTGACCTATGGCCGCCGAGCTCTTCGACACGTTCGTTGTTACGGCCAGGACGTCGACCCGTTGTGTTGCACGATGGCGAACATTCAGCTCGCCATGAGCAACGTCCCCTGGATGCTCTCGCTGATGGCCGCAACCCACGCCGACATGGCCGCCAAAGCGCGTTACTGAATCCACCGCGAGCGCGCCGAATTACCGGCGTGCTCGATGCCGCCACTCGGTATATCTCCAACCTATTTCGAGTCTGATATGACCCAGGTTTTACTTTCGTTTCCGTCTTCCTCCGCCGACACCCAAACCGTCCTCGAGGAGCCCGAACCTCGTTTTGCCCCACGCCACTACAAGGTGAATCCCGACGTCGTCGAGATTCTTGGGTGTTGGCTCATTCCGTTGACCAGGGGAAGCACCGCTTATCCCGTTTCTGGTCAGGCCACCAAGATCCGCGTTCGCGGCGCAGTCGGATGGGTGCGTGAGAATCGTCGCACGAGCTCGCGCGGACACTTCTGCATCTCGAGCAACGAGCGTCTCCGGACGAAACAGGACGGCAAAGGCCCCCAGGTCCTCGAGCTGGCGGCCGACCCAAGGCACTGGAAGATGCTCGCCGAGCACATCGAGGAGCTCGACGCCCTCGAGCGTCCTGTCATCAAGCACGCCCGCTGGACCGTCAACACCGCTCCTCGAGCGCTGACCGACCCACGGCGCATTCGATAACGACGGGCTTCTTGGCGGCGTGCGGGCTGAACGCGCCCGCGCCTCCTTGGGGAGTGAATCGTCAACCAGGTCGGCCTTCTCGAGCTCCGCTCCCCGCGCCCCTTGTCAGGGCGCAGGGGCACACGGAACGCAACTCCGCGGCGGCCTCATAAAACAACGATTCACATCGACCCTCTGGAGACGACTTCTCATGTTCAAGCCGGCTAACCACAGAACACACGGCGTTCTCACCGAGCCACAAGCCGAGCTCCTCGACGAGCTCGAGCGCGAGATGCAGCGCTGGAACTGGCAGTACGACCCTCCGACCTGGAGCGTCTACGACTATTGGGCCAGTCAATTCGACGATCTCTTCTTCGATCGCGGGTCTCTGTATGTCCGCATTTATCCCGAAGGCAGGGACGGCCTTCGCGTGACACTCTCGCTAGTCCCCGACCGAAAGAACCCATCGCGCTACCGCGCAGCGATGGCCTTCGCGAGCGCCAACGCCGAGTACGCCAATCGCGGCCACATGTATCCTCGCTGCTTTGAAACCGGCTGTCACTGGTTGGCAGCTGAGTACGGAATCCATCCTCGCCTTATCTGACCCCTCCGCCGGCGTCCTCCTGGTCGCCGGCAATTCTCTTTCTCCTCGAGCACAGCTCTCGCACATCAAAACCTCTCAGGAGGCCCTCCTTTCAGTCGGGCAGCTTGTTGAGGGTCGGCCGCGCCTCCCCGGGCGCCTCTCCGGAGGGCGTTTCGGGGGCGAAGCCCCGCCGGAGAGGCCCCCTTAGGGAGGGCGGCCGAATTGGAAAGGCGGATTGTCTGCCACTTTGAACCGAGCCGATGAACCGGCCCCCCAACGAGGAGACGCAACATGTCGAAACCGCGAAATGAAATGACCCCCGAAGATTGGAAGCTGGTTTGGGCCCTAGCCGAGAAATGCGCCCGCTCCCTCTGGGAGAAGAACGGATCGCCGCGAGTCGAGGAAGGCGAAACCGTCGTCGTCGACGGGCGGCACATGCCGAGACCCGCCGACTACACCCGCTTGGAAGGCTTGGTCAAATATTTCGACCTCAACATCAACGTAGTGATCAGCGCGTTCAATAACCGCTTTCAGACTCATTATGGCTGTCTGCTGCTCGGCGAATAGCCCCCGATACCTCCCGGCCCGCGCGGCCGGGAAACCTTCTTAATCTTGCACATCGACCACGAGGAGAACCGAAATGGAAGACGCACCCCGCACCATCGAGGAACTGATCGCCTACTCGCAAAGTTTCGGCGCCGACGTCGACACGGCCCATCACAAAGACCCCGTATGGCAAGCTGGGCTGCGCCTCGAGTTGTACGGCGACGCCGATGAAGCGATCGCCAGTGTCGTCGCGATGAAGGCGAGCCACTGGAACACTAAGCTCTGGAACGAAACCAAAGAGCTACTCGCCGCCGCCCAGGGACTCGCACACTGGGAAGCCGTCAAGCGCATCGTCGACACCTGCCAGGCGACCAAAATCGCCGGCACGCTTGTCGACCTGACCACCGCCGGCGGCCTGGTCCAACTTCACGACAGCCTCAACGAAACCAACGCCGAGCGCCTCCGAACCCAGCACATCGCCATCAAGGTCCACCTCTTCTACGACCTCGTAAAGAAGGACCTCATCACGATGGGCTTCACCAGTGAAACGGCCCAATAGCCACAGGGGCGGCCGGGCCACCGGCCGCCTTCACCGCCGACCAAGGAGCACCCCATGAGTTGGAAAATGAACAGCCGAGCCCACGCCGAACGCGACCGACGCCACGAGTTCAACGCCCGCTTCGACGACCGCCGCGAGCGCTTCGCCTCAAGCGCGCCCGACCCTGACATCGAAAGCGCCATGAGTGAGGAGGACAACCGCGCCGCGTGGGAAGCCATGAGCCAGGAGGAGCGCGACCACGTCTCCGCATGGCTGGAGAACGAAGACCGAAAGAAGCGCGCACGCATCGAAAACGACGAGATCCCCTTTTAGTACGACCCCGCCCGGCCCGCGCCGGGTATCTTCAAAACGGAGCCGACACCATGTACGCCGTCACCGAAAAACGCAGGTTAGACAAGCGGCACAAATTCGTCGCCCTCACCGACGACAAAGATCAGTATGTGGCCGAGCGCATCGAGGCACGCTGGAAGCGAGCTCGCCTCGAGTCGTTTAGTTACTGCAAGTGGGAGGTTACTTCCACGTATTGCTTCTCAAACGTCTCGCACCTCGCCGAGCAGCTCGACCGCCTCGGCCGAGCCGACGAACTCGCCCATTGGCTTACCATCGGGGCATCTCAGCACGACGGTACGTTTGGCGACTGGATCGATTGCCGAGCACCCTTGGCTCTGGCCGCTGGCCTCACACCAGAGGACGCCCTCGGCAAGTCGTTTCGCGAGCTCAAGACCGCCGCCGGACTCACCGACGAGGGTTATACTGATTGGAACTTTGGACGTGCGGAAATTTGGGAGCTTGTTTGATGCTCATGCTCGAGGAGGGGACTCCTCGAGCGCCTGGTCTTCCGGCCAGGCGCGGGGGCGGTTGCTTCGAGCGTGACCCATCACACCCAAGCGTGTGGGTCTCGCCCTCCGCGCTTTTCTTCCTCGTGAGCTTTGCTCTCGAGTTCTTTCGGCGTCGGTTTAGCTACCTCCGCCGAGGCGGTTGCTCCGCCGTTTTCGGGGCCGGTTTCTCGGCGCCCGAAAACGGCGTTGCCCTTGTCTGCTTCGCTCCTCGGGCTCTTCATCTGAAGACGCCTCCAGCGTCTTCTTACGATTCTTCGCCCTGCGTCTCTTTTGACGCGTGACCCTGCTCATTAGCTTGCCAGGACAGCCATTCTCCATGTCGCTCTTCGTAAACCCTCTCCATCTTTGCCTCTGACAGCGCTACAATGCCACTCAACCACAGTTCGTCATCCAGCTTGCTGTAATTAGGTCTTTAGTTCTTCTGCTGGGTCAGATGTGTCTCCAGTCGACTCTTGAGTGGTAGCTCCACGATACTTCCGGCCCTAGAAGGAGCTTCCCCCTGCGGAACCACATTCAGACAAGACATTAACGTTGATGAACCGTTCACCTTCCGGTGTCATCCCAATACCCGCAGGTAACAGCTTAAACTTTGTTGGTGCATTTGCCTGATCAATGCCGACGTAGGTCCGGGTGAATGCTTCATGAAGGGGCTGTCCAAAGATGTCGCCCGTGAAGCCTACCGTGACAGGTGTGACCTCCGTACCGGATACGACTGCGCTAGAACGCCCAAGACTCTCCTGTTTCACTTCGAAGAGTGCGCCTTGCTTGCCGACTATCGAAAATTCATAGTCAGACGTAGAGCTGGACACTGTGCTTAGTGAAAAGTCAGCGTCGGGTGAGTTCTGGTCGACGCTCGTATTCGCGCAAAGCTTTAGGCCTGCCGTCGAGGAGTCTGACGTGATCGGCGTGCTGGCTGAAAAGAAAGAAAAGAGTTCGAGCGCGACATCTGCTGGAGATGCCGGGTCGACTGCGATTGTCCGCCCCGTGTTCCACGCAGGATCTGACATTTCCGATGGCGCGGTAAAACAGCCTGAGATCGTCTCGCAACTGCGAAACTCGTTCTCCGAGGTATGAAGATAAAACGTTCCCGTCTCAATAGTGTAGCTGCCTACGCCAGACTGTGGCTGAGCGAGATAGCCTCCTGAGTAGCGCCCATTCTGAATGCCGGGGAACTCAAAAGCACCGTCCGAACTCACAGAAGCAACAACTCGTCGCGACTCAGCGCGCAACTCAATCACCCCCGCGTCGTAAGTCGAGTCGGCAAGAATGCCCACATTGCGCTCGATATACGGCTCTGGATATTCACCTATCCATAGACTGACGAAGTAGTCCGACGCTAGTTTGCTCTGAGGAACCCCGCTGACCTCCCCAGTGATTTTTCCAGAGTCTTGTCTGTCTGCTAAATAGACCCGCAGTTCTGCATATCCAACGGGGAGATTTTCAATGACAAAGGTACCGTCTGTCGACACCGATTCTTCCCGGCCAGCGATGCTAACCTTCAAATCATTCGGGCAATCCACTTCGGCTCGTATTCCGCTTTCTTCTATCCACTTGCAGACGACTTCACCAGTCACTGCCCCCACTGGGCCAGTGTCAATCGCATCACGTGTATCTGATGAGCTGGTGTCGTCTGTGGACGCATCACCGCCCACCGCATCTTGTACGTCTGACGTGCTTGAGTCACCCGAAAACTCCACATCCGCATCGCGAGCAACGCTCACGTCCTGCCCGGCATCAGCTAGAACGTCTCCCGAGCCACCACTGTCTTGAGTTTGGCAACCC
>CAYLTX010000273.1:0-5793 GCA_964386725.1 uncultured Bradymonadales bacterium | reverse complement strand
CTGGCCTCCGACGCCTCGCTGACCTCCGACGCCTCGCTGGCCTCCGAGTCTTCGCTGGCTTCGGACGCTTCTGAGGTCTCGTCGCGGACAGTCTCTTCGGTGTCGAAGGCATCCGACGAATCTTCGCTCTTCGGGGGTGTATCGCTCAATTTCTTCCTCTCATCACTCAAAACTAACGCCTCCCATCGAGTCGATGTGGGCCGGCGGTGCCGGCGTGGGCGACTTCTCAGGTGGAAATATGGCTCGGACTTCTCCTATCAGTGCGCGCTGACGACCCTCAACCCCACCTTCTCGGGGAACACGCGCGCGCTCAATCTTCATCACCAGCCAGCTCTGTCGATAGCATACGGGCCGCGTGGTCGACCAGTGGAATGACGCGCGCGTAATCCATGCGCATGGGGCCGAGCACGCCGATGACGCCCATCGGCTCGTCGCCGCGATAATAATCGCAAAAGATAAGACTCAGGTCGTCGCCCAGATCCCAGCCCAGCTCCGGGCCGATGAGGGCCTGAGAGCGGCGCGCCTCGCAGACCTTCTCGAGCAGGGCGACGACACGGTCTTTCTCCTCGAGCGCCCGCAACAACTCGCGCAGCCGGTCGACATCGCTGGAGAATTCATGGTGGTCCAGGATATTGAGCGTCCCCTCGACATGCACCACCGGCCCGGGGGTCTCCTCGAGCGCTTTTCGACCAATCTCGAGCGCATGGTGCACGAAGTCGCGGTAGCGAGCCTCGGCCAGGCGCCGCTCATCCTCGACGCGGCGGCGAACCTCGGCCAGCGTTTGGCCGACGACCAACTCGTTGAGGTAATTCTGGATCTTGTTGATCAGCGCGCCGCCCAGGTCCTGGGCCATGCGTACCACGCGGTTGTAGACGCGGCCGTCCTGGGCCACCAAGATCACCAACAAACGCCGATCACCCAGGTCCGACAACTTGATCTCGGTCAGGCGCACGTTCTGCAGGCTGGTCAGCGAGACGATGCTCGTGAGGCTGGACAGCTGGCTGATCAGCTCCCCGGCACGCTTGGTGACGCTGTCCAGGCTCTGGCCCAGATCGCTCATCTCACGCTTGAAGATCTCGGGATAGGGATTCTCCAGGGTTTCGTTATTCTCGTGCAGGTGGTTGACGTAGCAGCGAGTGCCCGACGGGGTCGGCATGCGCCCCGCAGAGGTATGCGGTTGGAAGAGCAGGCCGAGCCCCTCCAGATTGGCCATCTCATTGCGAATCGTCGCCGAGCTGACGTCGAATGCCTGGCTTCGAGCCACCGACGCGCTCGACACCGGTTCTCCGGTGGCGATGAATTCACCGATGACCCGAAATAGGATCAAGCGTTGTCTTTCGGTCAGGGAAAGCACGCGACCTCCTTCGGAATAACGCACATACTCAAAATACTCTGCGCTAAAATCTCACACGAATTATCAAGGCACAACTTCCGGTGTCAATTCACAGCCACGTCGTTGCGGCCTCTACGTTGTTATAGATCGTATGAAAGCCGGCCATCATTCCCTTCACGGATCACCTTGCGGCCCGTCCTGGGCGACCTGCTCGGGGACGGCGTCCTCGGCCTGCTGAGCCAGGTCGATGAGGTGGCGCGCCTCTCGGTCGGTCCACATCACGAAGAAGCCGGGGATCACGATAACCACAAATTGCAGCACGTGAACCATCGCGGCAAAAACCGCCACCCGCGCGCCCACATCGCCGATTTCGACGGCCAAAAACAACGCCATGCCCTTGGCCATAAAGAACTCGAAGTTGCCCGCCAGCGCCGGCCCGGCCGGGATCATGATGCCGATGACCAGGATCGGCAACACGGTGGCCATCTCCCACATACCGATGTCGAGTTCGAAGCCAAAGCGCGCCAGGAGCCACAGCGAGACGATGTTGGTGGTCCAGTACAGCGCGGTCAGCGCCATATAGCGGCCGAGATCGTCGGCCTCGACCAGGCCCTGGAACCCGTCGATAAAATCGTCGAGCAGCGCGGTGGCCTTCTCGGTGAGTTTTTTGGAGATGGGGTTTCCCAGCCAGCGGAGCACCGACAGGGTCCAGTCGCGCCGCCACAGCGCCAGCATGCACACCAAAAGCGCGGGCACGAAGATGGCCGCGGCGATGAGCCCGGCGGTGGTGGCGAAGCCGGTGGCTCGCGTGCCGCTATAGGTGGCCAGGGTGATGAATAGGAGCCCGGTCATCAACAACCCGTCGATGACCCGCTCGACGACCGCGGTGCCGAGCACCCCGCTCATCGACAATCCGGTGCGCCGCGCCAACAAATAAGGCCGCACCAGCTCGCCCAGGCGCAGCGGTAGCAGCAAGATCGCCGTAAACCCGACCGCGCATACCCGGTGGATGGTGCGCTCTTCGACCTCCTCGGAGAGCGGTCGCACCAGGTAGACCCAGCGGAACACGCGCGCGCCGTGGCAGACGATATAAACCAGCACGAAGACCGCCGCCCACAGCCCGAGTTGGGCCAGATCGGCGTGGCCGACGTACTCCTCGATGCGCGCAAAGGGAAGGTCGCGCGCCGCCAGCCACAAGAAGAGGCCGCCGATGAGGTTGGCGAGCAGAAAATAGACTACGAAACGGCGCATCACTGATCCGGGAAGAACGACAGACTGGGATGTTCTCTAATCCCCGAGCTCCCGATTGATTTTGTCTTTGAGGTCGTCCAGGTCGCGGTCGGCCTCCATCTTTCGGAAGCGCTCCTCGACGTCGCCGGACACATCTTGGGAAGACTCGTCGCCACCCGGAAGCGCCCGGCGGCCGTTGCCCTGGCCGCCTCGGTGGACGGCCTGCTTGAGCTTTTGCTTCTGGCGTCGCACGTCGACCAATTCCTCTTCGATGGACTCGGCGTCATCGAGGTAGCCGCGCAGGGTGTCGCGCGCCTCCTCGGCCAGGTCCTCTTCGTTCCACTCGCGGGCGAGCTCGAGGCGATTGCGCCAACGCTCCTGCTGGCGCTCGCATTCGGAGAGCTTTCGCTCCAGCTCGCGCTCGAGCAAGATGAGCTCGGCGAGCTGGTCTTTGGCCTCGGCGGCCGACAGCCCGGCGTAGCTTCGCTCGGGCCGGCCGCCCTCTTCTGCCGGGGCTTTGCCGCCGCCGGTTTGACCACCGCCGCCGGCCTTGCCGGTGCCAATGGTCTCGAAGGGGCCGCGGGCCTCGAAACCCTCTTCTTCTTCTTCGCCCTCCTCTCCGGCTTGGGTGCCGCCACCGGCGCCATCTCCTTCGGGGCCGGTCTCGGCCGCACCGGGCGCGCTGAGCCATGCCTCGGCGTGCTCGACGGCGACCGAAAGCGCCCGGGCGACCTGTTCGTTTCCGTCGCGCGCCCCGAGCGCCTCGGCGGCCGCGGTGGCCTCTTCGAGCGCCTCGTCTTCGAGGGCGCGCTCGACCTCGCTGCCCAATCGCAACACGTCGACGACGTGGCGAGCGGCGCCGGCTTCGCCCAAAAGCTCGGCCTGAGCCGCGCCGCGCTCCTCGGCGCCGAGCAGCAACAAGGGACGCCCCTGGGCGAGGATTTCAGCCACATAGGGCTCGGCATTGGGCGCGATCACCAGGTCACTGGCGGCCACGAAGCGCTCGAGATCCGGGACCTTGCCGAACATCGCCGAGCGAAGCCCGTATTGGTCGGCGGCGCGGCGCAAAGCGGCCGCGCACGCGCTGTCGCCGTTGTGGTGATAGATAAACCGGGCGTCGGTGTCGACCAGGGTGGCCTGAAAGACCATCTTTTCGAGGATATGCGGCGCGAAGCCGTCGGCGCGCACCAAGACGACCTTCTCGTCGCCGAAGCCGAGCTCTTTGCGCTCGGCCTCGCGGTCGACCTCGCGGGCGAAATTGGGCTGGATGGCCGGCTTGGCCACCAGCACCCGGTCGCCCAAAAAGCCGCTGGCGACCAGTCGGCCGCGGTGCTCCTCGGTGGGCACCACGAACGCCTGAAGTGAGCTGCTGATCCAATCGGCCGACAGATCAAAATCGGGCAAGATGCCCACCTGGAGGGTGCGAATGCCGGTAAACGACTCCAGCATGCCCAGCGCTCGGCCGTAGCGCGGGTTAGTCACCGCGAGCACGTCCGGCCGCGCCCGACGCACCGCCCCGAGCAAGTCTTCTTCGGAGCTTCGCCCCTTGAAGGCCACGCGCAACCCGCGCAGCAGCCTCTCGGCGCCGCCGGCCAACGCGTCGCGGGCCACCGAGCCGATGATGTCGGTGATGGTCACGATCTGGGCGTCGATATCCTCTTTGGCCAGATACTCGGCCACGGATTCGAAGGCAGCCTGGTGGGTGGTTCGATCGACCAGGATCCACACGTTGGCACCAGCTTGGCGCCCATCGTCAGCCGTCTCATCGCTCGGCGTGCCTGCTTCGCTCATGGGTCCCGTCCTCGAGAGAGTCAGAAAGACAAGAAAGTGAGAAAATAAGAACGGCTCGATAAACGAGCCGTATCTCACTCTCTTACTTTCTCACTCTCTCACTCTCTATCTGTTCAGATTTCGTAAAAGTTGTCGAGAAAATCGGTAATCTGGGTGATATCCATCGACTTACAGAAATAGCCGTTGATATCGTTGTTGATGCAATATTGCTGGAGCTTTTCGGCCTCCATGTCGCTATACAACACGATGACCAGGTCCTCGTAATCCGGCACGCCGCGCAGCTCCTCGAGCAGCTCGTCCATATTCAGCCGCGGCATCTGCAGGTCGAGCAGCAAGATCTCGGGCTGCTCGTAGTCGATCTTGGACAGAACACCGTTGGGTGAGGAAAGAGTCACGACCTCGTAGCCACCCTCGCCGAGATGTTCCTCCACTTCCATCACGTCGAGTATATTGTCGTCGAGGATCATCACCTTACGGGTCGGCTCCATGCGCTGCGCTCCTGTACAAATCGTTAATCTATCCGCAAGCCATCGATACGATAGATGCCAACACCGATGGGGTCAATGAATTGATTGAAGGTTGGTCGCGCAAGCCCAGGTTCGCTCAACGCTCGACGCCGCGAACTTTTTCGCAGTTAGCGCCCCAGCGGGTTTATGCGGGTTGACCGTGTTTGCCCCCGCTGGACGCAAAGTGGCAGGGCGTTGACCCTTTCCCCGGGCGCAAGGCCGCGGGGCTCGCAAAACACGACCATGGGAAGGCCGGCGGGTACAAGACCGCGCCGGCCATGTGCATGGAGAATGGTTTGGAGACGTGTCGACGACGAGGTCATCGTGGATGGATTATAGAATGGGCCGATTGTGCCGTCAGCCGATTAGTTACGGCGACGTGGTCCCCCCGATGGTCGATTCGCCACGATGATGCGTCGTTGCGAATCGGCGCGCCACCACATCGACGTAATTCTCCAATCAATCCGCCATGACCGCACACCAATGATGCCCCGGAACCATCTGCCACGTACACGGCGTGCGCGGTTTTATGCGGCTTGACCGTGCTTGTACCCGCACGCCTTCCCATGGCTGTTCTTTACGAGCCCCGCGGCCTCGGCCCGGGGAAAGGGTCAACGCTCTGCCACGCTCAACATGACCTGTGACCGCCTCAAGGGAGGAGTTGCTCGCCAAATTGTGTTACACGATCTGCAACCCGTGCCTGTCCAATCTGGTGCGCCACCCGAACCGCTGGCCGGGGCTGAGCTCCTGGTCGATCCACACCTCCGGCCAGCCGCTGGTGGGCACCCGCTCGAGCTGGCAGGACCGCCAACGGGTTCGCCGACAGAACCCCGATTGGGACGACGCGAAGGTCGAGGAGGAGGCCGCCAACACCTACGAGCTCGAGCTCGCCAAGCTCCCAGTGTGGTCGGACCTCGACGACGACGCCTACCA
>CAYLTX010000272.1:0-5809 GCA_964386725.1 uncultured Bradymonadales bacterium | reverse complement strand
GAGCCAGAGCCCGAACCGGAGCCGGAGCCCGAGCCTGAACCCGAGCCCGAAGCTCCAGCTCCGGAGCCCGAACCGGAGCCCGAACCGGAGCCCGAGCCCGACCCCGCGACTCCCGAGCCCGAACCAGAGCCGGATGATCCGCCCCCCGAAGACTCGCCCCGGGAGGCCGAGTCGATGGACCCGGTCCACCTCGACGGGTTGACCGACGATACGACCTCGGAGACCTCCGACGGGCCGACCTTCAAGGCCGGCCAGGGCATCAAGAGTGGAAAGGTCACCGATAAATACGTCGATCCGGACCGCATGGGAAAGATCAAGACCGGCGATGGTGACGGCGAAGGCTACGGCAGCGGCGATAAGCCGGCCGCGGGCGGGCAGGGCGGAGGCGGCGAGACGCGCAAGCCCCAGGCGCTCAGCCGGCCCAAGGCCGATCCGGACGACTATCCGCTCGAAGCCAAACGCCGCGGCGTCGGGGGCACGGTGGTGGCCATCCTGACCGTCGACGAGAACGGCGACGTGGTCGATGTGCGCATCGTCAAGTCGGCGGGCAACGGCTTCGACGAGCTCGCCGAGCAGACTTTTCGAAAGTGGAAATTCAAGCCCGCCCTCGAAAACGGGGTCGCCGTCGAAGAGACCATTCGGGCCACCCACGTCTTCGAAATCGACGACTATTAATCCCTCATTTTCAGGGGGCGCGGGCTCAACTTACTGAAGAGATTTGGTTTTTGTGCTTGTCAACAAATGATCCTTGTTTATCTTGAACAACACTCGAAGTAATCAGGTGAGGTCCGAGACGCGGTACTGAACAAACGAGCACCTTTTTTGTTGCGCACTAATCGAATGTGCAGTACAAATGTGTTCAGGTGATGGAATGTTCAGTGTCTCAACTGCAATCACGGACGAACTCATGCTTCACGAACCCTTGCTGCACGAAACCAGCTCGCAGCCCACGGACGGCGCCGGGTCGGTCCCCAGTACCGGCCGCTCCATCGAGCAAATTCTGGCACGCCAACAGGCGCGTGTCCGCCAGCGCAAGCACGTTTTCCCTCCCGATTTCTTGCATGGACAGGCTCGCCTCGACGAGATCTATACGATCTTTGGCGAGGCTTGGGTCGAAGAAGCGCTCTTCGTCGAGAAGTTCTTCGACGACGACGGTGAGCTGGTCGCCTATACCGCCGCCTGGTTCGACGAACGCTTTTTGACGCTCGAGCAGGCCGTCAGAGACGAAGTCGACGACCTCGACGAACAGCTCGGCCGCCTCGAAGGCAGCCACAAAAGCGTCGTCTACCTCTGCATCGACGCCGCTACTGACGCTGATGAAACCAAGTTGGCGGTACGCTGCTCACTGGGCCGTTTGCTCGAACTCGAGCGCGAGCGTCTGGCGGTGGTCCGGGACAAGGAGCTCTCCGACCCGCGCGCGATTTATTCGCAGCGCGACGACGTCCTGCAGGACTCGCGCACCAGCATGTTGTCGCTGGTGTGTCTATGCGCGCGGCTCGGCCGCCGCGTGCAGTAGCAGCACAAATGAGTTCGGGGTTCGGCCGTCAGTCCAGCTGGACGCCGCGGCCCGAGACAACCTCACCGATCTCCCAGGCATCGAAGCCATGCGAACTTGCAGCTTCGATGACACCGGCGGCATCTCCACCGACGATGACCGCCAACCCAATCCCCATATTGAAGACGCGGTACATCTCATCTGCGTCGACGCCGCCTTTTTCCTCTAGAAAATCGAAGATAGCCGGGCGCTGCCAGCTCGTGGAGTCGATTCGCACACCGGCTGCCTCGGGAAGCGCGCGCGGGAGATTCTCGTAGAATCCGCCGCCGGTGATGTGGGCGAGGGCATGTACCGGTTGCTCGTCGAGCAGCTGTGCGGCCAATTTGGCGTAGATGCGCGTCGGCTCGAGCAGCACCTCGCCCAGCGTGTGCTCGTCGCCCAGCGCAGGATAGGTCTTGTCGAGGTCGAGCTCGTTGTCGTCGATGATCTTGCGCACCAGGCTGAAGCCGTTGCTATGCACCCCGCTCGAGCCGATGCCGACGATCGTATCGCCGACCTCGACGTGGTCGGCGGTGAGCAGCCGGTCGCGCTCGACCGCGCCGACCGAAAAGCCGGCGATGTCGTATTCGCCCTCGGTATAAAAGCCGGGCATCTCGGCGGTCTCGCCGCCGATCAGCGCGCAGCCGCTCTGCTTGCACCCTTCGGCGACCCCGCGAACCACCGCCTCGGCCTGTTCGGGCTCGAGCTTGCCGGTGGCGAAGTAGTCCAGGAAGAATAGCGGTCGCGCCCCGGAGGTGATCACGTCGTTGACGCACATCGCCACGCAGTCGATCCCGATGGTGTCGTGACGGTCGAGCTCGAACGCGAGCTTGAGCTTGGTGCCCACGCCGTCGGTGCCGGCTACGAGCACCGTGTCGGAGTCGCCACCGGAGATGACGCCCGACTCGCGCAGGCTGAACAGGCCGCCGAAGCCGCCCAGCCCGGAGAGTACGCCCGGAATATGGGTGTCTTCGACGATGTCGCCCAATCGGGAGACGGTCTCTTCGGCCGCCTCGAGATTGACGCCGGCGTCCTTATACGAAGAAGAAGTGTCGTCTGAATTGCTCATGATATGGTCACGGAGGCTCGGGGAGCTTCGGGCAGAGGGGCCCAACACTGAGAGTGTTTGCGCTGGGACCAGACGGCGCGTACTATGCCGGTCCGATGCAGTTTTGAAAAGGCCACGGCCGGTGCACCCACACTTGCTGGGGTGCCCGCCCGACAAAAAGAATCTTCCCACGTCTTTATGGCAGCCAACTCCAGCGACAGATCTTTTAAATACGGGCGCGGCTGGGGCAGGCGCGGCGGCGTTTGGTGGCCGGGCGACTACGAGCTCGACCCGCCCGAATCGACCGCCATCGACGTGATCATGCCGGCGCTCGACGAGGAGAAAAGCGTCGGCAAGGTGATCGAGGCGCTCCCGGGCAAATGGGTGCGCCGGGTCGTCGTGGTCGACAACGGGAGTACCGATGCCACCGCGCAGATCGCCCGCGACCACGGCGCCGAGGTGGTCGCCGAGCCCCAGCGCGGCTACGGCAAAGCCTGCCTGACCGGCCTCGAGCACCTTCGGCGCGATCCCCCTGATATCGTCGTCTTCTTGGATGCTGACTTCAGCGATCATCCCGAGGAGTTACCGCGGGTGGTCGCGCCCATCCTCACCGAGGACCTCGATATGGTCATCGGCAGCCGCACGATCGGCCCCAACGAGCCGGGCGCGCTGCTTCCACAGGCCGTATTCGGCAATAAATTGGCCTGCTTTTTGGTCGAGTTGCTCTACGGTTACCAATTTAGCGACCTCGGGCCGTTTCGCGCGATCCGCTGGCGAAGCCTCGAACTCTTGAATATGCAGGACGAGGACTTCGGATGGACCGTGGAGATGCAGGTCAAAGCGGCCAAGCTGCACCTGGCTGCGGTCGAGGTGCCCGTGAGCTACCGAAAGCGCATCGGGGTCTCCAAGGTCACCGGCACCCTCAAGGGGACGGTGCTGGCGGGACACAAGATTTTGTACACCATCTTTAGAGAGTACCTGACCCGGTAGATGATCCATGGATGAATCGGCGCTCGACAGGTTGGAGGATGTGGCGGTGGTGGTCTTCGCCAAGGCCCCGCGCGCCGGGCGCGTCAAAACGCGCATGGGCGCATCGATCGGGGAGGAGCGAGCCACGGCGCTATATCGCTGCTTTCTCGACGATATCGCCGAGCAGGTGGGCGCGCTTGCCGACGAGCTCGAGCAGCCGGTCTCGCCGCTCCTCGCCTACGCCGGCGACCCGCAACACGAGGGCTTCGACGGATTTCGAGACGCCGACTTCGCGCTCATCGAGCAGCGGGGGCCGGATCTGGGAGCGCGGCTGAGTTCGGTGGTCGAGCGTTGTTGTGCGGCCGGCGCCGAGCGCGTCGTGATCATCGGCACCGACAGTCCGACGCTGCTCCAACGCCACTTTCGCGCCGCGCTCGATGCCCTGGACCAAAATGATGTGGTCGTCGGGCCGTCTTTTGACGGGGGCTATTATCTGATCGGGCTCGACGCGCCCCACACGAGCGTCTTCGAGAATATTGATTGGAGTACGCCGCAGGTTTACGGCCAGACGTTGCGCCACGCCAAGGCCGCTGGTCTCTTGTGTGAATCGCTCGAATTCTGGTACGATGCGGACACGATAGCTGACCTGAAATTACTCAAAACACACCTGTTCGATTACCTTCGATACCGACAGCCGCACGTCGCGAGGCGAACCGCCGAGTTCATCCGGGAAATGGATGAGCAGGGCGTTTGGGATTCTCGTGCCACGTGCGACGATTGAGCGAGGGCGGCGGCCGTGCCGGCGGCGATATTCGAATCCGAAGATCTGAGGAGTTCTCTTGGCCAAGCAAGCTAAAGCGAAAAAGTCGAGCGACAAAGGCGTCAAGCAGTGTCCCGCGGGCACCGTGCTGTTTCGCGAGGGCGAGCAGGGTTCTGCGATGTACGTCATCAAATCCGGCCAGGTACGTCTGGCAAAACGGATCCAGGATACTTCCATCGTCATCGAGGACCTCGGCGCGGGCGCGTTTTGCGGCGAGTTGGCAATGGTCAACGACCAGCCACGACCGGTCACCGCGACCGTGCTCAAGGACGCGGCGGTCATCCAGATCGGGGCCAGCCAATTCGAGAATATGCTGCGCAGCAACTCCGACATCGCCGTTCGGATGATGAAGAAGATGTCGCAGCGGCTCACCCGGGCCCAATACCGGCTCGCGAACTTCTCGCTTCGCACGACCAAAGGGCGGCTGATGCACCAGCTTCGCCACGAGGTGATCACCAACTCCCACGACGGCTCACTCAGCGCGGCGGTACCCATCCCGGACAATATCGCCGGCGCGCTGGGTCTCGAGGTCGGCGAGCTCAAGCGTCTGTTGACCGAGCTCGTCAAAGACGACCTGATCTCGGTCGACAAGCGCGGCAACCTGCAGATCATCGACCCGCAGGCCTTCGACCGCTACCTGCGGTATCTCGAGCTGCACGATCGCTTCGAATATGATCACTCGTAATGACACCTCACAACTCCGGCTATGACCTGTCGACCTGGCGAGGCTTCGTCGATAGGCTCTACGCCCAGAATCAATTCGCCATCAAGTTGGGGCTCGATGCGGTCGCGAGGGCCCTCGAACTCGAGGGTCACCCCGAGCGCTCCCACCGCTGTATCCTGGTCGCCGGGACCAACGGCAAAGGCGAGACGGCGTCTTTCCTCTCCTCCATCTTGCAGGCTCACGGGCTTCGCGTGGGGCTGTACACAAGCCCACATATCATTGACCTGCGCGAGCGATTTCGAGTCGACGGCCGACTCATCGCCGCCGGCGAGGTCCACTCGATAGGCCGGCGCGTGCTGGAGCGCTACGGTGAGCCCAGCGATGAACGCCCGCAGCTGACCTTCTTCGAGTTGACGACCATCATGGCCGCGCTCGGCTTTTCGCGCAGTCAGGTCGACGTCGGCGTCTACGAGGTGGGCCTGGGAGGCCGGCTCGACGCGACCAACGCGCTTCCGGCCGAGCTAAGCGTGGTCACCTCAGTGGCCCTCGATCATACCGAATATCTTGGAGACGACGTCGAATCGGTGGCCACGGAGAAGGCCGGCATTTTTCGGCGCGGCCGGCCGGCAGTGGTCGGACGACAAGCCTATCCGGCCGCCGCGCAGACGCTCGAAGGACTCGTGCCTATGGATGCCTCGTTTTATGGGCGTCATTTCCGGGCCACGGCCGACGGAGTCGTTCTCGATGGGGCAGCGATGGGTGATTCGCACGCCG
>CAYLTX010000271.1:0-5836 GCA_964386725.1 uncultured Bradymonadales bacterium | reverse complement strand
CCGCGACGACCCATCATGAATTATTCCCGTGACTTATCCCCAATCCTCATCCCCGTGGGGGAGGGATGCTGCTGCGGGACGCGCAAGAGCAGCTTATTGGGGGGCCTCAAAAAGCAACTGCTTAGCGATCACGCAGCGGCAACTCTCCCCCCGGGGGGAGATGCCGAGCGCGTAGTACAGCGCGAGGCAGTGGGGGGGCCTCACAAAGCTAGGTGTTTCTCTAATCCCGCCCCCCAATCACCCCGAGCCGAAACAACCAATACAAAAGCTGCAAAATGGCAGCGACCGCGGCCGCCACGTAGGTCGCCGCGGCGGCGGTGAGGACCTGGCTGACGCCGTTCATCTCGCGCTGGCTGAGCAGTCCGTGGCGCTCCAGGGCGGATTTGGCGCGTGAGGAGGCGTCGAATTCGACCGGCAGCGTCACCAGCGTAAAGGCGACGAAGCCGCCGAATAGCCACACCCCGATCTGGGCCAGGGAGGTGACCCCGATGACCAGGCCGATGATCATGATCCACACGCCCAGATTGGTGCCGATATTGGCCACCGGGACCATCTTCTGGCGGAGGGTCATCGGCAGGTAGCCCTGCTTGTGCTGGATGGCGTGGCCGACCTCGTGGGCGGCGATGCCCGCGGCGGTGACCGAGCGGCCCCCGAAGATGTCCGGGCTCAGCCGCAACGTGCGCGAGCTGGGGTCGTAGTGGTCGCTCAAAAACCCCGAGGCCTGCTCGATGCCCACGTCGTTGATCCCCTCGGCCTGCAGGATGGCCCGGGCGACGTCGCGCCCGCTCATGCCGCGCTCGGTGGCCACCTCGGCCCATTTTTTGACGCGGTTTTTGGTCCAGAACTGGGCTCCCAAGCTCAGCGCGAAGCCCACGCCGATGATGATGAGATACAGCGGGTCGAAGATCATTTGGGTACCTCTACAATGGAAAATCTCTGGCACGCGCCGACACAAATTAGACGCCGGCGCGGCAAATACAAGCCGCATTCGGACGGCCTTACGGGCGCATCTAAAACAACCCGTGCGCGGGGCAGATTCCCCTCCTCGTAGAGTCTAGCAACCATAACAAAAAGCCGCAGCGACGAGGTCGCCGCTGCGGCTTTTTGTTATGGTTATGCTTCGTCAGGCGACAGGCGATCAGTAGCTGACCGCGACGCCGAAGTTGTACAGGAATGTGTCGCCGAATCCGTCGATCGGAGTCATGATGTCCAAGTTGGGCATCAGCGCGAAGGTGTCGGTCAAGTGCAATTTGACGCCCGCCATGCCGCCCATCCAGGCGCCGGTGCTGCCCCCGGCGGCGTCGCCGCTACCAAATCCGTACAAGAAGCCGGGCTTGGCGCCCACGGTCACGGTCGCCATATCGGTGCTGACCACGTCGGCCAGAATGTTGAGCAACGCGAAGCCCCAGGTGACGCTGCCGGTACCACTGGAGAGACGGGTCACGCTGACGTAGGGGTTGGCAGACACCGCAAAGTCAGGTGTGTTGATAAACGCGTAGTTAGCGTCGAAAGCCACGCCCACGGGAAAGACCTTGGCGCCGACATCTAGATCCGGCGTCAAGCCGTGTCGAGCGGCAAATTCGGCCGTGGGAATGTCTCCCGAGGCTTCACCGGAGACGCCACCACCGAAGTAACCCGGGGCGAGGGTCATCTCCGTCTTGCCTTGCTCGACCGGCTTGGCGGTATGGAGGGTGGAATACGAGAAACAGCCCGAGCCGAATACGAGCGCTACGGCGATGAGCAGGGAAAAAGTTAAAATACGGCGCATGGAAAAACTCCTGATAAAACAAATCAAATGACTCCCCCCCTTTGGCCACCGTGGCCACCTAAACCAAGTTCGAAAAGGGGTGCTTATAGCTACTATATAAGTCGAGACGCTGTTAAACGCAATATATTCAAAGA
This sequence comes from uncultured Bradymonadales bacterium, assembly GCA_964386725.1. Taxonomy (GTDB): domain Bacteria; phylum Myxococcota_A; class Bradymonadia; order Bradymonadales; family Bradymonadaceae; genus CAYLTX01. The sequence continues at coordinate 3,934 of CAYLTX010000271.1, read as the reverse complement.
AAATTTAACGGGGGCATTTTCACCCCGTTATCCAGGGCACAGCGGACTACAGCAGCCACCCCAATTGCACGACGAAGAGCTTGTCGAGGCGTTTGGGATACCAGCGAAGCCCGCCCTCGAGGCTCACGCTGGCGGTCCCAAAGAGCGAGACGCCGGCGCGGCCGGCCAGCCCCAGCGTCGGGTCGAAGCGATTGCTGGTGTCGACCTCGCCGGTGGCGTCGTCGATGGTGCGCCGGTTCCACTGCGGGCCGGCCTCGGCGCTTGCGCCCAGCAGCCAGCGGCCAAACCAGTGGTGGAGGTCGACTGAGGCCAGAAGCGCCACGCGCTGCTGGGAGAACTCGAGCGTGCCGGTCTCGGGCGCCTGCCGAGTGAAGTCGACCCCCAGTGAGACCGCCAGCGGGTCCCGAAGGTATCGGCGCGCGCGCAGTCTATAATAACTCTCGGTCTCCGAGCCGCCGAACGCCGTCTCCCAGAACATCGCGCCCCAGCCCAGATCGAACTCCCAGAGGTGCTCGCCGGGCGGGGCGAAGACGGCGGCCCATCCCTTTCGTATCGCTTCGCCACGGTCGGACTGGTCCGCTTTGTCGTCCTCTTGGCCATTTTGTCGATCTTGTCCGTCGTCACGTTCCGGCCGGGCGTCTGCCGCTGCGGCGGCGTCAGCTTCGTCAGCGGAGCCCTCCTGAGCGTATGACGGCAGCGGCAGGGCGAAGACGGCCAGCGCGGCGATGGTAATTACTGCGCGCATTGCAACTCCTGCGAGATGGCGACGAGTCGATCGGTGAAGATATCACACGCCGCGCCTTGGACGTGCGACGGGAGGTTGTCCCAGAGTTTGTTGAAGAAATCGGCCATCCGAAATGTGGGCTCCGGCCCGGACAGGTCGCGCAGCGTGTCGGCGACGGCGCGGCCCAACGCCTCGTCGTCGTCGACGTCGTCGCGCAGCGCCCACACCGTCGAGGCGACGACCGTGCCGAGGGCGTAGGGGTTGAACGATGATTGCGGCGTCGTGTCGACCTCATCGAGTAACGCCTCGTCGTAAAAACGCTGCTTGGACAGGTCTCGGTCGATATCGAAGAGCTCCTCGGAGATCGACGGGCCGATAAAGTTGGGCTCGCCGGTGGCCAGCGCCCCGAAGATGTCGGCGACCCCCTCGTCGAGCGCGGCCATGCGGTTGGCGGCCGCGTCGGGCCAGTCGTCGAGCAGGTAGGCCGGGGCGCGCGCGTCCTCGTGGACGAGCCGGTTGACCACCGCGTGGCTATACTCGTGGACGATCACGCCGCGGTTGGCCGCCAGCGGGATCTCCTCGAGCAGAACCTGCGGCGGGATCAAAAAAGCGTCGAGCGTGAACGCATACGCCGCGTTATCGGTCAAAAGATTGACCGGAATGATGAACGACAACGTCGGCGAATAATACACGGGGATGCGCCCGACGGTGTCTCGGCCCACGCCGATGCTCTCGAAATAAAACGCGGACTTCTCCAGATGGTGATAGAGCGTGAACATCAAGAAGCTGTGGAAATCCAACCCCTTGACCGCGCCATCTTCGCGCTCGTAGCGCGTCTGCGGGGTCTCGTCGCCCTCGATGAGCAGCGCCTCCTCGTAGTCCGCTTCGGTCTGCGGCTCCGAGGTCCCGGCGATGATGTCGCCGCCGCCACGCAGATAGGCGATCTCGCCGTCGACCGACTCGACGTCATCGAGCGTCTCGACGGTCGACTCGACGACCTCGTATTGGCGCTGATCGGCGTTCCAATCGAGCACTAAAAACCGGTCGCCCTCCTCGACGTCCGGGTTGCCGCAGCCGCCCAGAACAAGCGCCAGGACGACCCACACTCTCCATGTCTTGAAAACTCTCATATCATCACCCTCGACGGTACGAATCGCCTCGGGCAGACGTTAGCGCCAGCGGCCGTCGCGAAGCAAGTTGACATCGCGTTTGAATGAATCGCCCGGTGCGTGCGTCTTGTAAACGAGCGCACCTGCTGCAGTTGGTTGGCCCCGTCGGGCTGACAGCCCAGTTCGCCGCGTTCCCATTCGCTGTGTGCCCAAATGCGTGATAAAAGATAGATCTCGAACCACTAACCGGAGAATTGACGATGAAGAATTGCACTCGAATCATGCTCGCCGCGCTTGCAGTCGTCTTTGTGACCACCAGCGCCGCCTCGGCGTTTGCCGCCAAGGGCGGGGTGGGCAGCGTCGCCACGGCCAAGGAGCAGACCCGCAAGATGTCGGTGACCTTCTCGCCGCTTCGGCTGCTCAGCCCGATGGTCCGGCTGACCGGTGAGTTCAAGGCCGACGACCAATGGTCGATCGCCGGGACGTTCGGTTTTGGCTCGTATACCGAGGGTGAGGACGCCGAAGGCAACGCATTGACCCACGACGCCTGGGAGGCCGGCGGCCAGGCGCGCTACTACGCGTTGGGCGGCTTCGACCACGGGTTGCACCTGGGCCTCGATGCGCTGTTCCGCGACGTACCCGTCGAGACGACCGGCCTCTTCAGCGAGGTCACCGAGGGCACCGGCCGCGGGCTGGCCATCGGCCCGATGGTTGGCTATAAGGTCGCCGCCGAGATGGGGCTTACCTTGGATGTCCAGGCCGGGCTGCGCTACGACGGCTTCAATATGCTCGCCGACGCCGAGACCCACGAGGACCTCGAAGAGCCGGCGCCCGACCAGGATCTGCATCCGATGGTCAACGTCAATGTGGGTTGGTCGTTCTGAATGCCCGCACGCATAATATCTGGATGCCGGACGGTTTGCGCGGCGCCGATAGTTGCTGCTGATCGGCCATGAGAGAGTAAGAAAGTGAGAAAGTGAGAGAGTAAGATACAGCCATCGTCTCGAGACGAGCTGGTTTGTTGAGGTTTGTTCTCACTTTCTCACTCTCTTAATTTCTCACTCTCTCGATCTGACGTCTCATCGAGGGCTCGTGGGGCCGAACGCTAAGAGATCTTCGTGACTCTACTTACGGCCGAAGCATGCCCCGAAAGATCGTCAGGTGGCTGGGACTGCTGCTGGTGGCCTATATGATCTACGCCGGATTCTTGTCGCTATTGCAGAGAAAGCTGATCTTTCCGGGCACCGATATTCCGGCGCCCGAGGCCCCGGACCTCGAGGCCATGGGCGGCGAGCGATGGTGGCTGGACACCGACGAGGGGAAGGTCGAGGCGTGGTTTGTGCCCGCCGAGGGTGCCAACTCCGAGCAGTCTGATTCGAAGCAAGCAAGTCCGACCGTGATCCTCGCCCACGGCAACGGCGAACTCATCGACGGCTGGATGCCTCAGGTGCGCCGGTACACCCAGCGAGGTATTAACGTCTTGCTCCCCGAGTATCGTGGCTACGGCCGCTCGGCCGGCACGCCGTCCCAAGCTAAAATCACCGGAGACTTCGTGCGGTTCTACGACCGGCTCGTCGCCCGCGACGATGTCGACCCCGAGCGAATCGCCTTCCACGGCTTTTCGCTCGGAGGTGCGGTGCTGGCTTCGCTCGCCCACGAGCGCCCGCCGGCCGCGTTCCTGCTGACGTCGACCTTCACGCGCGTCGCCGATATGGTCGCAGGCCTGCCGGTGCCGTCGTTTTTGATCACCGAACCCTTCGACACCGTCGGCCTCGTGCGCACACTCGAAGTGCCCGTGCTCGTCATCCACGGCCGCGCCGACCCGGTCATCCCCTTCGAGCACGGCCAGCGGCTCGCCGAGGCGGCTCCCAAGGCCGAATTTGTCGCCCACGAGGGCGGTCATCACGGAATGCTCGACCAGCGAGCGTATTGGAAGGCGGTCGAGGGGCTTTTCGAGCGCGCCGGGTTGCGTGAGAGATGAGTGGGCGTGGAGTGGGCGTGGAGTGGGCGATCGCGGCGTTGACGTGAGTTGGTGGGTGTGCGAGTTCGTTTACGTTTACGATCACGATCACGATCACGACCACGACCACGACCACGACCA
>CAYLTX010000270.1:0-6006 GCA_964386725.1 uncultured Bradymonadales bacterium | reverse complement strand
GGCCCGGTGCGCTCCGAACGAGCGCACCGGGCCGGCCGCGCCCATTCCCACCAGGAGGCATCTTGCTGCTCAGGTTGCTACTGCTCTTTACGATCGTGCCGATCGTCGAGCTCATGATCCTGATCCCGTTGGGCAACGCCATTGGCCTGTGGCCGACGATCGGCCTGATCGTGGCCACCGGCGTGTTCGGCGCCGTGCTCGGCAAACGCCAGGGCGCGGCTGCCTGGCGCCGCCTGCAAGACGATCTACGCCAGGGCAAGGTCCCGGGCGATTCGTTGCTCGATGGGCTGGCGGTGCTCATCGCCGGCGCCTTCTTGGTCACCCCCGGCGTGCTCACCGACGTCGCCGGTGTCGTCTTGTTGCTTCCAGTCCTTCGCCGGCCCTTGAAGCGCTATCTCAAGAAACGATTTCGCCGCTCGATCGACCAAGGCACCGTCTCGTTTATCCAATTCGACGGCCCCTTCAGCGACGGCAGTCCCCTGGGCGGCGGAGGGCCCTTTGGCGCGCAGCCAACACCCGATGAGGGAGACGTCATCGACGTCACCCCCGACGAGCCCTCCGAAGAAGATGACGAGCGCCAGCGCCTCGACCGCTAGCTCGAACGACCGACAATACTTACCAAAGCTTCCCAATTATCCATGCTTATTGATATTCACGGCAAATCGGCCCTGTCCGCCGGCGTCTCCCTCTCCCTCGAAGATATCCTTTTGAAAGCCAAGCAGGTCGGGCTGGACGGCGTCGCCTTTTGCGAGACGCGCTCGTCGAGCTTGTGCAACGAAGCCATCGAACTCGGGCGAAAACACGACATCCAGGTGTTCATCGGCGTGGAAATCCCCACCGACCGTGGGATCATGCTCGGCTTCGTCCCCGAGGTCGACGACTTCTACCTGGGCGAAGAGTGGCGCAGCGTCGCCGACGTCAAATCACCGCCGGCCGAGTCCGTGCTCGACCTCTTCGAGGGCCAAGGTGGTGCGGTCATCGCCTCGCGGCCCTACGACCTGAGCATCCCGTTCAGTATGGGCGACCACATCTTCACCTTCGACAAGTTGTCGGCCGTGGAAGTGTTCAGTTCGAGGGTCGAAGAAGCCCAGCAAAACTTCGCTATGGAAGCGGCGAAGTTCATGGACGTGCCCTCGGTGGGAGGAAGCGATCCGACCGATTCGCTCGACGCAGTGGGCCGCTACGCGACCTACTTCGACGGCGATCTGGACAGCCAGAGTGATTTTGTCGAGGCGTTGCGCGAGGCACACTATTGGGCGGTAGAGATCGGCGAGAGCAGCCGGAAGACCACCCGCCGCAGCTCGAGTCGGTCGACCCGCTCGAGCCGATCGAGCCGCTCGTCGAAGACGGGTGCGAGCCGACGTTGAGCCCGGCTCAGGCCTGCTCGATCTGCTCGATGGTGGGAATGGCGCTGCGGCAGCCGATGTCAGTGCAGCTGATTGCGCCGGCCTTATTGGAGAACTCGATAAGGTCGGCGAACCCCCATCCCCGTCCCACACCATAGGCGAGCGCCCCGAGGAAGATGTCACCGGCGCCGGTGGTGTCGACCACTTCGACCGGATGGGCGTGCTCACGCACCATGACGCCGTCGGCGGAGTCCATGCCGACCACGCCTTCGTCTCCCATCGTCACGACCACCCGGCTCGGCCCCCGCTCGAGCAACTCGTGACATAAGCTCTCCAGGCGCCCCACCCCGGCAAATTGACTGGCAAATCGCTCGGAGGCGACCAGGAAGTCTGCGTTGGCGACCAACTCTTCGGCGTCACGCTGGCTGCGATTGGCCTCGAAGAATACGGTAATATCGCGCTCTTTGGCCGCGCGCATCAGCTCGAGTTGAACCTTCTTTTGCTTGCCGTCGACCAGCAAGACATCGACCCCGTCGAGTACCGAGTCGCTGACCTCGTCGACCGAGAGCGGAGAAACGCTCCCGCGCGTATACACGGTCTGCTTTTGGCCGGTGCCGTTCTCGACCAGGATAAAACGAAACTGACTGATGCCGCCTTCCTCGTGGACCATGGCGCTGGTGTCGACGCCCTCGTCGGCCAGCGTCGCCTCGATGAGTGTGCCGCGCGGGTCGCTGCCGACCTTGCCGACAAATCGCGTCTCAACGCCCCATCGGGCCAACGCGACCACGGCGGTGGCCGCACAGCCGCCACCTTGGACGCTGAACTTGGACATCTCGGCCTTCATATTGGGCTCGAGAAATCGCTCCACCACGCCGACGTGGTCCAGTGTGCAATCGCCAACACTCAGTACACGCATCGAGTCGTCTCCAATCGGTTGCTGCGGCCGTCGAGGACCGCGTCCACTACTACATTAAATGGCGGGTCGAGAATACAGTGTTAGCGCGGTCAGGACAAGCTGCCCGGCGGCTTCGGCCGCGTCATTTGCCGCGCTCGTCTTCTCCGTCCTACAGCCACGATCTTCGAGGCGTGGCGAGCCCCTCAGAAGTCTGATGCGCCGGCGCCGTCTCCATCAAAAATTCGCCGCCCTGCTCTTCGCCACGCCCCCGATGACCTCGCCCAGGTGGCCGCCAGGGGCGATTTTGGGCGAAAATCAGCCCGTTGGTATCCTTCTTGCTCATGCATACCTCGTATCGATTAAACCAGACGCCGCCCGTCGATGGCGGAACGCGATTGAATGGACTTTGGCTCAAACTCAGAGGATGCCATGTGTTGGATGAAACGAATCAATCGAGTCGCGATGCTCGCTGCGCTGACCGCCACGCTGACATTTGCGGGCTGCGCGCCCACAGCCGACGGTGACGGTGACCCTGACGGCAACAACTCCCATACCGAGCAAGAGGACCGCTTCACCGGCCAGACCGACTTCGTGTCGGCCGATGGTCGAAACGGCGAGGCGACCCAGGAAAATACCGACGACAGCCAGAACAACGACGGCGCGGCCGATGCCGACGCGGGCGCCCCGGCTGACGAGAGCGGGCGGACCGTCGAGCAAGGCGATATCTACCGGGTCATGACCGGCGACGACTACGTGCTCAATCTCAACCGCTATCGCGGCCTGCAGATCATCGACTTCAGCGACCCCTCCGACCCCACCATCATCGGCCGCGCCCGCATGACCGGCACGCCGGTGGAGATGTATCAGGTCGGTGACCGGGTCTTCGCACTGATGAATAATTGGCGCGGCTATTACGGCAACCGCACCGACCTGCTGCCCACCCAATATCAGGGCGGCATGGTCATGGTCATCGACGTGAGCGACCCGACCGACCCGGTGGTCACCGGCCAGGGGCAGGTATCCGGCCACATCAAGACCAGCCGCCTGACCCGCGGCAATAACCAGGAGGCGCTCTTTGTGGTGGCCAATGAATGGGCCGGGGGCGGACAGACCTGGGTCAAGAGCTTCAGCGTCTCGTCGCAGGGGGCGCTCGAGGAAGCCAGCGAGCTGCAGCTCGGCGGCTACGTCGGCGACATCCAGGCGACGCCCGAGCGACTGATGGTCGCCCGCAACCACTACGGTGGCTCGAGCCAAAACCAGACCCAAGTCACCCTCATCGACATCAGCGACCCGACCGGCACGATGGTCGAGGGCGACTCGGTCCAGGTCCGCGGCCGCATCCACGATCAATTCAATATGCATATCGAGGGTGACATCATGCGGCTGGTGTCGGGGAATAGCTGGAGCAGCAGCACCAATACCAACCACCTGGAGACCTTTGACGTCTCCGACATCCACAACATCGCCGCCATCGACCACGACACCTTCGGCGACAACGAGGATCTGTACGCGACGCTGTTCATGAAGGACCGCGCGTTCTTCGTGACCTACCGCCGCGTCGACCCCTTCCACGCGTTCAGCATCGACGAGAACGGCAACGCCGTAGAGGAGTCCGAATTCGTCATCTCGGGCTGGAACGACTACTTCCAACAGGTCTGGGCGGGCAGTCGCCTGGTCGGTATTGGAAAGAACGACGAGAACGGCACCAATACGATGGCGGTGAGCCTGTACGACATCACCGACCTGAGCAATCCAAGCCCGCTCATCGACCGCCAAGAGGTCGAGCTGGATCACTCCTGGTCCGAAGCGCAGTGGGATCACCGCGCCTACTCGGTCATCGAGAAAGGAACCAACGTCCAAGCCCCCACCGGCGAGCAGGAGACCGGCCTGGTGCTGCTTCCGTTCAGCGGCTGGGACCCGGACGAGGATCGCTACGTCTCGGCGGTCCAGATCTTTACGTTCTCTCAGGACACGCTCACGCTTCGCGGCACGATGGACCACGGCACCCGAGTGCGCCGAAGCTTCGTGGCCGACCGCACCGACAGCACCACCGCCAACCTGAGCGAAGAGGAGCTCAGCTTCTTCGACACCACCGACCCGGACACCCCACAGGAGCTCGGACGCGTCGATCTGGCGCCCAATTATAGCGCCTTTTGGGTCATGGGCGACTACGGCGTGCGCCGCCGAAGCAGCCAGCGCTACGGCTATTATTATTATAGCAACGCCCCTTCGCAGACCGACAGCCTGCAGGTCATCTCGCTGGCCGACGACCCGGACATCACCGAGCCACTGACCTCCATCGAGATCCCCTCGAGGGCCAACGTCTACCAGGTCGGCGATCTACTGGTCACTGCCGAGCAAACCCAACTCGAGCAGGACGGAGCCTCCTCCGAGGACCGACCCGACTACGAGACCAGCGTCGAGGTCTGGGACTTCAGCATGCCGACCTCCCCGACGCTCGCCGGGCAATTGACCACCACCGATATCGAGCCGTCGTCTTATTATTACGGCGACCGGTATGGCGAAGGCGACTGCTTCGATTGTGGCTATTATTACGGCCCGAGCATCGACGCCCGGGTGATCGACGACGCGCTGGTCTTCGTGACCAGCAAGCGCAACAGCGAGCTCGTCGGCACCGAGCACTACCGCCGAATCACCGCCCAAGACGGCAGCTATTATGACCGCTGCTACAGCCAAGGGAATTACGACTCCGCCTGCACCTATTATTCGGGCGGCGTGACCTGCCGCCAGCTCGAGCGCGTCGACGGAACCGTCGAGCCGGAGGTCTGCACCGGCACGATCAACAGGTGCGAGCGAGACGAGGACGGTGAGCGCAGCTGCACGAGCGTCGATCGCGATGACATCGCCACCGAAGAGTACTCACGCGATCAGCAGCGCTACCGCTCCTGGAACCACTACGAGATGACCCCTCTCGACCTGAGCACGCCCGCCCAGCCGACGCTGGCCGACCCGGTGACCATGCCCGAAGACGAGGACGACGTCAGCCTGCTCGCCCGCGGTGACAGCCTGTATATCACCCACCGCGAGCGCACCGAGGTGCCCGCCGACAACCGTCCTTACGTGCGCTATTACTTCAAACGCATCGACCTGAGTCAGCCGGCCAACCCGCAGGTCCAAGCCTCGATCAACATCCCGGGAGATTTGATCGAGGTCGACGGCGACACGATCGTCACCCGCGACTATATGTGGGGCGAGCACATCGTCGAGACCTCCATCAACAAGCTGCTCGTCAACGACGGGCTGGCCTACCTCAAGGGAACCAAGCGCTATCGCGACCGCCAGGTACAGCAGGTCGCGCTCGATGGCGCCGGCAACATCCTCGTCTCCCACCAGGAGGCGTGGATCACCGCCCAGGAGACCTACGACGACTATTATGCCGAGCGCGACGACAGCAGCTACCTGTCGATCCTGGATCTGGACGCGACCCGTCTGCCCGAGCGCTCCGAGATCGAGGTCGACCGATGGGCCAGGCTGCGCGATGCCCGCGTCGGCCGCGCCCTGTTCTCGGTGCCCGGCGGCCTGCTGGTCCTCAACATCGACGACGTCACCTCGCCGTATGCCCAGGCCTACTTCCCCACGCAGGGATGGTCGCAGCATATCGTGGTCGACGACGACGACATCTACTTCTCGGCCGGACGCTACGGCATGTACAAATTCGGCCTCGACGAGACGAATTTGCTGAGCGACTAATCCCGAAAAACTCTCCCTAAAAAAGGCGCCGATCCGCGAGGATCGGCGCCTTTT
>CAYLTX010000269.1:0-6107 GCA_964386725.1 uncultured Bradymonadales bacterium | reverse complement strand
GGGCTTCAGGGGTCCAGGGGTCCAGGGGTCCAGGGGTCCAGGAACTGCTTAACTGCAACTGCTTGACTGCAGGGGTCCGGGGGTCCAGGAACTGCTTAACTGCGACTGCTCATTGGTCGCCCCAGGTGCGCTGGATGAATTGGTCGCGGCCGGAGCCGCGTCGGTAGGACTTGTAGCGTGTGGGGTCCTTTTTGTAAAAGTCCTGGTGGTACTCCTCGGCCCGCCAGAACGTCTCGGCGGGCTCCAACTCGGTGACGATCGACTCGTCAAAGGGCCCCGAGCGCTCCAACTCGGCTTTGGACTCCTCGGCGAGCTCCTTTTGGCGCGGGTCGTGGTAGTAGATCGCGCTTCGATATTGCGTGCCGCGATCGACGAATTGACCGTCTTTTTGGGTGGGATCGATATTGCGCCAGAAGACCTCGAGCAGTTGGGCGTAGGAGACCTTCTCCGGCTCGTAATAGACCCGGATGGCCTCGGCGTGGCTGGTCTGGCCGGAGGCCACCTGCTCGTAGGTCGGGTGGGTCTCGTCGCCGCCGGTATAACCGACGATGGTGGCGGTGACGCCGTCGACCCGGTCGAAGGGCGGCTCCATACACCAGAAGCAGCCACCGGCGAAGGTGGCGATCTCGAGCGAGTCGTCTTCAGGCTCGTCGGGCAGCGCCCGGACCTTCTCGGCGCCCTTATCGTCATTATCACTATTCTGCTGGGCGCCGCGGGTCTCGCTCTCGGAGGTGGAGACGCCCGCTCCGTCGGAGTCGGCCGGCTTGGGAGACTGGCATGCGGCCAGGCTCGACAGACCCAGCAAAAGAGCGATAGAGATTATTATAACGGGGAATGGCGTTTTTCGGCGCTTCATCGGGCTACTCTCTTTGGTGCGAGACGTATCTGCTCATCGATAAGACGCATCTCACCGTAAAGAAGATTCGGACTATTTTATTCGAATAGCCCGGAAAACGGCTCGGGGAGGTGCTCTCGAAGATAGTCGAGCACCTCGTCGTCGAGTTCGTCGGCGAGTACACGGCAGACCAGCCGCGCCTGCTCGCCGGCGTAGTCGCGCACCAGACCCTCACGGTGGCTGATACGGTCCTCGAACTCGTCCATGTCGAATGACTGTCCGCCCCAGGTGCGAGTGACGGCCGCGTCGAGGGGCTCGGGCAAACGCGAGGAGACCCATGTGCGCTGAGAGGTCGTCAGCGTCTCGCCGAGCACCTCCAGGGTGGTCTGGGCGACCGCCTCGACCTTCTCACGCGACCACAGGTCACTTTTGTCCTCCACCTGATCGATGAATGTCTCATAATCCATATCTGATCGTCCCGGTCGAGCCGATGTGCCGGATGCGTCCCCAACCTACGCACAGACACTCGCAGACCAAAGCGTCGGTGCAACACCCTGACGGTCGGTCAGTCACGTGGCGCCTGCACGGCGCGGCGCAGCTCGTCGAGATCGACCGGCTTGGTCAGGTGCTCGTCGAAGCCGCTGTCCAGGCTGCGCTCGCGCAATTGTTCGCCGCCGTGGCCGGTCATGGCCACCATTCGCACCGACTCGAAACGCGGGTCGACACAGACCGCGCCGCACAGATGGTAGCCGTCGAGCTCTCCGCCTAGCTGGACGTCGCATAAGATCACGTCGGGGACACGCTCGTCGAGCTTGCCGATGGCCTCCTCGACACCGTGGGCCAATTGAACTTGGTGGCCATCGAGCTCGAGCAATTGCACCAATAACTGTGCGACGTCGAGGTCGTCTTCGACGAGCAGGATGCGCTTGGCATTATATGTCTCATAGATCTGATCCCGCGGCGTGGCATCTCGCGGCTCTTCGGACAGCGGCAGGCGCACCACGAAGGTCGAGCCGTGCCCCTCTCCCTCGCTGTGCCCCTCGACCTGTCCTTCGTGCAGCTCGACCAGCCCACGCACAATCGCCAGACCCAAGCCGAGCCCGCCCGCGCTGCCGGCGCTACCGTCGGTCTGCGAAAAGTCATCGAAGATGTCGTCGAGCTGCTCGGCATCCATCCCTACGCCGGTGTCACACACCGTGACCACGGCCTGTACTCGGGCCTCATCACTGCTGACCTTTACCGTCACACGGTCACCGGGCAGGCAGGCGTTTCGCGCGTTGTCGAGCAAATTGCCCAGCACCTGCGCCATGCGTGTGATGTCAGCGTCGACCCACAGTGGGTGGCGCTCGAACTCGGCCCTCAGCTCGATGTCCCGCTGCTCGAAGGTCGGTTGTTGATCGACCAGCAATTGCGCGATCACCGACGTCAGGTCGATGACTCGGCGGTCCAAGTCGACCTTGCCCCGGTTGAGCCGAGAGACCTCCATCAGGTCCTCGACGAGCCTCTCCATATGGTCCGTCTGGCGTATAATGATCTCGAAGGTCTTCTGGCGAAGCTGCGCATCGTCCTCGCTGAGCTCCTGAAGATGTACCGCCGCGCGAAGCGCAGTGATGGGATTGCGCAACTCGTGGGCCAGTGTGGCAATGAAATGGTCCTTTTGACGACTTTCGGCGCGGAGAGACTCGATGGTCTCCTCCAACTCGGCGTCGTCAGACGCTCGACGATCACTCACAAGTTCACCCTCTCCATTACAGAATGACCGCTGAGATCAGGTTCGGCTTCAAAACAGAACCTTGCGGCTTCCCTGCGGTGCCCAATGTAGGTTATTAGAGTTTTATCTACCCTACCAGCATCCGTTGGGCATATGCAACACACCTCGTCGTCAAATGCGCCTCATCAATAAAACCCCAAAAAATTAACAGGAAAAACACAAAGCGGGCTGCCCTCTCGCTACAAAAGGGCAGCCCGCAAAGTCTTAGAGCTCATCTACAGGGCGTCGCGGTACTGCGAGGCCCCGCATTTTTGGAGCCTCGACACTCAGTTCTCACAGACGGTCCGGGTGTTGCCCGGGGCGCCGTCGAGGTCGAGCGCAACGCGGCATTCCTCGTCGGTCTCGCAGCCGATGAACACGCATTTGCCGCCGTCACAGACCTCGAAAAAGCCGTCCTGCCCGCTATTACATTCGGCATCGTTCGTACACGGCACCACGCACTCGCCGTTGGTACACACCGCATCGCCGTCCTGAGCGAAGTGCACGCACTCGCGGTCGGTCTGGCAGCCCTGCTCGACACACTCACCGTCGTTGCAGGTGTGGAAGAGCGGGCAGTTGCTGTCGACCGCGCAGCCCTGGTCGCAGAAGCCGTTGATGCAGCGGTCGTCGCCCGGGCAGCCCTCGTCGTCGACGCATTGGACGCAATCGCCGTCTCGGCAGAGGCCGTCAAAGCCACAGTCGTCGTCCTGCTCGCAGGCAGCACCGGGTCGGCACTGGTTGTCGGCGCATTGGTAATCACAGTCACAATAAAATTCGAGATTCTGACAGTCCGGAGAGCTTGAATCGGCGTCGCAGGCCTCCTTCCACTCCGGACATTCGGGCCGTCCCTGACAGCAATCGTTGTCGGCCTCGCATTCGAGCAGCACACATTCACCGCTGGCCGGGCTGATGGCGTAGTCGTTGCGCACGCATGTTCCGCGAACACACGCCAGGCCCTCTTTGCAGTCGTTGCGGGCCGTGCACGACTCGCCGCGCTCACCGACCTGTTGGGGGGTCATCAAGACCTCGTCCGGCTCGCTGCTGCATCCGCTCGCGCTGAGCACCAACACCATCGAGGCCATCAAGAGCAGACCGGCGAGGCTTCCCATTTGATTCATTCGACGCTTCATGACTCCACCTTGGTTGCCCCCACTCATCGAGTCGAGGGTCTCTTAGATTCGAGAAAACACACCCCGGGACCAGCAGGAGCTTCTCGGCGCCCCTCGTTGGAGTGGGTGTATAAGAACTACCGCTTCAATAACATAGGCCACGCAGCGCTTCAAATTTTGGCGGGACATTGGTGTTCGCGGCCGACTCTCCTACAATCGGCGTGTCAGGATACTTGTGCAGGAATCAGCCATGAGCGTCGAAGCCGCCGCCGAACCGCAAACCTCGCTGGACGAATGCCAGCGCGGTGAATTGCTCGACATCGCCGAGGCGTCCATCGCCCACGGGCTGGAACACGGCGAGCCGCTTCGCGTCGAGCTCGACGCGGCCGACGACTACCTGAGTCGCCGGCGCGCCAGCTTCGTGACCGTCTATGTCGACGGGGAGCTCGACGGCTGCATCGGCTCGATTCAGCCGCGGCGTCCGCTGGGGGTCGACGTTGCCTCGAACGCCTATATGGCGGCCTTCGAGGATCCACGCTTTTCGCCCATCGGTGCCGAGGGGCTGGCCACGCTCGAGGTGCGCATCTCGGTGTTGAGCCCCCTCGAACTCCGTCCCGTTGACGATGAAGACGAGCTCTGCCGGCTCATCGAGCCGGGCGTCCACGGACTCCTGCTCGAGGTCGCCGGCCGACGCGGCACCTTGCTGCCGTCGGTGTGGGAGAAGTGCCCGGACCCGCGCGAGTTCGTCGCCCACGTCAAGCGCAAAGCCGGGCTGCCCCGCGACTTCTGGAGCGACCGGATGCGCGCCTCGACCTATACGGTCGAATACGTGCATAGGAATCTCTAGCCGGCTTGCCGCCTGTCGCCTCTACGCATAGATTATCCTCCAACCTTCCCTACCGGAGCTGCTGATGCCACGACCGATCTCTTTGTCGACCGTCTCTGCGATCTCATTGCTCATCTTGGTCCTCGGTGGCTGCTCGACTGGCGACTCTGCCGCTCAGCCAGACCGCCAATCGGCCGACCAGGATCAGCCAGACCGACAGACACCGACCGGCGCCGAGCAGGCCTGGAAGGATCGTCAGTCGGCGGATATATGCGCCGATCTCGATCCGATGGAGTGCTATCTGGAGGGGATGAAGCGCGAGGCGGCCAACCGCCCCCAGCACGCGCTGCGCCACTTCCGACAGGCCTGCGAGGATGGCGTGATGAGCGCGTGCTACGACCTGGGCGTGCTCTACGAGCAGGGAGAGGTGGTCGGACGGGATATCGAGCGCGCCTTCGAACTCTACGAGACGGCGTGCTTGGCCGAGGATCCCGACGAGGTCGCCTGCAACAACCTGGCGGTGATGTACCAGCAGGGAGAGGCCGTCGAGCAGGACACCGAGCGCGCCGCCGAGCTGTACCGACGCGCCTGCGAGCAGGGCTCGATGCTCGGCTGCCGCAACCTGGCCAAGCGCTACGTCGACGGACGCGGCGTCGAGAAGAACCCGGTGCGCGCCGGCGCTCTGCTCGAGAAGGCCTGCCAACTCGGCCACGCCGAGGCCTGCCCGCAGCTGACTTACCTACACGCCCGGGGTTGCCTCACCGGCGAATCCTGCCCCGGCGACGCGCTCGACCCCGACAAGGCCCTCGACCCGTTGCGCCACGCTTGCGAAGAGGACGACTCGCCGCAGGCCTGCCTGGGGTGGGGCTTTATGCTCGAATCCGGCTACGGCCAAGACCAGCCCGACCCGGCCGGCGCCGCCGTCCACTACCGAATGGCCTGCGAAGGAGGCGTACTGGCGGGTTGCAACTATCTGGCGAACCTGCACCGTCAGGGCACCGGCATCGAGCGCGATGCCGGCGGGGCCGTCGACCTATATACTCGCGCCTGCGAAGAAGGGTTTATGCTCTCCTGCCACACCCTCGGCGTGATGTACCTGCGCGGCGGCTCGGTCGAGGCCAATCCACCGCGGGGCTACGAATATATCCGCCAGGCCTGTCAGGGAGGGCGCACCGAGTCATGCACGGGGCTCGAATTTCAGTGCTATGTGGGCGACAAGGCGGCGTGTGAGTGATGGCAGAAAAGTCGGACAAACCAAACCGAGCATGAATGGATGAACCAACGGGCCCCAGGGACCCTCCCCCCCCCAAAAAAAAAAAAATAAACCCACGGGTCCCAGGGACCGTGTTAGCCAGTTCTCATGCGGGTCTGAGGGCGATCGAGCTGTGATCTGCCGGCGTGAGAAGTGTATCGGAGAGCCCGTTCCGGCCGAACTCGAGGGCACCGGACGTCCGGACGGATTCGGGGCCGGGTGAGTGGGCTTTCTTGGGTTGAATAGCGTGCCTCGGGAGCCGGCAGACGCACCTGTGCAAGGCCGTCGTGTGGGTATCAAACGACAGGTGGTGAGCGGTGGGTTGTGGGGACTTC
>CAYLTX010000268.1:0-6117 GCA_964386725.1 uncultured Bradymonadales bacterium | reverse complement strand
CGAGATCGTGGTCGCGCCGGATGATTCCGAGCTCGAGGCCGTCGCGGTCCGGATGACGCAGCTGCACGTACCAGTCGCTGTCGTAGCCGACGGCAAAGCCGAGGTGCTCGACGTAGAAGTCGCGGGTCGCCGCGAGATCGTCGGCGCACAGATTCGTGATGAGGCGTTCGGTCGTCATGCGTCGGGTCCTCGACACGAAAAGCGAAGGGTGTGCGCGCATTGATGAGGAGGCTCTGGTGTCCCGGCTTTCCGTCCCTTTCCAAACGAGAATCCCACCCGCACACCGACAATATCGATGACGACATCGGCGATCTCCCAGTGGAGCAAGGCGTCGACGTCCTGCTCACCGGGAGCCTTGGGCTCGGGAAGGCCAGGCCAACTCGAAAAGCCACGCCTATAACCCAACCGCAACGTGAGGTTTTCGACCAAGTCCGCCGTCAGCTGATGATCCGGTCCGGATTCGTCAAAGTAGAACGCTACGTTGAAATGAACCCCGACATCGCGAACCGAGAGTGGAAGGCTCTGAAAAAAGAATGATTCCACCAACATGCCCAGAAAGTTGCTGCCACCTCCCCAACAGAGCATCACCGGAGCCTTCGAAGGCAAATAGCTCTCTTCCGGGCGCTCCGGCGGTGGGTCAGGACGGCGTATGCCAACTGTCACGTGACCCGGCACCGGAAACAGTGTCCCCGGGCCGACCGGCACGGTCGGTCCGACTCCAACCGGAGCGACGATGTCCTCGAAGACGAAATCGACCGTTGGAGGCGACGGGTCATCGGCGCCTTTTTGGACGTGTGCCGAGATGGTTTCGGTGATCGCCTTGATCGGCTCACGCTCGGGATAGAGCTCGAGCTTTCGAGTGGCGAACATTCCCGCACGCTCATGGTCACCCATGGAGTTCATCGGCGTATGTCGCAGCCACGTTGCAAGCTCAGAGGCGCGCGAAGGCGAGTGGACAAGCTTGAAGTCGTAGACGGCGCGAGCCGGCAAGCCGAACAGTCGGCAATCCCGTAGGTTGATCGGGACCGCGGGAGTGACAACGAGGTGCCTATCGGAATCTAAGTGCACGCGAACATGCACGAAGATCGACGACGGTTGATCGCGCCGGTAGACGACTTTTTGGGTGTCGAGAACTCCGACCTCGAACGCTCCATCCACCCGCTCCTGGTTGAGCCCTACGCTCCCGGTTTGCTCCTCCAGTGGGTCGAGCATGTCGACTGGAAGCTCGATCTCGACGGCCAACCCCTCGACGATAACCTCGATACCAAGGTCGGTCTGAGAGACGAAGAGCTTGGAGGGTTCACGTGCTACGGTGCTGTCTCCGAGCGCCGTGGAGGGTGTGGGAACCAGTTTAAAAACCACCTCTTTCATCGACCAGTGGACGACCGGGACCCCACTCGAAAGGTGGACTGGCGGGACCACGCTTAGGTCCGCCTGAAGTGCAGCACCACCCGACGAACTGCCCGTGCGCACATTCCGCAGTCGAATCGACTCGTTCAGATCATCGAGCCACTGTCGCTGGTCGTTGCTCCCAATTCGGAAGGACCGCCGCCCCCTCCGACACGTGGCCTGCCGCGTCCAACAGGCGTACCCGCAGGAAGTAGCGGGCTGGATCGGCCGGGAAACCGGGCTGGATTTGACCCCAGCCGAGTGAACCGCCGGGAACGGGTGTCCAGGCTTCGTGGGGGGCGAGACCGTCGAGGCGTGCGAGCAAGTCGGCGAGGAATCGGTTATCGACACGGGAGGGCTGGCCGCTGACAAGCTGCTCGACAAACGTCGCGTGGTCGTCTGGGTCGGCAAGTGTGTACTCGAGCCTGCCGTCCCCTCCGGCCGTTATGACGATCTTTTCGTCAACCACGCTCACGTGTGAGAGGAGATTCGCCACTGATGTCTGCTCCAAGGCGACTCGGGTTGGACCGAGCGCGGCCATGTCCGGAAGCAGGGCGTCAAGATCGAGCTCGACTACCACCTCGTCCGCCCGCGGCTCGCGTGAGACTAGCTCGTCGACCGGTGGAAGCGGCTGTGGTGGCAGCTCCGGCCGGCCGCGATAACGCCCCGTCACCGACGTGCCTGAGATTGGCCCTTCGTTTCCAGGTCTCCCCCCATTCAGTGCAGCGGGCGGCACTGAATCGCCGACATACGACTCGTCATCGGCGGCACTGACTCCGACCCACAGCGGGACGCTAGGCTGGTCCGGCGTTGGCTGTAGCCAATCCCTGATGACCGCTTGGTACGACGTCTGCTGTTGGATGGGTACGACTGCAACACGCTGCTCCCATGCCCGCGGGTCTGAGAGCTCAGAACCAGGTGACCAGGGCAAACCTATCTTTCCTTTCTGGGGAGTCGATGATGAGGTCGACGGAGCAGCTAAGTCGACGGTGACGGTGCTGCCACCAACGGCGGCTGAATGACTCAAGATCCGGTAGACATGCTCACCGGCTGGAAGCCAAAGACCAACGAGCGCATCAGCGTCGAGGTCGCGGTCGAACTTCGCCTCGACTTCAAATCCCGAGGTCGTCGAACTAACTTGGGTGATCTCTCCCAGGAGTCGATCGAACGGCACAGATTGGGCGTACACCCGAAACTCCGTCGCCCACGGATCTGCGCGGCGCTGCCTTTCGCCCCACCCCCACTCGAGCACAACGGCATCGTCGGCACCCGCAAGAAGTTCTCGGTCCGCCGCCGGTAGATCCGCGTCGCTGCGCTGGATTACGCGCGCACGCACTCCCTTTGGACGCCGAGCATCCTCGGGGTCGCCAGGAGTGGTTCCCACATACGGAGGAGGTGTATGCTTTTCCAGGCGCACCACCGGGCCGATTGTCGCAGTTTCGGAACGCCGGCCGGTGACATCGATGGAGCACACACGATACTGATGCTCACTGCCGGGAGGAATCGCACCTGCCGTTGGCCGGCCGTTCAGCGTGTCTTCGACCGCAATCCACGAAGTGCTCCCAGCACCGCGTCGTGTTTCTGGATACAACGCGTTGAGATCGGCGCCCCAATGGACGGTTCGGGCCTCATCACTGTCGTCCTGTCGGCTGCCGACGTAGTAGGTGGGATCCTCATCGATTTTGGACCATTCACCGGCGCTGACTCCGGCGCGGCGCCGTTCGATTTCGTATGCCATTGCCTGCTGAGGCGGCGGTGACAGAACATCTTCCGGCCATATTGGCGGCGCTTCGCCCGAGGGGCCCTGCGGTAGCCAACTGACGCGATACCCTAGGGTGTCCGACCTCGGACCCTCGGCGTCCAGTTGCGAGGGTTGCTGCAGGTTGGTCGTGCCGACAGTCGCGGGCGGCTCGGGCGCCCCGCTGTCCTGGTAGACCACTCGACTCACCACGGTCGAGACTTCCACCACCTCTTCGGGATCGTAATCGAGGTCGTCCGGAACAAGCCTCAATGCAAAGAGGATAGCCGAGCCGCTCAGAGTAAGTCGGCTGACGGGTTGTTGAAACTCGAGCTTCGCACGCTCACTGATTTCAATCGTTCCCTGCTCGGCCTGCTGTCCCGTAAAGACGCCGTAGGCGTCATGGGTAGCCCACTGAAGCACTACGTCGTCGGTGAGTCTCGACAGTTGAAGAACGAGCCGCTCGATCGGCCTGTCAAATTCGACGCTCAACACGCCCTCGAGGCGCAGTCCTGTCCGAAAAGGAGTGCCGGGAGCCGACGAACTCGGCTCCGGGACGGCCGCGACGGCCGGCGGAAAGCTGCAGCGGAATCGAATCGGGCCGTGATAGAAGAGCCGCGGAAGCTCGATGCCGCGAGGCAATTGATGAAAACCGACGACATCTTCTTCGAGGTCGGCTCGTCGGAACCGGCCACTGATTCGATAGTCGTACGCCTGATCTTCCTCGAGGCCGCAGTCCTCATCCAGATAGCCTAGGGCCAGGATGCGCCTCCATTTCGCGTCGATCCCAACGGTCCGAGCGAATTCCCACGAGGAGAAGTCGAATGCGGGCGCACCATTCTCACCGCGCATCTGGCACCGCCATACCCGCGGCGATATTTCGGGAGCTTCCGCGGTCGCGTCCGACAACAGGTCAGCAACACGACGAAGTTTAGAGGAGCCGAGTGTTTCGGTGCCTATCAGCCGCGTTGCGGCCCGAGCTAACTCGTCGGCCGACGACTGCAGGCTGCCGTCGAGCTCCTCGATTGGGATTTGATAGCCCTTGACCAGATACGGCGTCTTGGCCCAGCCGCAGTACGTCTCCTCCCCCAGCTTGCCACAACAAATTCTCAGCCACGTCAGCGGCGACCGTGTCCAAATGCGCGCGCGGTCGAACGGCCCGTGTGACAGACGCACATGGAACGCTTCAGAAGACGCGACGTAATGGAAATCCACGGCCTTCCGACGGTACTCTCCGATGACCAGGCTCTCCGGTTGGCGGACGTCGAGGCGAAGCTCGTCGCATCCATGATCGAATTCGACGGTGTACAACCAGCCTGCCAACGACTCCCCATCCAACTCGGTACCGGCTGCCCCGTAGCGCGCCAGGGCAGGAGAATCCTCCCCAATACTTGCCTCATCTATGCCCGGAGGAGTTGTTTTCTTCGCAGCACCTCGCACCACTCGGATCTGCCCCGCCGGAAAGTCATACTCGTACTCGGAGTGCAGTGCGTGTGTTTCCGCCTTTGCGAGCGTGACGCATTCGAACTGAACCTCTCCCGTCGCGCGTCGCCGCTGAATATCAAATCCATCGAGCGAATAAGCGGCTCCCGGTGGGACGCCCCAAGCCAGATGAATTCCGTCGAAAGAGCTTCCTTCAATACGTGCTATCGCAGCTGCCGGGATTCGCATGACCACCTCGTCAAGCAAAGGCCGCCCCGGTTAGAATATTGGAAAGGACGCCCCCTGAATTTCAACATTTAATGCCCGCGACCCTACCATTCGGGTGGCAGCATCGACAAGTGTGCGCTCAATTTACGGAAGGCTCGTGCGCCGTAAATATCCGGCACAAGTACGTCTCCACGTAAACGCCGCTCAAGAGGAACACCGCTCGAAGACCACCCAGACGTCAGCCAGCTCAGGGCGTGGGCCGGTCAGGCTTCCTTTTGCTTCGCTTTACGACGGGCCCCGCCGAAGGATTTTTCTTCGAGCGTCCGCAGCCAGACGATGCCCTCTTTGAGTAGGGCTCGTGCGCAGGCTGGATTTCGCGGCGGTAGACTCTGGGTGTCGAGACAGTCGTTACTACCTGCTCCGCACTTGGCGTCGTTTCAGTGTGTAGATTCCGGCATCTGCCAGACCGCAATTTTCATGTGACTCTATTGTGACTGAACCATGCGGATCGTCTTGTAACCAACTGCCGCGAGATGATCTCAATTGCGGCACAAAAACCGAGGGAGTTAGCGGGGTTGTGGCCAGAAACCGTTGTCTTTCAGTAAGTTATCGAAAGTGGGCTCTTTCTTTTCGATTCCCGCCGCCTCCATTCAAGAAAACCGTTAGCCCTCAATGGGCTAGCGGTTTTCTGGTTTCTTGGTACAACCCGGATGCCCATCGGCAGAGCGTTGAACAAATCCGGTAGCCCAGATGGGCGTGGCAGAGCGTTGAACAAATCCGGCAGCCCGGATGGGCGCGGCAGAGCGTTGACCCTATCCCCGGGCCCAAGGCCGCGGGGCTCGTAAAGAACAGCCACGGGAAGGCCGGCGGGTACAAGACCACGCCGGCCATGTACATCACCGATGGTTTGCAGATCTGTCGACGACGAGAACGTGGTCGATGGATTGTAGAACGGGCCGGTTGTTAGGATGGACGAATAGGCACGTTCGAATCAGCAGATTCGCACATCGACGCAACTCTTCAATCAACCCACCATGACCGCACATCAGCCACGTTACGGAGTCATCGACCATGTGCACGGGCGTGCGTGGTTTTATGCGGCTTGACCGTGCTTGTACCCGCACGCCCTCCCATGGTCGTATTTTACGAGCCCCGCGGCCTTGGGCCCGGGGACGGCCCCAACAACCCACCACACCCCAAACCACCCAAAACACCGCTCCCCGTGTGGGGGAGCTGTCGCATGCGCCGTACAGCATGCGACTGAGGGGGCCCCAACAACCCACCACGCACCAAACCACCCAAAACACCGCTCCCCGTTTGGGGGAGCTGTCGCATGCGCC
>CAYLTX010000267.1:0-6121 GCA_964386725.1 uncultured Bradymonadales bacterium | reverse complement strand
ACGGCGAAGGGCGGAGCACGGTGAACCCGCATAAACCTTCGCGGCGAGCACGGAGGCTGCGCGCCCCAGGGATGGTTTGTGGCCTTCCGGATAGAGTGGGCGAGGCGGCCAGGGTCTTACTCTCTCACTTTCTCACTCTCTAACTCTCTGCGGTCCCCGAACTTGACTGCCGCGTGCGACAGACCTATGTTGCCCGGCACGCTGCGTGCGCCCCCTTCCTGCACAGGCGCGCGGAAGCGCTCGATCGAGCAAGAAACATCAACGCCCGCCAGCACTTGTCGCTGACGGGCACCTTTGTCTTAGAGGACTCTATGGCACGCGTTACCGTCGAAGATTGCCTGGAAAAAGTCGAAAACCGCTTTGCTCTCGTCATGATGGCTACCCAGCGCGCTCGTGAGCTGCGCAAGGGTGCGCCGCGGATTTTCCCGTCGACCAACAAAGAGGCCGTCCACGCGCTTCGCGAGATCGCGGCCGGCTTCGTGATGTTCGACGAGCGCAGCAAAGACAAGCTGGCTCGCGTGCTCTCCGCGCCCGAGTTTGGCGAAGAGTAATGGTTTTTCGGGCGCCAGTGCCCGTCACTCCTTGGTCGTGTTCGGGGGAACCAGACCGGCACATTTGAGGTCGTCGAGATCGACGCGCTCGCCGTTTCGGAGCTTCTCGAGCACGGCGGCTGCGCTGCGGTCGGCGGGTCCTTTGCGATCGTGGCCGAGGCATTTGAACGCGTCGACGAAGGCGTCGAATTTTGCCGACAACTCCTCGTAGATCTGCCCGAAGACCCCGCCCGAGGGCTTGCGCCCGATCAGGTCGCTGAGTTGACCATAGGCGAGTCGGCCCACATTGCGGTAGTATTCTGGACTGACCCGGCCGCGGCGGGTGAGGTGAGCGTCGAAAAAGCCGCAGTTAAATAGGCTGGCATCGCCCAGGCGCCGGTAGGCGACGAGGCGTTGCTCGCCGGGGCTATTCATCGCCTCGCATAATAAAAACGCCGCCGGCTTCTCGAATCCGACCTCGTCGGCGAGTTGCTCGTCGACGCGCACGAAGCTCTCGAGAAGGTGGACGAGATAGGCTTCTGTGTTCTCCGAGCTGTCGAGCCCGATGTGATCGAAGGCCCCCTTGAGTTCCTCGCGGAAGTAATTGAGAAGATTGGCGGTGCTCTGAATTGGTCCGTTGGAACCCTTCATCGAATGTCTCCTGCACATACAACGTTGATCGAGCCTACTAAGTATAGCAGAGCAGCAGGCCCTAAGCCAAGAAATTGGGGTTTCCCCTTGATCTTCATGGTGTTGGTTGCCCTTGTTGCTCCAGTCGTGGGTGCCGAGGACGCCTCTGCCCAGGAACCGGAGTCGACGCGGAATGCTGCCGCTGACGCCGATGCCACCGGTGACGCGTCGCGCCCACAACTCGTGCTGTGGAGCTTCGAGGCTCCCGACCTGACGTCCGAGCAGCTCACCGCGGTCCATCGTGGCCTAGAGGCTGCCCTCACTGCTGAAAGTGGACGCCATCTGTTGGGCGAAAAGGCCTTTCGCGACCACATCGCCGGCAGGTCCGCCGCACTTCCAGATTGTCTGAAGGGGCTGGAGCCATGCGGGTCGGCCGAGACGCTCGCCTTCGAGGCGGTGGGTGTGTCGGTAGTCCTGCGCGTGGCGATTGAGAGCGCCGATGAGCGCCTCGAGGCGACTTACGAGATGGTCGACCGTCGCGGCGAGGTCGCCAGGAGCGACAGCGTCAGCGCCGACGACGCGCGTGAGCTGGCCTTCGAGTTGGCCGGCGAGATCTTCGACGCCACCGCCACCGTCACCATCCAGAGCGAGCCGACCGGTGCCACCGTCGCCATCGACGGAGAGGAGGCCGGCACCACGCCGCTGAGCCTGCGCTTGCCGATCGGCGAGCATCACTACAGCGTCCATTTGGACACCTATCGACCGGTCGAAGAGAGCGTCGAGCTGCGAAGCTCGGGCGCCGAGATCTTGCGCCACGAGCTCGAGCGGCTCCCCGCCGTGCTGGTCATCGAGGGCGCGCCTGCCGGGGCAGACGTGCTGATCAACGGCCAGATGCGCGGCGGCGTCGGCGAGGCGCTCGAGCTGGAGCCGGGCACCTACACCGTCGAGGTGCGCGCCGAGGGCTACGATAGCTGGCGCGACACGGTGGCGCTGGAGGCGGGCGACGAGGTGCAAAGGAGCGCCTCGCTCGACGAGAGTCACCCACTTCTGACCGACGTCGCGCCCAACGCCATCGCGGTCAATAGCTATATCGGCCGGCTCTCCTACGACCACAGCCTGCACAACACCACCTTCCGCGACGCCCGCGGCGAGTCCAACGGCACGCGCTTCGAATTCGGCGGCTTCACCGAGAACGATAGTCCCTTGGTCGTCCAGGAGGACCTTCGCCGGTTCACCGACCCCAACGGGTTGCGCTTTGATTTTACGTATAGCTGGGAGAATTTCGGGTTGGTCCTTTTGTCGACCTCCTACGCCTCCAGCACCCTCGACCTGCCGGCGGTCATCGAGTCGTCAGCCGCCGACCAGCCCGTGGCGGTGACCGTCACCGATATGAGCCGGCTGCAGCTTCGGCCGCTGCAGGTGCGCTACCGCCACTTCTACAAGAACCTGGCGCCGTTTATCGAGCTGGGCACCGGCATCAATATCCAATGGGTCGAGGTCGAGGGGGACCTGCTCGAGGAGCCGGTGACCCTGTCGAACTCCGAGGCGTTTTGGACGCTGGGGCTGGGCGGGTCGTATTACGTCACGCCCAACGTCTTCGGGATGGCGCGCTATGGCGCGCAATTTTATTTCGACGACGGCCTGGGCGTCGAGAACGTCTTTAGCCTGGGCATCGGCGTGGCGCTGCCCAATTTATTCGGCTTCGAGCCGGAGCCGCCGGAGAGGTTGTGATGAAGCATATTCTCAGCATGACGCTCGTCCTCTTGGTGGTGGCGATCGGGCACTCGACGCAGCTTCGAGCCCAAGAGGGCTCGGAGGATGCGGGTTATTCGAAGGTGCTCAAAGAGGCCAACGCGGCCTATAACGAGGGCAAATACGACGCGGCCGAGGACGGCTATGTGCGCGCGGTTCAGGCGCGTCCGGAGGAGGCGGTGCCGTATCGCAACCTGGCGCGGACCTACTTCTGGCAGTCGGATTATGCGCCGGCGGTGGCCTATTACGATATATATATGCGGCAGGCCTCGGATGCAGACGACATCGAGCAGGTGCGCGCGGAGCGCAAGCTGGCGTCGTCGCGCGCCGGCGGAGAGCCGTGGGCGATGCCCGAATCGCAGCATATGGCGCTGCAAGCCCTCGAGGAGCAGCTCGAGGGCGGCAGCGCGTATACGAGCGGCGGAGGTGGGGCGTGGGGGCTGTACCAGACGTTGCTTCGCACCGGGTTTGCCCAGCCCGAGCTGGCGCGGCTTCGCCGGCAGATGGTCAGCCGGCTGCTCGGCGAATTCGAGGGCCAGCTCGTCACCGCCACCGATCAGCCCACGCCGCGGCTCGAGCTGGAGGATTGGCAGCTCCAGCAGGAGCGGCTCGACGCCGCGAAGTCGGCGTCCTCGGATCCGGCTGTGATGGAAGCCCTCGAGCGGCGCTCGTTGATCCCCGAGGCGGCCACCGCGCTGCTCAATGGCCGCTACGAGCGAGCCGTCACGCTCGCCGGTGAGGCGGCCGAGAAGAACCCGGATATGCCCTTTATTCGCTGGTTCGAGGTGTCCGCGTTGGTCGAGGCCGAGCAGCCCGAGCGCGCGCTCGAGGCGGTCGACGCCCTCGCCAAGACCCTCAAAGAGCGCGCCCCCCAACACCTCGGCTACGTGCGCATCGTGCGCGCCTCGGTGCTCGAGCGCCTGGGCCGCCACGACGAAGCGGCCGATATTTATCTGGGCGTGATCGGCCAATAAGCAGCAAGCCAATAAGCAGTAATAAGGAGAGTATCGTGAAGGCGTTAGCTATCTTCGGTGCAGTCGCGCTCGCTGTGGTGCTCGCGTTTGGAGCTGGCTGCGAGCGCAGCGCAGATGCGCCCGAAGATAAGCAGCGCGCCATTGAAGAAGACCAGCCCGAAGACGACCCGTCGGCAGCCGAGCATGCCGAGGTCCTCGAAGACCTCGAGGACGAGCAAGCCTCCGAAGAGGAGCGCCTCGACGCGATCCATCGTGCCCGAGAAGCACGCCTCGAAGACGCCGGGCCCGCCCTGCGAGCGTTGCTCGAGTCCGACTCGCCCGACGTCGTCGTCGCCTCGGCCGCCGCCCTCGAGCGCATCGAGGGCGCGGACGCCGGGCCGGCGGTCGTCGCCGCCGCCGAGCGGCTCAGCCGCACACGCCAATACGAGCATTTGCGCCAGCTCCTCTATATCCTGGCGGACATCGGCGGCCCGCAGGCGACTATCTACCTCCAGGCGGTCGCCGACGGCCACGAATTTCCCGGCCTGCGCCAGGTGGCCACCGGCATCCTCGAGAGCCGATAAGCAAGTCCCAGTCAACGAGAATCGCATGAGTCTGATCATCGAAGAGCGGGGGCCCGTCCTGCACGCCACCGTAGACCGGCCGGAGGCGCTAAACGCCATCGATTTCGAGGTGATGGGCGAGCTCGAGGCGGCCGTTGGCAGGCTCGAGGACGAGCCCGATTGGCGCGTCTTCGTGCTCAGCGGCGCCGGCGAGAGGTGCTTTGTCTCCGGCGGAGACCTGCGGAAATTCGCCGCGTTGACCACCGCCGATCAGGCCGCCGAGATGGCCGAGCGCATGAAGGCGATCCTCGACCGTCTCGAGCGGCTCGATTGCTGGACGATCGCCGAGATCAACGGCGACGCGTACGGCGGCGGCTGCGAGACGCTCCTGGCCTTTGATTTTCGATACGCGGCCAAGGACGTGGTCTTCGGCCTGACGCAGGCTAAATTTCACGTCACGCCCGGCTGGGGCGGATTGACTCGCCTGGTCGAGGCCGTCGGCCGGCGCACGGCGCTGCGCTGGCTCGCCGAGCAGGCGCACGTCGACGCCGAGGAGGCCGTGAGCGCCGGCCTCATCGACCGCGTGCTGCCCCGTGCCGGCCTCGCCGAAGCCGTCAACGCGCTCGCCGAGCGCGTGGGCCGCCAGGAGCGCGAGATGATCGGCGCCCTCAAACGCGGCGCACTTCGCGCCCGCGAGATGCCGCGCAGCGAGGCCATCGAGGCCGAGGTCGAGGCGTTCTCGAAGCTGTGGGCCTCGGAGGAGCACCATCGGCGGGTGGGGGCGTTTTTAGGGCGTGGTGATAGAGATTAGTGTTGGGGCGAGTGGGCTGCTGGGGAACCCCCCGGCGCCTTCGCGCCGCCACCCCCGCGCGAGGCGCGGGGGTGGGAATGGTTGCATTCTCGGGAGTGGGAGTTGGTATGGGCGTTTTATTTGAGAGTCCGCCGTTTGTGGTGATCGAGGGGTTGGATGGGGCGGGGACGACGACGCAGACCGCGTTGTTGGTCGAGCGGCTCATTGCCGAGGGCCAGCCGGCGGTGAGCACGCGGGAGCCGTCGGATGGGCCGGTGGGCGTGTTGATCCGCCAGATGCTCTCGCAGCGCGTGGTCACGCCGACGGCCGACGGAGGCGTCGAGCCGGTGGGCCGCGAGGTGCTCGCGTTGCTCTTCGCCGCCGACCGCCTCGACCACATCCGAGCCGGCGTCGAGCCTGCGCGCGCGGCCGGCAAGGCCGTGGTCAGCGACCGCTATTACCACTCGTCTTTTGCCTACCAGGGCGACGTCGACGACACCGACGAGATGGATCTGGAGTGGGTTCGCACCCTCAACGAGCGCGCGATCACCCCGGACGTCACCATCTTCTTGGAGGCGTCCGTCGATCTGTGCCTGTCGCGCATGGGCGGCCGCGCCAGCCGCGACATCTACGAGACCCGCGAGAAGCTCGAGCGTCTGGAGCGGCGCTACGCGCAGGTGATGGACGCGCTGGAAGAAGAGGGCGAGCGGATCGTGCGGTTGGATGCGGGGCGAAGCAAAGAAGAGTTGGCGGGGGATATTTTTGAGATTGTTGCTGGGTTGGGGTGATGGGTGTTTGGGGTCCCCTCCGCCTCGCGCTAAACTACGCGCTCGGCACCTCCCCAACCTGGATGAGGATTGGGGATAAGTCACGGGAATAATTCATGATGGGTCGTCGCGGGCC
>CAYLTX010000266.1:0-6168 GCA_964386725.1 uncultured Bradymonadales bacterium | reverse complement strand
TTGGCTTCTATCTAACTTTCTTACTCTCTCACTCTCTCACTTTCTTATTTCAGTCGCAGCCGAGTTTCTCCATCTCGCGCTCGACGGCGGCGGCGTTATTGGGACCGGTGCCAAGATAGCGCTTGAAGTTCGCGCAGGCCTGAGCGGTGTTGCCGGTCTGCTTATAGGCGATGGCCATGATGCGATAGCAGGCCGACTGGCCGGCGGTGAGCGCCTTTTTGCAGTCGGCGATCGCCCCGTTGGGATCGTTGCCGAAGATCTTCTTCTGCGCGCTCGCATACAAAGCCTTGGCCTCCTCGCGAGACAGCGACGGCTTCTTGGGCCTCTTCGGCTTGGACGAGCCCGACGAACTCGAGCCGCTCGAGCCGCTTCGCGACGAGCCCGACGAGCCCGACGAGCCCGACGAGCCGGAGCGCTTCTCGTTGGCCTTCATAGCCATCCGGACGTCGTCGTCCTCGAGGCGCTCGAGCAGCGAGTTGGCGCCGTCGTGCTGGCTATCGTAGCTGAGCGCGTCTTCGGCCAGGGCGCGCGCCTCGTCGCGGTCGTCCTTGGCCAGCGCGTCCTCGGCTCGCACGACGAGGCCGTCGATGGCCTCACCACGCAGGCCTTCTTCCTGATAAATGCCGTGGAAGACCGAGTGCTTGGGGATCTCGTTGATGCGTTCGAGCGCGTCTTTGAAGTCGCCGGTGTTGATATTGTCTTTGGCGGACTCGTAGTCGCGCTTGAACGGCTTTTCGGTCTTGGCGCTGCCCATCAACTCGGCGATGGTGTCGTTTTGCTCGGGGGTGGGGTCGAGGTATTTGCGCGCCGACTCGAGCGCGCCGATCGCCTTGTCGAGCTCGCCGGCGGCGACGTTGTCCCGCGCTTCGGCGATCGCCTCGGAGACGCGGTTGTGATCGGATTCGTCGTCGGGGGCGCCCTCGCCGGCCACCGCACTGCCTGCGGCTTCATCGCCCGGAGGCTGCGAGGCCTCGGCCTGAGGTTGGTCGCCGCCGTTGGTGTCGCTGCCGTCGCCGCCCATCACCACGAAGATACCGGCGGCGGCCAGCAGCGCGACCACGACCACCGCGCCGATCATCATGGCGTTATTGGAATTGCCCGAGGAGATCTCGACGTCGTCGAGCTCCGGTTGCGGGGTGAACACGTAGTTCTCGCCGGGCTCGACGAAGCGAAATTTGACGTGCCCGAGCTCGATGACGTCGCCGCGCTTGATATGCACGGCGCGGTATTTCTCGCCGCCGATGGTCACGCCGTTTCTGCTATTCAGATCGACGATCTGGTATTCGTTGCCCGCCTCGCGGATGACCTTGGCGTGCTTTTGGGAGACCGCCCGGTGGTCGATGATGATATCGCAATCTTCGGCGCGGCCGATGATCATCTCTTTGCGATTGAGCGGAAACTCCTGGCCGGCGAAATTGCTGGAGATGACCACCAATTTGGCGGGCATCGCCGGCAGAACCTGGGTCCCCTCGTCGCGTTTGTCTTTTTTGAGCGGCTTGGTCTTTCTCTCGGGGCGGGACGGCGGTTCGGGAGCCTTGTCGGGCTTCTTGGTCTTGAGGGTCAGCTTATAATCGCCGATCGATACGACATCGCCCGGGGCGAATTCGGCGCGTTGATCGATCTTGACGCCGTTTTTCTTGATCCCGTAGCGCGCAGCGATCTCTTCGATATATACACGGCCGTCATCACGCACCACCTTCGCGTGCTGACGCGAGACATTACGCTCGGTCAACCGAATGGTGTTGCCTTCCTTACGGCCAATCGTGATTTCGTCCCGGATGACGGGCACTGTGCTTTTACTGCCCTCATCATCCGCAATGACCAGCTTATACATGCAAGATCCCTCAAAGCAGGTCGCGACCTACCGGAGACTATCGCCAGGCGTCATGCCCGATTTATGCCCCGGTACTCAGGATACCGTTCATACGTGGCCGCGCAACCTCCGAAGTCGATAATTCGGTATGCGAATGCTCAACTCTGGGCAGAACGTGTGTGGGATAGTGTTAGCATAGCGGGAAAAATTGTTCAATTTTTAAAGCAGGGGTTCAGGGGTCCAGGGGTCCGGGGGTCCAGGCAAAGCAAAGGCGTGGTCGTGGTCGTGAGCGTAAACGTACTCACACGTCTCAAAAGCACTGCGTTGGCAATCGCTTAGTTGTCACAGGCGCGAGTCTCACCTATAAATGCGATGTTTAGAAGCCTCTACTCTCTTGCGCTCGCCGCATCCGGAGCCCCCGGTGGCTATGAGCTCGAAGCAGAATGTTCCCCAATTGAAGCCCGGCGACGTGGTCGCCGGCCGCTTTCGAATCGTCGAGAAGATCGGCTCGGGCGGGTTTTCGGTGGTCTACCGGTCGCACCAGGAGGCGATGAACCGCTTCGTGGCGCTGAAGGTGCTCAAGCCGACCGCCTCCAGTGACGAGAAGCTCGTCGAGCGTTTCCGCCGAGAAGCGCTCTTCGCCAGCCATCTGTCCCACCCCAATACGATCACGCTATTCGACTACGGCCACACCGACGACGGGCTGTGCTATATCGCCATGGAGTATCTGGTGGGCACCGATCTGGCCGAGGTGGTCCAGACCGGTGAGCCGATGGAGCTCGATCGGGTGTGGAATATCCTGATCCAATGCTGCCGCAGCCTAGCCGAGGCCCATAAGCTCGGCCTCGTCCACCGGGATCTCAAGCCCGAGAATATTTTCTTGGTCCAGCGCGAAGAGGGCGAGTTCGTCAAGGTCCTCGACTTCGGCGTGTCCAAGGCGGTCAGCAACTTCGCCAACGCCGGGCCGCGCACGATGGCTCCGCTGACCCAGGAGGGCACGGTCTTCGGCACGCCGCTGTATATGGCGCCCGAGCAGGCGATGGCCGAGTCGATCACCCCGTCGGTCGACGTCTACGCGCTGGGCCACATCGCCTACGAGATGATCTCGGGGCGCGCAGCCTATATCGACTGCGCCAGCGCGATGGACGTGATGCTCAAGCAGATCAACGACCCACCGCTGACGCTGCCCGAGCCGTGGGCGACCACGCCATTCTCGGAATTGATCCTGCGCTGCACGGCCAAAGAACCCGAAAAGCGCATCCAGGACGCCTCGAAGCTGATCGAGCATCTGCTCCACGACGCCTTCAAGCCGTATATGAGCGAGAAGGAGCGTCCCCGCCGGGCGCAGACCTTACCGCGGGGCAGCGCCGCCGGAGAACCGGACACCGAGCGCACCGCCCCGCCGGAGTCTCCCGAAGAGGTCCAAGAGATCTACCGCTGGGAGTTCGACACCCTCGAGGAGGTCCTCGAGGAGGTACGCGACGAGGGCGAAATGCGCCTGGTGCTGGTGCGCGGCACGCCCGGGACCGGACGCAGCAACGTGTTGCGCGCGTTTTTGAACAAGCACCGAGGCGACGACGGCCTGGTCATCGCCCACCGTCAGAGCCACGCCGACGCCGAAGCCCAACGCGCGGGTCTGGAGGCCGACCTCGCCTGCGTCGTCGAGCACGGACTCGAGGGCCAGGGGGTCGACGCGCTCAAACGTATGCTCCATCGCCACGAGAGCGATCAACAGCCCTCGTTGCCCCCGCGCGAGCCGATCGACCACGACTCGGCGCCGATCAGCGCGCTGGGCGCCCAGCGCGACACCTTCTTGTCGCGGATCTTGGAGCCGTTTCGCCAGGCCGCCGAACAGGGCGCGCTGATCTGGGGCTTGGAGAACCTCGAGAAGGTCGACACGCTGACGCTGGCCTTCCTGGACCACTTCTTCAACGACCTGAAGCGCCGCCCCGCCCCGGTGCTGATCGTGGCCACCGTCTATGCCGACGATTTGATGCGCCGGCCGGGGCTGCTGCGCTACACGCAGGGGTTGATGCAGGCGACCAAGCCGCTGGCCCGCCAGCTTTCGCTGGTGCCTCCCGGCGAGCGCAAGACCGACGACCCCGGCAGCGGCGAGGTCACTCCGCCCGATGATATGCCCGACGAGATGGACACCCAATCGCCGGTCGGCGGCTCGTATATGGGCGACTCGATACCCACGCTTCCCTCCGGAGAATTCGTCCAGCTCGCCGATGACTCGAGTTCGCACTTCGAGGAGCTCGACGCCGAGGACGAAGAAGACGAGCCGCGAAGCGAGGCGGATATCGCCTTCGACTCGGTGCTCGGATTTTTGGCCGAGCTCGGCGACGCCGTCCCCGAGGACCTATGGAAGCTGGCCCGCGCCCGAGTCTTGCCCCACCGTTTCATGGGGGTGGCCGACTTCATCGTCGAACAGGCCGAGCGCTTCGGCATCGTGCAGCGCCGCGACCAGAAGCTCGTATTTACCCAGCCCGGCTTCGCCGAGGAGCTTCGCCGCAGCTTCGACAAGGTCATCGATCAGGAGCAGACCCACCTGGAGCTGGCCTCGCTGATCCTCGACTACTTCGAGACGCCCAATCGCGAGCAACTCCGCACGGTGGTGCGCCACCTGCGCGGAGCCAAGGCGCCTTATGAGGCGATCGGCTTGTTGATTCGCGCCGGCGAGGACGCATTCAGGTCGGTCGATCTGGACTCGGCGCGCGAATATTATCTGCAGGTGCGCCAGCTGCTCGAGGATATCGACAGCGGGCGTGTCACCGCCGGCCCGGACGCCGACAAACAAGCCGACTTCGTGCGGGCTCAGATCTGGGTGCGCCTCGGCGAGATCCACGGCGCACTCGGAGAGCACGGCGCAGCTGAAGACGCCGTGGGCAAGGCGCTCGACCCCGACGAGGACGCCGACGCCGAGCTTCGCGGGCGGGCCTTCAAGATCTTGGGCGATTTGGCCGTCTCTCAGGAGCGCTTCGAGCAGGCCAAGACCCACTACCGCCACGCCCGAGACAGCTTTCGAGAGGCCGGCCACCGCGGCGCGTTCGTCGCCGCGATGGGCGCCATGGGCCACTGCGCGCTCAAGCAGGGCCGCCCTCGCGAGGCCGAGGAATTGCTCGACGTGGCCATCGAGCGCGCCGGCCGGCTCAAAAACGAGGTACTCAGCGCCCGCCTGGGCCGGTTTATGGGCCAGGTCCTGATGCGCCAGGGCCGCTTCGACGCGGCGGTCAGCCACCTCGAGAAGTCGCTGGTCGCCTTCGAAAAGATCGACTCGCCGCGCGAGTCCGCCGCCACCCTCGACGAGCTGGGAAGCGCCGCGTTCGCAGCAACCGACTTCGCCGCCTCGCGCGCCTACCTCGAGCGGGCCCTCGAGCTGGCCGGCGAGCAGCGCATGGACCTGGCCGACTCGATCCGCCTGGATCTGGGCCGCACCCACGCCGCCCTCGGCGAACTCGACACCGCCTACGGCCTCTTGCACGAGGCGCTCGAGCGAACCGTCGACGCCGGCGACCGCCTCCAAAAAGCGCGCGTCCACCTGCACATGGGCGACGTCTCGATGGCCCGCGAGCAATACGCCGAGGCGATCGAACACTTCGGCGAGGCCGAGCAGATCGCCGGCAACGTCGGCCACACCGAGCTTCGCCTGAGCGCCTCGATGCGGCGCGCCTACCTGGCCTTCGACGCCGGCGACAGCTCCAGCGCCTACGAGCAGCTCAGCCAGACCATGCAGCTCGCCGAGGAGCTGGACTTCGCCGGCGGCGAGCTGCAGGTGCGCGCCCACGTGATCTTCTTGCAGCTGCTCGAGCACGACTTCCGCACCCGCGGCGCCACCTTCGCGCTGCTGCTCGAGCGCAGCCTCGACCACCACCTGGTGCGCTCACGGGTGATCTGCCAGCTCTTCAAAGCCGACGTCCACGCCGCCCACGGCGAGCTCGACCAGGCCCAACGCCTCCTCGAAAAAGCCCGCCTGGGCGCCGCCGAACTCGAAGACCACGCCCTGCTGGTCCCCATCGCCCGCCGCACCCACCTCATCCACCAACGCCTCGGCGAACCCGCCGCCGACTTCCCCGCCGACGGCTTCGGCATCGGCGCGTTGGTGCCCCCGGAGGTTGGCAAGCGGCGTTTTGATGATGGGCGGATGGGGTCGTAACCACGGGGCGCGAGGCTCTGTCCTCGCCCCGCGGCCTCCGTGCCGCGGCTTGCGTGCCAAAGCGGGACGCTGTCCCCGCACAGCACAAGAAAGGGGCCTCAATAAGCGGCCATACTGCAAACGCGACCACCGCTACGGGCTACGCGCGTCAAACAACGACGCGCTCACCCGCAGCTACCAGTTCCGCTACCACCCCTCC
>CAYLTX010000265.1:0-6231 GCA_964386725.1 uncultured Bradymonadales bacterium | reverse complement strand
CCTCGACGCCAGGGACGGCGTCGCTCCGGTTGAGGGACCCTACCGTCGCACAAGCCCCCACAACCGAAAAACCACCGCAAACCCCGCCGCCACCAACGTCTGGGAGGCCCCGACCGACCAATCCAGAAAATATGCCACCAAATACCCGCCACCGCCGGAGATCGCCCCGACGATCGCCGCCAGCACGAAGACGTTGCGCAGCCCGATCTTCAGGCCGAGCACACCGATAGCGGGCAGGACGGTCAGACCGAAGGTCGGCAGCGCGCCGAGCGCGCGGGTGACCAGGCCGGTCATGATCGCGATCGAGCCGAAGAGCACCATGTCCAGCGCGCGCACCGGAACGCCCTGGGTGCGCGCGACCACCGGGTCGATGCTGGCGAAGATGAACCCGCGAAACGCCGCAAATTGAGCGGCGAGCACCAGCGCGCCGGCGCCGACGACCGCGTAGAGGTCGGCCTTGCGCACCAGCACCGCCGAGCCGTGCAGCAACTCCTCGACCGCGTGCATCTCCTGGGGGATGGCCGGGCCGAGCACCAGCACCAGCGCGGTGGGCACGATAAAGGCGATCCCCAAGATCGCGTCGCGCCCCATGCTCGGTCGATCGCCGACCCAGGCCAGCGCCGCGACCACCGCCAGCGCCAACGTCAGCGCCAGCGCCATCGGCAACAGCCCGGCGAGCACGCCCGTCAGCGAGAAGGTGGCGACCAGGAAGAAGCCTCCCACCACTCCCAGCGCCGCCGATTGGCTCAGCGCCGCGCTCACGAACACGATCCGCCGCGCGACCACATACACGCCCAGCAATCCGAGCACCCCGCCCGCCGCCAGCGCACACAGGATCGGGTCCCGATACAACGTCCAATTCACCATCAACGCATCTATCATGGGCAACACGCCTCATCAGGATTCAGATCGTTGGGCTCCAAAGAAACCTCCCGGCTTCGATCGATCTGCAACACACAATCAGCCACCTCACGGGCCGCCTGGCTGCCGTGGGCGATCATGAAGATCGTCCGGCCGCGCTCGTCGCGTTGCTGGGCGAGCAGCTCCACGGCCATTCGCTGGCGGCCGGGGTCCATCGAAGCGGCGGGCTCGTCCAGGAGCACCACCGACGGATCGCCCAAAAACGCGCGCGCCAGCAGCACGAGCTGTTTTTGGCCCTCGGAGAGTTCCCGAAACAAATGGCTGCGAAACTCGCTCATCCCGACCAGCTCGAGGGCCCCCGCGATCTCTTTGCCGGACCCCGAACTGCGCAGACCCATCCACCCCGCGCCGCGCTGGAAGCCGGTGGCGAGTACGTCGTCGACCGTCGCCGGCAGCAAGACGTCGAGCGTGCGCGTCTGCGGCACGTAGCGGATCTGGCTGCGGGGCACCGCCCAGTCGTAGCTTCCCGAGAGTGGCCCCAACAGCCCGATGAGCGACTTCAACAGCGTCGACTTCCCGATGCCGTTGGGGCCCTCGATCAGCACGAAGACACCCTGCTCGATCTCGATGTCCAGCGGGCCGATCAGCGGCCGATCATAGCCGACCACAAGCTCTTTTGTCGTTAATATACCCACGATCAAATCTCCTGAAATCTTGTGATGACTTGGACCTACGGGCACGCAATCAGCCGTTGCCTTTCCCCAAGCCCCAAGCCTCACTCCCCGCACCTTGCCTTGATCGCCGAGTAGAGCTCCCCGCCCAGCTTATAGACGCGCTTGTGGTAGTCGGCGCCCTCGCGCGTTTGGCCCTCGACCTTCAACAGGTAGGCGCCGGTGCGCTCGGTGATGAGCTTCGTGTTCGACTCGGGGTAATACTCCATCTGGATGATCACCGGTAGCATCTTCGTCTCGATGGCGGTGATGACCTTGGCGACGTGTTTGGGGTTGGGCGGTACGCCCGGCTTGGGCTCGACGGCGATGGTCGGCGTCAGGTCGAGCCAATCGGTCAGATAGTCCCAGGCCTCGTGGTAGACGACCACGTTGCGGCATTTATCGGGCAGCTCGCCGAATTGCTTCTCCCAATATTTTGCCGTCTGCAGCGCCTCGCGGGCGAATTCTTTGGCGCGTGCCCGGTAGTGCTTGGCGTTCTCCTCGTCGAGCTCGCCGAGTCGCTTGCCCAGCGCCATCGCCACGCGCGCCATCTGGCGCGGCGCGACCGAGTAGTGCGGGTTGCCCTCCGGGTGGACGTCGCCCTCGGCGCGGCTGACCTTGTCCTGGCGCGCGCCCTTTTTCTGAACGTATTCGGACGCGTCGAACGAGCCCTTCTGGCCGGCTTGAATGCTGCTATTTCGCGAGTTTTGAACCAGCGTGGGCAGCCAGCCGGTCTCGAGCGCCATGCCGTTGAAGATGAGCAGGTCGGCCGAGGCCACCTTCCGGACGTAGCTGGGCTTGGCGTCGACATAATGCGGATCTTCCTGCGGGCTCGCCAAAAGCGTCACGTCCACATGCTCGCCGCCGACGGCCTCGGCCGCCGCGGCCAGATCCCCGAGCGTGGCGACGATCTCGACCTGGGCGTCGGCCAACTGCGGCAGGAGCGTGGTGAGCGCGAAAGCCGCGCAGATTAGAAGATGCTTTGCGTGTCTCATAGGTATCTCCTCACACCGGTGCCAGGGCATCCTGCCCCGGCACCGGTGTGTTGTGACTCAATGGTCGTGATCTTCTTCACTGACAGGCACCGGCACGATCGATATTTCCGACTCCGGATGCTCCGTGATCTCGACGATATAGTGATCGCCGGCCACGAATCCGTCGTAGTGATGGCCGAAGTTGATCTCGACGCAGCCCGGCTCCTCGCCGATGGGCTCTTTGCGCTCGAAATCGGGGTCCTCGCCGCCGTCCTCGTGGGTAACGATGAGGTAGGGGTTGTCGGTCGATTCGGCATCCTCACCGGGCCAGGCGACGCTGGAGAAGAAAACGTGCTCGCTGCTCTCTTCGGGCTCGAAGATTACAAACCCCTCATAGGTCCCGTCTGCGTCCTCGTCACTCAGTTCGACGGTCGCCCACTCCCCGAAGTGTAGGACTGGCAAGCCGGCCTCGTCGGCGCTGGTGCCCGCCTGCAGCGCGGAGCCGTCATCGGGCACAAAAGGCCCGTCCGTGGCGTGCCCGCAAGCGTGGTCGGCCAGGGCTTCTTCCTCTTCGTGATCATTATTATCGTGGTCGTTATTCTCGTGGCCGTGGTCGTCGCCACAGCCCATCCCGCCCCATAACAGTGCGACGGCGGCCATCAGTACGACGAGTTTTCCAATGCGATTAGTCATTTTCATCTCTAGCTACTCCAACTATGTTGAGTGTGGGTCAGTGAGCGCCTCCCGAATGGAGGCGCTCGCGGGATGCCTGCCCCGGCTCTCACTTACCGGTGCGCCTAGGGGCGGCATCCGCCCGCTTGTCTATGCCCGCAAACCTGCGGGACTTGTCTCAATCGCCATGCATATGCACCTCGATGGAGGATTCGGCGACGTGATCCGCGATGATGCGCGCGGCGTCGCGATTCGCTGAACTGGCGATGAGAATCTCGGAATCATTTGTGGTGTCGAGCGCGCTCACGTCGACGTCCTCGAGCCAACCGTCGGCCCAGACGAGCGCGAGCTCGAGCGGCTGTACTTCCGGCGAGTCGGGCCCGAAATCCAGCGAGACCGGCGCCGAAAAGCGCGTGCCGCCGATGCCGGGCAGCGACATCGTCGTCGGGTGGTCCTGGCCGTCGATGGTCAGCGTGCCGCGCACCAATACCGCGGCCAACTCGACCTCGACGGTGTCGATCGACACGCGCTCGTCGATGCTCGCCAGGCCCAGCTCGACCGCGCCCGCCGAGGTGATCGGGTCGTCGGGCGCCACATTGGCCAGCACCCGCCGATCGGCGCCGCCGTCTGCGACCCGCGCGCGCAGCTCGTCGTAATCGACCAACTCGCCGTCGCAGTGGCAGTGGCCGCCGTGGCATAGGCTGCAGCCGGCCGGCGGGTTCTGCGGGTCGAATTCGCCGGTGGCGCTGCCGCCGGCGGTCGTCTCGATCAGCCGGACGGTCTCGATCTCGAGCTCGAAGGAGTCGACCTCGAAGCTCGCGGCGACCTCGGGCTCGGCGACGGTGAGTTGGGCGTCGACGTGCCCCCACGGCTCGCCGTCGTCGAGGGTGCAGCCGGTCGCAAAGATCAGCAGCGCGATAGCAATGAGAATATGTCGTTTAATATGCATGGGTTCCATGCGCTCCCGCGACCACTTCGGCCTGCAAAAAGATCGTGTGAACGAGCTCGTCGAGCTCGCCCTGCCGGTAGGGCAGGTGGTCGAGGCTGTATTGGAGCCTGAGCCGCGAAAAATGCGACGGCAGGTAGCTCAACTGCAGGGCGCCGCGCTGGCGCGCCTCGGTCCACTCGGGGTCGAGCGGGTCGATCGCGCCGGGCGGGCCGGCGTCGCTGAAGATCGAGCCGCCGAAGATCGAGCTGTCCTCGCCTTCGGGATCGACGCCGGAGACGTATTCGTAGCGAAGCGCGGTCTCCCAATGGCGTCCGGGGTGCCAGGCCAGCCAGCTCGACAGCCCGAAGTCCTCGAGCACGCCGCCGGGGATCTGGCGGCGGCGAACCATCGCCTCGGTCTGCCAGCCGACCTGCTGGAGGCCGCCGGCGGTGCGTGAGCGCCACTTCAGGTAGGTGTCCATCCCGTAGACCTCGCTGCGGTTGCCGCGGCCGGTCTTATTGCGCCCGTTGGCCCAACTGGCGCCGACCAGCAGATCCCAGTCGCGGCTCAGCTCGACGAACTCCTCGGCGCGAAGCGTCACGGTCAGGTCGGCCAGGCTTTCGATATCGTCGCTGGCGGGCACGAACGAGCGGCCGGTCGCCTCGCCGCTGATATTTTGCGCGGCGGCGTACCACCGGAAGGTCCCCGGCATCCACAACACGATCTGGCTGAGCTCGGCGCCCATCCCGCGCAGGCTCTCGCCGCCGAAGAATTTGGCGTTGACCAGCGGCTGATCCACGAAGCGCCAGGAGTGCAGGTGCGTCGGATTGAGCCGCCCGAAGCGCGTCTTGAACTGCCCGGCGCGCGCCTGGAGCTGCCACGGCAGCGCCAGCGTCGTCGCGTAGGCTTCCTCGACCTCGACGCCAAAGAGCGAGAAGAGAATTGAGCTGTCGAAGCGAAAATACGGGTCGACGTCCGCGCCGATGGCCAGCTCGAGCCCCTGCAGATTGAAGCCGGTATTCTGCGGATCATGCCCGCCGCGAAGATCGGCCTCGTCCGAGAACCACGCCCCCGCCATCGTCAAGATCAGCGAGAAATCCGGGTTCATCGACTGCACCGCCGACACAGCCTGGCTCGGCTGGTCGGGCGGGTCGTCGTCTTCGTCCGAATCCTCGTCGGCTTCGTCGTAGAGCTCTTCCTCGAGCGCCTCGAGCTCGCCCTCGACGTCTTCTTCTTGCGACTCGTCGCCCGGCTCGCCGCCCGCTTCTTGGGCGTAGATCGACGCCGGAGCAAGAACGAATAATAGCGCGCTTATGATGATTGGCTTTGTTTTCATAAAATAGTTCCGTGAGCCGCACGAACTCGTGATGTGGCGTCCATGGCAACGCGACCATCCTCCCCGGACTCCCTTCGGTCGCCCGAGGCTACAGAGGGCTCGCGGGACAACGCTCGGCGCGGCGCCAAACAACGGCGCCTTATACGACGCCTTAAACGGCGTCGAACGGCTTAATGAACGCGTGACGGTGCGAATTTAGCTGTCTTGAATTGGAACTATGCGCGCACGGGCGGAGAGTGGCCCGGCGAGAGCCGGAGGAGCTCGATGGGATGGGGGATGAGCGCCCGTCGGGTGACGGGTTGATCGGTGGTGGTGTCGGCCGGTGGTGGAAGATCGAGCACCGACGCCTGCATCGCGGGCAGCGGGACCGACGGCCCCTGCAGCCAGCTCAGCCAATGGCAATCTTCTTCAGCCGGCCCGCCGTCGGGGGCGTGGTGGTCGTCGGCACCGCCGTGGGCGTGCTGCTCATGCTGTTGATGCTGATGCTCGTCGTCGCCGGCCTCATCGCCATGCTCGAAGACCTGGTGGCTGTCGCAATAGGTGTGCTCGACCACCATCACATGCAAGACGGCCGCGCCGAGCGACTGCACGAGCAAGACGCTCAGGCAGACGGCGACGACTTTGACGAGCCGTTTGAAATATGTGTGACGGTCAGTCATGAACGCAAAGCCCGGAGAAAACACTTCCACGATGATTTATAGCGATCTCTTCGACGTTTGGCAACGGTGGTGGGTTGGGGGTTTGTTGGTT
>CAYLTX010000264.1:0-6271 GCA_964386725.1 uncultured Bradymonadales bacterium | reverse complement strand
GGGGTCCAGGGGAGGCTGAACTGCAGGTTCCGGGGGCTCGGAACAAGCTGGGGGGCCGATTGTTGTTGGCAGGGCTGGCGGCGATCTGTTGACGGCGCCGGTCTTTCGTGATTGAACAGCACCGAATCTGCAGTCTGGAGCCCCGCGAGAGCCATGAGCGACCAAGCCCCCGCCCAAAAAGACGATAAGCACGACGATTCCCAAGCCGCTGCTGAAGAGCGCGATTGGCGCGACGAACCCGTCGACCACAGCTTCGAGTTGTGGGCGAAGATCTCACTCGGAATGGGCGCGCTGTCGGCGCTCGGATGGGTGGTGGTGTTGCTGCGCCTCGGTGTTGCCAGCGTGTACACCCACGCCTTTATCATCGCGACGCTGGGCTTTTTGACCATGCCGGTGATGTTCTGGGGCCTGGTCAAGTCATTTTTCAACCCGCCGCTTGTTCGCCGCTCACGGATCATTGCTTTCGGGGTCTTGCTGGCGACCGCCTTCTTCGGAAACGTCCCCTATTTTACGGTGCCGCTGTCGACCCAGGATTGGGAGTCAACCCACCAATACCGGCTGCCCTTCGATGGAGAGTGGG
The DNA here is from genome assembly GCA_964386725.1 of uncultured Bradymonadales bacterium. Lineage (GTDB taxonomy): Bacteria > Myxococcota_A > Bradymonadia > Bradymonadales > Bradymonadaceae > CAYLTX01. Next base: position 5,691 of record CAYLTX010000264.1, on the reverse strand, counting down.
CGGTGACCGCCGGGGGCGACTCCACCGACACCAACTATCACGCCACCACCGCAGCCTATCGGTGGGCCTACGACTTCACCCGCGTCGAGGATGGCGAGCGCCACCGCGGCGAGGGCGAGGAGCTGTCTGAGTATTATTGCTATGGTGAGCCGGTGCTCGCCTCCACCGCAGGCGAGGTCATTCGCGCCGAGGACGGCAATGAGGACAACGAGCCCGGCGACTTCGACGAGCAATCGGTGCTCGGAAATCATGTGATCATCGAGGTCGACGAGGACGAATATCTCTTCGTCGCCCACATGAAAGAAGAGTCGCTGGCCGTCGAGGAGGGCGCGCGCGTCGAGCCGGGCCAAAAGCTCGGCGAGTGCGGCAACTCCGGGCGCTCGATCAACCCGCACGTCCACGTCCACCTGCAAAACTCGACCAAATTCCCCATGGCCGAGGGCCTGCCGCTTCGCTTCTCCGACTACACGGCGGATGGTGAGCCGGTCGAGCTTGGTATGCCGAGAGGGTCGTCTAGCCCGGAAGAGCCGTTCGGGCAACGGGTCAAACCGTAACTGTGGGATGAGCTACTTTCACCCATGATGTAGTTCCGTGCGGGATCCAAACCATAGCCGTGGGTAAGCCGCCTCCGAGTGCGCCGTAGGCGCGGTCGGAGGGGCGCACCCACGGAGAGCCTCGGACACCCGCCATATTTATTTTTGAGCGTAGTAGGGCGGCGACCCTCTCTGGGGGTGCGGCCGGCAAAAGACGCCGACCTTACCCCCAGTTATGGTTTGGTTTCGTGGTCGGGCGATCGTTCGGGCGTTTCGTCCTGAGTCCACGGCAAATCCTCCCGGTGCAGCTCCGTGCCGCCCCAATGGCCGGTGCCGATGACCGAGAACACCGTCACGCACCACACGCCGACGGCGAATTTTCGCCAGTCGCTGCTTCCCTGGCGCACGCCCCACTCGTAGCTAGAAGCCGCCAGCGCCATGACCACCCAGGTGGTCACCCCGAGGTTTCGGTGGTGGGACAGCGCTTCGGTGCCCTCGCCGCCGAACCAGCCGGGGGCGGCGATAATGCCCGCGACGACCGTGACGGTGGTCATCGCAAAGCACGCCCAGCCGACCCAGCGCAAAAAGAAGCGCAGTTGGGGGGCGTCGTCCTTGAGCGACCACACGCCGACGGCGGCGATCACCATCGTCAAGACGATCGGAAAGTGCAGGGTGATATGGTGGAAGTACTGCGCCCACATGCCTAATGCCTCGAGTGACCAGTGCCGTGCGTGACTAATGCCTTACTTTGTCGGAGAGAGCCGCGACGGTGACCCCGTCGCCGCCTTCGCCTTTTTCACCCGGCCGGAAGTCGCGCACGTAGGGCGACTCGACCAGGTAGCCGCGCACCGCGCGCTTGAGCGCGCCGGTGCCGTGGCCGTGGATGATGTGGACGCCGGCTCGATTTCGCAGATAGGCGTGGTCCAAGAACATCTCGAGCTTCTCGATGGCCTCGTCGACGCGCAGCCCGCGCAGGTCGACGGTGTTGTCGCCGGTCTGCGGGATAGCCAGCGAGTCGCCCTCGCGAGACGGCGCGGCCGGCTTCGAGGGCGTCGGCGAGGTGCCCGTTTTGCCGCGTGAATGGCGGCGGCGCTGCTCCTCGCTGGGATAGTATAGCTCGTCGATGTCGACGTGGGCCTTGAGCGCGCCGATCTGGACCAGGGCGGTGTCGTCGCCGGGCTTATGCTCGATGATCGTGCCCTTGCGGTTGAAGGATTGTGCGTGGACTTCCAGGCCCTGTTCGACCTCGTCGGCCGGCACGCGCGCCAAGCCCTCGGGGCCGGTCTGGGCCGGACGGGTGCGCTCGCCGGCCTTCTCGATGGCGTCTTCGGCACCCTTGAGCTCGTCTTGGATCTCGCCGAGGTCACGCTGGCTCAGCTCGGAGCCGCGCTCGACGCGCTGGGCCTGATGGAGTTCCTTGATCTTGTCGCGGATCAGCTCGCGCGCCTCGCGCAGCTCGTCTCTGAGCTCGCGGGTCTCATCGTGGACCGACTCGCGCTCCTTCTCGCGGATCTCGCTGTACTTCTTCTCGTATTTTTCCTTGCGCCGCTCGGCGTGGCGGCGCTGTTGAGCGAGGCGATTCTTCTCGCTCTCCAGCTCGCCGAGCTGGTCTTCGAGCTGGGCCAAGACCTCGTCGACGCTGTGATGTTCCTCGCCTTCGAGCACCTCGATGGCCCGCTCGACGAGCTTCTCGGGGAAGCCCAGCCGTCGGGCGATCCGGACCGCAAACGAGCTGCCCGGCACGCCCAAGGTCAGCCGATAGGTCGGTTCGAGCGCGTCGACGTCGAAGCCCATCGAGGCGTTGGCGAATTTGTCGTTCTCGATGGCCAGCGTCTTGAGGTTCTCGAGGTGTGTGGTCACCGCGGTCGTCGCCCCGCGATCGCCGAGTTCCTCGAGCAGCGAGATCGCCAGAGCGGCGCCCTGCAGCGGGTCTGTGCCGGTGAACAGCTCGTCGAGCAGCACCAGGCTGTCCTCGCCGCAGCGGCTCAGGAAAGTGGTGATATTGGTCAGATGACCCGAGAACGTGCTCAGATCGCGCTCGATGGACTGCTCGTCGCCGATGTCGGTGAAGATCGACTCGTATAGCGGCAGCTCGCTGCCGTCGTCGGCCGGGATCGGCAGCCCGCAGTGGGCCATCAGCGAGCACAGGCCCAACGTCTTCAGCAGCACTGTCTTACCGCCGGTGTTGGGACCGGAGATGACCAGCACGCGCCGCTCGGGCTCGATGAGCAGGTCGTTGGCAACCACGTCGCTGACCACCTCGCCGTCGACCTCGCGCAAGTGCTGCAGGTAGAGCAGCGGGTGGCGCACCTCGGTCAGCTCGACGCGTCGCTCGGTGATCGTGGGGATGGTCGCCGCGATGCGCTCGCCGAAGCGCGCGCCGGCCATGATCACGTCGAGATAAGCGAGCACCTCGATATTGCGCTCGAGCCGAGAGGCGTATTCTGCGACCAGCCGCGAGAGGCGTTGCAGGACGCGGTTTTGCTCCTCTTCGAGCTCGATCTCGGCCCAGCGAAGCTCATTGTTGAGCTCGACCAATTCGGTGGGCTCGATAAAGGCGGTCTGGCCGCTCGAGGAGTAGCCGTGGACGATGCCCGGCACCTGGCCCTTGGCGCTGACGCGCACGGGCAGGACGTAGCGCTCCTCGCGGACGGTGAAATAATCGTCCTGCAGGTGCGTCTCCATATCGTGGCGGCGGAGTAATTGGTCGACGCGAGCGCGCAGCCGGTCGTGCTGGTTTTGGACCGAGCGGCGCAGTTTTCTGAGCTTGCTGCTCGCTTTGTCGCTGATCTGCCCGCCCGGGTCGATGGCGTGGTGCAGCTCGCGGCGCAGCTCGTCGCAGGGATCGATCTTGCGTCCGACGTCGGCCAAAAACGGTATTCGGCCGGCGCGGGACTTGAAAAAGCGGCTATTTCGCGAGGCGACATCGCAGTTCTGGGCGATCGCTGCCAGGTCTTCGGCGACCAGCACACCCTCGCGGGTGACGTGGAGGACCGCCTGGCGGATGTCGCGCAGCCCCACCAGCGGCGGGGGATCGCCTTCGTCGAGCAGCCGCAGCGCCTCTTTGGTCTCGGCCAATCGGCGCTCGACGGCGCCGCGGCCCGACAGCGGCGCCAGCTTCGGGATGAGCTCGCCGCCCTCCGGTGTGACCGTCTCCCTGAGCATCTGCTCGAGCAACTCACTCCACTGCAGGTCGTCGAGCGTCTTTTGGGGCAGGTCGATGCGCGAGGCCCGGCCGTCTTTTCCCAGCCCAGCCAGGGTCTCGTCCATCAATTCAGCCAAGGGAAATGCGCCGTCGAGCGGATCGGGCCCGGCGGTCTCTTGGGCGTTGTCGGATTGTGTCTCGCGCGTGGTCATCGGGTCATGCTCGAAATTCGGGAACACCAAAGCTCTGCCAGAACGTAGTGACGAGCCGTCGCACTGTAAAGAACGTCTTGGGATGGCCGCGATCAGCCGCGGGCGGAATGAATTGCCATACAAACACAGTTATCGGTCATGGAAGAGCGAGATAGTTAATTTCTCGATGCATTCTAGGCATTTCATGGGTGGTATTGAACGCAACCGGGTCGCGAGTATTCCTGGCGACTACTAATGGAATGGGTAGAAATGAAATCGCGAACACGAGGTATGAAGATGGAAGGAAAAGTGCAGTCCAAGTTGTCCGTTTCGACCCGTATGAAGACGACCATTGTGGCATTGAGCGCGCTGGTTGCGGTTCCCATGCTCTGGGACGCCGGCGGCGTGGCGCCGCCTCCGCTGGGCGCGACCGAGGCCAGCGCCGAGACCAACGCAGACGACCAGGCCCAGGCGAGCGCCGGCCAGACGCAGGCGCCGACCAGCCTGCCGAACGTCTCCAGGGTCTTCGAGCAGCAAAAAGAAAAGGTCGTCGCCATCAAGGCCGAGATCGCCGCCAAAAAGAAGACCAAGCGGGGCCACCCGTTCTCCGGCCAGATGCCCCAGCGCCCGCGCACCGGCCAGGGCTCGGGGTTCATCGTCGATGAAGACGGCTATATCATCACCAACCACCACGTGGTCGGCGACGCCGCGGCGATCTCGGTCATTCTCCAGAGCGGCGACTCGTACCCGGCCGAGGTGGTCGGCAGCGACCCGAGCACCGATATCGCGCTGTTGAAGGTCGAGCCCGACGGCAAGCTGCCGGCGGTGCGCTTTGGCGACTCGTCGAGTCTCAAGGTCGGCCAGTGGGTCGTGGCCATCGGCAACCCGTTCGGTCTGGATTATTCGGTGACCACCGGCATCGTAAGCGCCACCGGCCGCAATATCGGCCACGGTCCCTACGACGACTTCATCCAGACCGACGCCTCCATCAACCCGGGCAACTCCGGCGGGCCGCTATTTAACCTCAACGGCGAGGTCGTGGGCGTGAACTCGGCGATCATCCGGGGCGGCCAGGGCATCGGCTTTGCAGTACCCGTCGACATGGTCGAGCAGATGCTGCCCCAGCTTCGCGAGAGCGGCTATGTCAGCCGCGGCTATATCGGCGCGGGCATCCAGGAGCTCGACCGCGACCTGGCCAAGAGCTTCGGCGTCGAGCCCAATACCGGCGTGCTCATCGGTTCGATCGCAGACGACGGCCCGGCCGCCGACGCCGGCATTCGACCCGGCGATATCGTCACCAGATTCAACGGCAAAGAGGTCAACGACGCCCAGAGCCTCCTGCTTGCCGCGGCCAAAGCCCGTCCGGGCACAGACGTGCCCCTGGAGGTCATTCGTGACGGTGAGAAGCGTTCGTTCAACGTCGCCGTCGCCGAGCGCCCGGGCTCAGGAAACTCCGACGTCGTGCCCACCAAGGACGAAGATGAGGGCGAAGCCCGGCTGGGCGTGATGGTCGTGGATGTCAACGCCGAGATCGCCAAGCGCATGGGTCTCGAGCGGGCCACGGGTGTCGCCGTCCAGAAGGTGCTGGCCAACTCACCGGCCGCCCGCGTGCTGCGCCCCGGCGACGTCATCCTGCAGATCGGCAAGCAGGAGATTTCGTCGGTCGCCTCGCTCAAAAAGGCGCTCAAAAGCCACCCGGTCAAAAAGCCGGTCCGGCTGCTGGTCCACCGCGACGGCCGCACGATCTTCCTGGCCGTGCGCCTAGATAAATAACGGCGGGCTCAACCGGAGCGACGGCGTCCCTGCCGTCGACGGCAGGGAC
>CAYLTX010000263.1:0-6272 GCA_964386725.1 uncultured Bradymonadales bacterium | reverse complement strand
AACCCCCAACCCTCAACCCCCAACCCGGCATCTAGCCCGCAGTCCCACTTTGCCATTCATGACGCAGAGCGTTATGCTTATCGTTGCAATCAAGAAATGAAATCGATTGGAGCGGTTTATGAAAATGGCGCGTCGTAGAAATATCTTGTGGATAGCTTTGATCGCGTTGGCCCTGGCCCTGGCGCCGGCTTGCTCGGATGATGGGACCAGCGAGGCGAATAATAACACGCTGACCGATACCGGCTCGGATTCGACCGACGAGCCCGATGCGCCCTCCGACGGCGGGCCGGACGGCGGCCAAGACGTCTCCGACTCGGGTGACGACGCATCCGACGCCGATCCGACCCAGGACGCCGACGCCACTTCGAACGACGCGACCGACGGCGGCGATGAAGACGCCGGCGACACGAGCGACGCCACCGACGAGCCCGACGCCCCCCACACCGGCTGCGCCTATCCGCCGGTCGACGCCAGCTGCCCCGACGGGCCGCACGGGCCGGGTTCGTTCATGACCGAATTTGTCTTCAAGGAGCGCGGCGAGTGCTGTCACGACTACGACGGCGACGGTATCGACGATAACGCTCTGGGCGACTTGGTCGCTCAACTCGCCGGTCCTCCGGCGGAGACCGATTTCAACGAGGTCATTGACTATCAGATCCAAAACGGCGTGCTCGTCTATCTCTTCGAATATGCCTATTGGAGCGACGAGAATAACGACGCCTCCCTGGAACTCGACCTGCTCTTCGGTCGCGACACGGACGCCGATTTCGCTCCTAACCTCGCCGGCACCGGTGACTTCTATATCGAGCCGGACAGCCTCGACGCCAACGGCGATCCCCGCTCGAATTTCCCGAGCGCCAGCGTCTCCAATGGCCGGCTCAGCGTCTCCGGGGGCAGCGCGCCTCTGTCGCTGCCGGTGGGCACCGAGCTCATCGAGGTTGATGTCACCGATATCGTCATCGAGGCCGACGTGGTTCCTGGAGCAGACTTCGAGGCTGGCGGACGTGTCGAGTTGACCAACGGTCAGCTCGCCGGCTTGGTCACCCTCGACGAGTTGTTCGGCGCGCTCAACGACGTGGCCCGAAATTGCTCGTGCATCGCCACCGATCCGGTGTTCACCGAAAACAGCACCGATACATGGGTGTGCAACTCCACTCCGGAGGACGCGGAGTCCTGCAACAACGATCCCAACGCCACTCTGATGTGTCAGAACTTGGCCGACACAACGGCGATCAGCGGCTGCTCGATCATCGCCAGTGTGCTGTCGAACTCGCCCGACCTGGATCGCGACGGCGACGACTCCAACGAGACGCTCAGCCTCGGCGCGACCTTCGAGGCCGTCGGCGCCGAGATCACCGGCGTCGCGCCCTGATCACAGCAGCTCCAGCCCAACGCTGGAAGTTGCTGCTCAATTGTGGCACCCTTTGCTCATAAAGCATTGGAGATGCGGCTCTTTCCCAAAAAAAAGGAGCCTATCTCCAATGCTGCTGTTTTCGGACCTCCCAGAAGTGCTTAGGTTGTACCTGAAGCGTCAAAAACTCAGGGGTTCGACGGGGATGTTCGTGATCCTCATTTTTTAATCGCCAAGCGCGAGGGATTTATGTGTGGAATCGTGGGGTATGTTGGGGATCGTGAGTGCAGTGATATTCTCTTATCCGGGCTGCAGCGCCTGGAGTATCGCGGCTATGATTCGGCCGGCATCGCCATCGCGACGGCCAACGGGGACGTCGAGATGCGCCGCGCCGAGGGAAAGCTCTCCGCGCTATTTCGCGCCTTTCATGAAGAGCCGTTCGACGGCCATATCGGCCTGGGTCATACCCGCTGGGCCACCCACGGCCGGCCCAGCGAGCAGAACGCGCACCCGCATCGCGCCGGGCGCGTGATCGTGGCCCATAACGGGATCATCGAAAATTACGGCACCCTCAAGCGCAAGCTCGTCGAGAAGGGCCGTGAGTTTCAAAGCGAGACCGACACCGAGGTCATCGCTCATCTCATCGACGTGCACCTGGATAACGGCTCGCCGACCCTCCACGAGGCGGTGTGCGACGCGCTCGAGCAGGTCGAGGGCTCCTACGCGCTGGTGGTGATGAACGCGGACTCGCCCGACGAGCTCGTCGTCGCTCGACACGCCTCACCGATGGTCGTCGGCCGGCAAGACGGCGAGGTCTTCGCCGCCTCGGACGTGCCCGCGGTGCTGCCCTATACCCGTGACTTTATCTTTTTGGAGGACGGCGACACCGCGATCTTGAGCGACGACGGCATCGAGGTCTTCGATCGTGAGCGCAACTCAGTCGAGCGCGACTTCAAGCATATCCAGTGGGATCCGGTCTCCGCCGAGAAGCAGGGCTACAAGCACTTCATGCTCAAGGAGATCCACGAGCAGCCCGCCCGCATCGTCGACGCGCTCCGGGGCCGAGTCAGCCTCGACCGCGGCGATGTGGACTTCGGCCCGGTCGGCCTCGACGACGAGTGGATCGAAGAGCTCGACAAGGTCGTCTTCGTCGCCTGCGGCACGAGCTTTTATGCCGCCCAGGTCGCCAAATACCTCATCGAAGAATTCGCGAGAGTGCCCGTCGAGATCGACCTGGCCAGCGAGTTCCGCTACCGCAACCCGCTCATCACCGATCACACCCTGTGCATCCCGGTCAGCCAGTCCGGCGAGACCGCCGACACGCTCGCGGCGATGCGTCAGGCCCAGGAGCTCGGCGCGCGCAGCCTGGCGGTATGTAACGTCATCGAGTCGACCATTGCCCGCGAATCCGACGCAGTCGTCTATACGCAGGCCGGCCCGGAGATCGGCGTCGCCTCGACCAAGGCGTTCACCACCCAGCTCGCCGTGGCAGGCATGCTCGGCGTCTGGCTGGGCCGGCGCCGCGGCACGCTCGACCGCGACCAGGGCCGCGAGATCCTGCAGGCGCTTCGTGAAGTCCCCCATCATATGGAGGACATGCTCAAGGAGACCGACGTCTACGACCGCATCGCCCACAATTACTCGAACTCGAACTCGTGCTTGTACCTGGGCCGCGGCAACCTCTATCCGATCGCCTGCGAGGGTGCGCTCAAGCTCAAGGAGATCAGCTATATCCACGCCGAGGGCTACGCTGCCGGCGAGATGAAGCACGGGCCCATCGCGCTCATCGACGAGAACCTGCCCGTGGTCATCCTGGTCCCCAAAAACCACGTCTACGACAAGGTCTTCAGCAACCTCGAAGAGGTCAAAGCCCGCCAGGGCCAGCTCATCGTGCTGGCCACCGAGGGCGACGAGCAGGTCGGCGAGTTCGCCGACCAGGTCATCGAGATGCCCGACGTCCCCGCCTATATCCAGCCGCTTCTGGCGGTCGTCGCCATGCAACTTCTGGCCTATCACGTCGCCGACTTCAAAGGCACCGACATCGACCAACCCCGCAACTTGGCCAAAAGCGTTACCGTCGAATAAAGCGACAACCGGAGCGACGGCGTCCCTGCCGTCGACGCGATAGAGTTTCAAGAACCAAAAAGGGCGGCCCCCAAAGGCCGCCCTTTTCGTACTCTGAGCAAAAAGATCAGTTGATCTGATCCTTGAGCGACGGGGACGGCTTGAAGCCGACCGTGTTGGAGGCCGGAATCTGAATCGGCTCTCCGGTGCGGGGGTTGCGTCCCTCGCGCGCCTTGCGATGCTTGACGTTGAAGGTGCCGAAATTCGGGTACGAGAAGCGTTCCTCGTCCTCGATCGAACCGGCCACCGTTTCGAACATGATGTCCACCAGCGCTCGGGTATCCTTTTTGGTCAAGTCGATACCCTCGTCAGCGGCCTTCTTGTTCACAGCGTCGATCAATTCCGCTTTCGTCATAGTCGTTCCCTCGATACAGATGGGTTACGTGATAAAATCCGCTACGCCACACCAAGTCGTTTCTCGCACCACGAAGGGCACGAAAAAACGATTACACCAACCCCCGGGCGCTTCGGAGGCTGATTTGCTGCTTTTTGTGAGAACTTCGCGAAGTCTAGTGAGCCGCAGATCGCGTGTCAAGTCTCAAAAACTCGACAAAATCGCCGCAATACGGCGTGATATCTAGCCGAGAGGCGATCCGCATCTTGAAAATGGACATCCTCGCGCGGACTTCAATCCCGGCCGGTGGCTTTTGCCGAAATAGTGCCCGCGGCCCGCGGGGTTAGGTAGCCAGTGCGCCGGTCATCGAGTATCGTCGGCTCGCGTTGTCGTTGTTTCGTCGTTCGCCGCCCCGAGTCGTCCCAATCATGTCTGAAGATCAGCCCAGCCCCGAAGCATCCAAACAACCACAAGACGACACTGCCGAGCCAAAGAGCGCGGCGAGTTTTGTCGCCGTGGGCATCTTGGCCAGTCGGATCTTCGGGCTGGTCCGCGAGCGCGCCATCGCGTACTTCTTCGGGGTCAGCGCGCACGCCGACGTATGGCAATTCGTCTCCAAAGCGCCCAATATCCTGCAGAATCTGCTCGGGGAGGGGACCATCTCGGCCTCGTTCATCCCCGTTTACTCGCGGATGATCGACGACGGTCGCCACGAGGACGCCGGTCGCCTCGCCGGGGCGATCTTCGGGCTCTTGCTGGCCGTGGCCGCCGTCCTGACGCTGCTGGGCATCGTCTTCGCCGGACCGATCGTCAGCGTGCTGGCTCCCGGCTTCGCCGGTGACGCAGCCTTGGTGGCCGCCGGCGAGGCCAGCTTCGACCGCTTCGAGCTCGCCGTGCGAGCCGTGCGCATCATGTTCCCGATGGCCGGCGTGCTCGTCCTCGCCGCCTGGGCGTTGGCGATCCTCAACAGCCACCGCCGCTTCTTGCTGCCCTACCTGGCGCCGGTGCTGTGGAATCTGTCGCTGATCGGGGGCCTGATCACCGCCGCGGTCTTTTACCTGGACTCCCCCTTCGACATCCCAGCCGCCGGCCTGGATCTCGAGACCCTCGATCGCCTGCTCTTCGCGGCATGCTGGGGCGCCTTCGTGGGCGGTGTGCTGCAATTTTTGGTGCAACTGCCGGTGGTCGTGCGCACGATGTCGCACTTCAAATTCTCGTTTTCGACCAAGGTCGAGGGCGTCAAAGAGACCATCCGCACGTTCTTTCCGGCCGTCGCCGGCCGCGGCGTCGCCCAGATCTCGTCGTATATCGACCTGATCTTCGCCTCGTTCATCGCCGTCGGCGCGCTCAGCGCGCTGCGCTACGGCGTGATGCTCTATATGCTGCCGGTCAGCCTGTTCGGCATGTCGGTCGCCGCCTCCGAGCTGCCCGAGCTGTCCCGGCTCGCCGACTCCAGGGTCGGCCGCTTCCTCGAGCGCACCCGCAAATCGCTGCGCCAGATCGCGTTTTTGACCGTCCCCACGGCGGTCGGATACCTGGCGTTCGGCTTCCTCATCGTCGGCGCGGTCTTGCGCACCGGCCAATTCGAGATCAACGGCAACTGGCTCGCCTACTTCGTGCTGGCCGGCTACACGCTGGGCCTGGTGGCCACGACGATGTCCAGGCTGCTGCAAAACGCCTTCTTCGCCCTCAAGGACACCAAGACCCCGGCCAAGATCGCCGCGATCCGCGTGGGCATCTCCGCGCTGGTCGGCGTCCCGCTGATGTTCTGGCTCGACGACTTCGCGCTGGCCGAATTTGTCGACGTGCCGGCCACCGGCCAGCCGCTGTTTTTGGGCGCGGTCGGCCTCGCCGTCGGCGCCTCCGCCGGCGCCTGGGCCGAGCTCGCCATGCTCCGCATCACCCTGGGCCGCAAGACCGACGACTTCGCACTACCGGTCATGGCCACCGCTAAGATGGCCGGCCTCGCCCTGATCGCCGTCGTCCCGGCGCTCTTGCTGTGGCGCGTGCTGCCCGACTGGCATATCGCCCTGCAGGCGATCCCGGTCGTCGGGCTCTATGCGGGGGTGTATTTGGGCATTGCGTATGCGTTGGGCTTCGACGAGATCGACGCATGGGTGGGCCGGTTTGCGAGGAGGTTTACGAAGTGACAAACCGCACCACCCGAACGATCACCCGACCAAGAAACCAAACCGTAGCCGGGGGTAAGCCCAGCCGTTCGGGCCTCGGGCCCGACGGCGAGGCGCACCCTCGGATAGGGTCGCCGCTCGACCATCTCCATTAGGGAACGTGGCAGGTATCCGAGGCTCTCTGTGGGTGCGCCCCACCGGTCGCGCCTGCGGCGCACCCGGTGGCGGCTTACCCACAGCTACGGTTTGGATCCCGCACGAAACCACGTCATGGGTGGAACGGGCACGATGAGAGCCATAACTTGCCCCTGACCCACACGCGCCCATATGTTAT
>CAYLTX010000262.1:0-6443 GCA_964386725.1 uncultured Bradymonadales bacterium | reverse complement strand
GGCGCGGATGGCGCGGATGGCGCTGATGGCGCGGATGGCGCGGATGGCGCGGATGGCGCTGATGGCGCTGATGGCGCTGATGGCGCTGATGGGGCAAGAAATGACAAAGGCGCGACAGGAGGTTGCCTGTCGCGCCTTTGCGGGATGCGTAGGGACGGATTCGAACCGTCGACACCGGCCTTTTCAGGGCCGTGCTCTACCGACTGAGCTACCTACGCCCGAGCCAGAAGCTCGCCGCTCGAAGGCCTGTGGCCTCGTCACGGTGGACGGGGTTTATAGGCGGCCGATCTGGGGTTGTCAAGGAGTTTTGCACAGGATTTCTGCGCCCCGTTGTGGAGGCCGCAGCAGGGTCGGTCGACGGGCCCGGCGAACTTCAGTGTCCGGCGCGCTGCAGACGCCTTGCGACCCGCTCGAGAGCGCGCCTGTGGGCGTCATCGACGACGCCGGGCTCGTCGGCCAGACGCAGCCTCAGGTGATTCGCTTCGCGAGAGATACACACGGGGCTATTTGCGATGTCCTCGGGATCGATGGTGGAAAGCCCCTGCGGCTCGACGCCACGCCGCCAGCCGAACACCATCCCGAGCAATACGCCGGCGATCTGCCGGGGGAGATCGGCCTGGTCGAGTGCGCGGCGCCAGTCGGACGATGAGATCAGCGTCGATTCCAGCGGCAGCGCCTCGTATAAACGCGTCCACCGGCCGACGAGCGCGCCGAGATCGTGGGTCTGCGGCAACCGAATGATCGCGGTGGGCTGCTCGTCCCTCTTGCCGAGCGCGATCATCGCCAATGCGTCGGCGTCCTCGTTTTGCAGCCGCACCAGCTGCGTGCGCTGGGTCAACGCGTCGACGACCGCACGGTCGAGGTCGAAGTCGCGCCAATCCTCCTTCTGGTTCAAGTCGTAGCGTTTGGGTACAAAGCCCGGCGTATCGGCGATCGCCTGTATCAGCGGACGCAGCACGGACTCGTCCTGGAGGGTTGCGTTACGAAAACGCCAGATGAGTTCGAGCATGGCCATAGCCTGGGAGCGGAGCAGTGTCATTTTCGAAGCAGTGTCAGACAACGAATCATCGACACCGATGCAAGATACTCAACCTACACCCCACATCGCGGACGGGGAGCGTTCGACGATTGGGTTTGGCGGTTGTATTAGACAGGCTCATTTCACACAATGCCGGCAGCACATCGAAAATTAGTTAAACCGGTGGCGCTGGCTGTGAGCGCGCCGCTTCACCCGAGCTATACGACCAGGACCTCTGTCGTGTCCAACTTCAATGCATACAGCTCTGAGCGTATCGATGACGAAGGCCGGAGCGGCATCGTTCTCGACCACCTCGACGAGTTCTTTTGGATCTACGACCCGCGCGACAGACGCTTCATCTACGTGGGAGCGGAGTTCACAAAGATCTGGGCGCAACCGCGCGCCCCACTCTACGAAAGCCATGACACCTATTTCGCAGCGATCCACCCCGAGGACCGCGAGCGGGTTCGAAGCGCGTTTTGTAGCGACGGGTCGGGAGCCTACGACGAGTCCTTCCGGATCTGCCGGCCAGACGGCACGCAATGCTGGGTGCGCGATCGGGCATTCCCGCTGCTCGAGCAGGGAGAGCGATTTTCTTATATGGCCGGCCTGGCCACCGATCTGAGCGCCTTGGTCGGTCCATCTGCAGCGATGAGCGCCGCCGTCGACGCGCGAGACGAGCGGCCGGAGAAAGTGGTCGAGGCGAGCCTGCAGGATGAGGCGTCGCGCGCTCAGATGGCGCGGCAGCTCGAGGCGGCCAAAGCTCAGCTCGCCCAAGCTCAGAAGATGGAACTCGTCGGACAGTTGGCCGGCGGCATCGCCCACGACTTCAACAACCTGCTGTCGGTGATCATGAGCTGCGCGCATTTCATCGACGTGGAGCTGCCGGACGACTCCCACCTTCGCGACGACACCGAAAAGATCGTGCACGCCAGCGAGAGCGCGGCATCATTGGTCCACCGGCTACTGGCATTTGCACGCGAAGAGGTGCACGCCGACGAGATCGTCGAGCCCGGGCTGCTATTGGAACAGGTGCGGCCGCTTCTGGAGCGCACGCTGCCCTCGGAGATTTCGCTGGACATGCGCTGCGAAGACAACCTCGGCGACGTCGAGATATCGTCGGTGGAGCTCGAGCAGGTGGTCATCAATCTGGGAGTCAACGCCCGCGATGCCATGCCTGAGGGAGGCGAGTTGACCATCGAAGCGAGCAACGTGGACACATTGCCCGCAGCCGCACCGGCCGAGCTGAGGTCTCGCCCCCGTTCGTACGTGCGCATTCGGGTGAGCGATACCGGCGTCGGCATGGATGAAGCGATCCGAGCGCGCATCTTCGAGCCCTTCTTTACGACCAAGTCCAAAGGGTACGGCACGGGGCTGGGGCTGGCGACGGTAGCCGATCTGGTCGAGCGGAACCACGGCTTTATTCGGGTGGACAGCTCGCCGGGTGCGGGCTCGGTATTCGATATCTTCTTTCCCGCAGCCTCGCCCCAGACGCCCGCGGGCACCGACAAGACCACCATCCCGATCCCGGCCACCGGCGATGAGCGCATCTTGGTGCTCGACGACGACCCGGAGGTCCGCCAATTAGTGCGCAGGATCTTGGAGACCGGCGGCTATACGATCGTGATGGCCGACGATACCGACCACGCGCTCGAGCTCCTCGAGCGGGGCCTGGGCATCGATCTCTTTCTTACCGACGTCCTCATGCCAAGCCACGAAGGTCCGACGTCCGTCGAACGGGTACATGCGATTCGTCCCGACGTGCCAGTGCTGCACACCAGCAGCTTCGTGGACGACGTTCAGACGCGCCAAATCGTGCGCGATCAAGAGGCCTTCTTCCTCGCCAAACCGATCACTCCGGACAGTCTTCTGTCGAAGGTGCGCGAGGTGTTAACCCAGTCCAACCCTGCCTCGAGCACCTGAAAAATCCGATCCCGCGCGCTCATCGGGTCCCGCGCGGTTGATGGTCCCCTGATGGTCGTTAGATTCTCGGCGTCCGCCGTCTTTTGTTTCCTGCCCTGACCAACGGACCCATTTCCATGACCGAATACCGCGCATCGTCGACCAATCCTCTCGGGCCGCTGGGCTCCCTATATACCGATCAGTACGAGCTGACGATGGCCCAGGGCTATTTCCAGGCGGGCAAGCACGAGCAAACCGCCGGCTTCGACTACTTCTTTCGCAAGGTCCCCTGCGACGGGGGGTATGTGATCTTCGCAGGCCTGGACACCTTGCTGGAGGTCCTCGAGGACTTTCGGTTCACCGCCGACGCCCTCGCCTATCTTGGCGAGCAGGGCTTCGATCACGGGTTTCTCGATTATTTGAGCGATCTGCGCTTCGAGGCCGAGGTCCATGCCCCTCGCGAAGGCGATCCGATCTTCCCGTTCGAGCCCGTGATGCGGGTGCACGGCAGGCTTATCGAGGCGCAGATCGTCGAGACGCTGTTGTTGAACGTGCTCAACTTCGAGTCCCTCATCGCCACCAAGGCTTCTCGATTGCGCCATGCCGCCGGACCGGATCGCAAGGTGATCGACTTCGGCCTGCGACGTGCCCATGGATTTGCGGGCACTCAGATCGGGCGAGCCGCGGTCCTGGGCGGCTGCGACTCGACCTCCAACGTCTTCTCCGGTTTTCGCGACGCCATCCCGATCTCGGGCACGCAGGCGCACTCCTGGATCCAGAGCTTCGACGGGGAACTCGAGGCGTTTCGCACCTACGCCAAGAGTTTCCCGCAACATTGCATCCTGCTGGTCGACACCTACGACACCCTCCAGAGCGGAGTGCCCAACGCGATCACCGTGGCCAAGGAGATGGCCGAACGCGGCGAGCGCCTGGGCGGCATCCGGCTGGACAGCGGCGACCTGGCCTGGCTGGCCAAAGAGTCGCGCCAGATGCTCGACGAGGCGGGCCTCGAGTACGTCCAGATCGCCGCCTCAAACCAGCTCGACGAACATGTGATCAAGTCGTTGCTCGACCAGGACGCACCGATCGACGCCTTCGGAGTCGGCACCAGTCTCGTGACCTCCTACGAGTGCCCTGCGCTCGATGGCGTCTATAAATTAAGTATGCTCGACGATCAGCCGCGCCTGAAGATTTCAGAGAATCGTACCAAAGTGAACTTTCCGGGCATCAAAGACGTAGTGCGGCTGATCGACGACCGAGGCCAGTTCTACGGCGACTGCGTAGTCGTCGACGGCGAGTCAGCGCCGAAACGCATGATTCACCCGCATGATGCCGACAAGAGTACCGATATCGGAGACTACGCCACCGACAGGCTGCTCCGTCCGGTGATGCGGGCCGGCGAGGTGCTCGTCGACCGGCCCACCGCGCAGGAGTCAGCCGAATATGCGCAGGACCAGCTCGCTAAATTGCCGGACGAACATAAGCGCTTCCAAAACCCTCACATTTATAAGGTGGGGCTGAGCGAGCAAATGCACGCGCTCAGAGAGCGTAGGCTCGAAAAAGCTCGCAGTACGTTCATCAGCAACCACTAATTCGGATATGATATGAAATCGAGATCAACCGACGAAGCCCCCCAGATCGCAGGTGTTAGTCTGGCCGTGCCCCCGCACCGGCTCGACCAGCAGCAAGCCCTGCAGGCGGTTCGGGGCCTATGGGAGGCGCGAGGCATCGATTATGACGACGAGTGGCTCGAGTATTTCTTCGAGCGGATTGGGGTGAACGGCCGCCACGTCGCGCTCGCGCCCGAGGCTTACGCAGAGATAACCGACTTCGGCGCCGCCAACGACCACTATATCGAAGCGGCGACCACCCTGGGCGCCGAAGCCGTCGAATCCGCGCTGGCCACCGCCGATCTGGGGCCCGGCGACGTCGACGCGATCTTCTTCACCACCGTCACCGGCGTAGCCAGCCCGAGCATCGACGCGCGGATCATCAACGCGCTCGAGTTGCCCCGAAGTATTCAGCGCACGCCGATGTTCGGGCTGGGATGTGTGGGCGGCGCAGCCGGGGTGGCTCGCATGGCCGAATATCTGCGCGCGCGCCCCGACCACACCGCGGTGCTGGTGGCCGTCGAGCTTTGCTCGCTGACCGTCGAGCGCAACGAGGTGTCGATGGCCGACTATATCGCCGCGGCGCTGTTCGCCGACGGGGCCTCGGCGGTCGTGGCCGTGGGCGCCGAGCGCGCAGCCCGCACCGAGCGCGCCGGGCCGAGGATCGTGGACAACCGAAGCGCGTTCTTCCACGACACCGAATGGGTCATGGGCTGGGAGATCGACCAGAACGGCTTCGGCCTGGTGCTCTCGGGTGACCTCCCCGAGGTCATCGAGACGGAGCTGGCCGGCGAGGTCGACGCTTTCTTGGGAGCACACGAGCTGGGCCGCGATGATATCGGCGCCTGGATCTCCCATCCTGGTGGACCGAAGGTCTTGGAGGCGATCGGCTCCGCGCTGGCCCTCGAAGATGGCCAGCTCGACCTGGCCTGGGAGTCGATGGCCGAGCTGGGCAATCTGTCGAGCGCGTCGGTGCTCGATGTCTTGCGGCGCAGCATCGAGGGCGGCCGGCTCGGCGCAGCCCCGGCGGTTCTATTGGCGATGGGGCCGGGATTTGCGGCTGAATTTGTGTTGATCGAATGAATTCATGCCACGATATCGTGATCGCCGGAGGCGGGCCGGCGGGGTTGGCGGCGGGAATTCGTGCGGCGCAGCTCGGGCTCGACGCGGTGGTGGTCGAGCCGAAGCCGCCCCCCATCGACAAGGCCTGCGGCGAGGGGCTGATGCCCGCCGCGCTGGCCAGTCTGGAGAAGCTGGGCGTCGAGCGGCCGACCGGCCACGCCTTTGTGGGCATCCGGTATATCGACGCCCAGCGGCCGCATCGACGCGCCACGGGTGATTTCGGCGCGCCGGGCCTGGGCGTTCGTCGCCTCGAGCTGCACCGGCGGTTGTCCGAGCGCGCCGACGCGCTCGGTGTCGAGCGCGTCGAGGGACGGGTCGGCTCGGTCGCTCAGCGCGATCACTATGTCGAAGCCGCCGGACTTCGCGCGCGTTATCTTATTGGAGCCGACGGGCTGCACTCGGCGGTGCGCCGCGGACTCGAGGTCGAGGTGACCACGCGCCGCCCCGGCCGATACGGGGTCAGGCGCCACTTCCGCAGGGCCCCGTGGGCCGACCGCGTCGAGGTCTACTGGAGCCCGCGCGGCGAAGCCTATGTGACGCCGGTGAGCCCGGATCTGGTCGGCGTGGCGTTTCTGGCCGAAGGCGGCGGCCGCTTCGAGGACTTTTTGCCCCACTTCCCCCAACTCGCCACCCGCCTGGACGGCGCCGCTGCGACCACCGAGGCGCTCGGCGGCGGCCCCTTCGAGCAGCGGGTCGACCGCCGCGTCCACGGGCGCGTCTTGCTGGTCGGAGACGCCGCCGGCTACCTCGATCCGCTGACCGGCGAAGGTGTCGCGCTGGCCGTGGAGACC
>CAYLTX010000261.1:875-6496 GCA_964386725.1 uncultured Bradymonadales bacterium | reverse complement strand
CCATGGCGGCTGAACGCCGCATGGGGAGGAACTTTCGGTGTGATCGCGCAGTGGTCGGTTGTTGTTGTTCAGAAAGCAGATCTTGCGCGATCTAGCGGAAGGTTCCTCCCCAGGTCGAAGACCCTGGGGAGGTGCCGGCGAAGCCGGCGGAGGGGTGCCCCAAAAACCAAGAAAGCCACACGACCCTAAACCCTTAACCCCTAACCCCACCCCAAAAACCCATGAACCCCGAACGCACCCAATATTTCGCCGAAATCGTCGACAGCGCCGCCGTCGCCGTCACTCCCATCACCATGTTGACGGCCGAAGAGCCGGACATGACCCTCGAGCAGGCCTACGACATCCAGCGCGCCTCCATCGCGCGCCGGCTCGAGCGCGACGAGGAGCTCGTGGGCATGAAGATGGGCCTGACCAGCAAGGCCAAGATGGAGCAGGTGGGCGTGCACAGCCCCATCTACGGCCATCTGACCGGCCCGATGGTCGCCGGCGACGGCGACGAGCTCGACCGGGACAATTATATCCACCCGCGCGTCGAGCCCGAGATCTGCTTTGTGCTCGGTCGTGATCTCGAGGGGCCGACCACGCCGGTCGAGGCGCTCGACGCCGTCGAAAGCGTCTGCGCCGCGCTCGAGGTCATCGACAGCCGCTTTCGCGACTTCAAATTCACCATCATCGACGTGGTCGCCGACAACGCCTCGTCGTCGACGGTGGTGCTCGGTAACAAGCGCATGTCGCCCGACGACCTCGATCTTGGCAACCTGGGCATGGTCCTCGAGCATAACGGCGAGGTCGCCAAGACCGGCAGCAGCGCGGCGATCTTCGAGCACCCGCTTCGCTCGCTGGCCGAGCTGGCCAACCTGCTCGCCGAGCGCGGCGAGAAGCTCGAGGCCGGCCAGATCGTGATGTCCGGCGGGGCCACCGCGGCCATTCACGTCGACTCCGGCGACCACGTGCGCGCCCAGGTCGACGAGCTGGGCACCGTCGAACTCTTCGTCAAATAGACTATGTTTATCCCGCGACGCCTCGACAAATACCTCGCCGACGCCACGCCGCTGTCGCGCAGCGAGGTCGAAGCCGCTTGGGAGGCTGGGCGCATTGAAGTGCGCCCGGCCGACGAGCCCGCTGGTTCCTCTGACAACAGCGACTGGGACGAGTACGCGCTCTGGAGCCTCGTCTTCGGAGACGACGTCGTCCTGCTGGACGGCGAGCCGGTCGAGCCCGTCCAGGCCAGCCACTATTTCGCGCTGCACAAGCCCGAGGGGATTCTCACCACCACCAGCGATCCCCACGATCGCGAATGCCTCGAGCCGTGGCTCGAGGAGCTGCCCAACACGATCTTCCCGGTCGGGCGCCTGGACCGACCCACCACCGGCTTCTTGCTGCTCACCGACGACGGCGACCTGTGCTTCTGCCTGCTCAGGCCCCGCTTTCACGTCGAAAAGGAGTACCACCTGAAGGTGCGCGGGGTGGTCGAGCCGGGCGACGAGCGCCTGGACGCACTCGAGGAGGGCATCGACATCGGCGACCGCAAACCGCCGGCCACCGCACTGCGCACCGAGGTGCTCGAGACCTCGGCCGCCCACAGCTTGCTATCGGTCGTCGTCGACGAGGGCCGAAACCGCATGGTGCGGCGCATGGCCCGGCGCGCCGGCTTCAAATTGGAGCACCTGCACCGGCCGCGCATCGGCCCCATCGAGATGGGAGACCTGGCCGCCGGCGAATATCGCCGACTGACCGCCGACGAGGTCGACACCCTCTGGCACGCCTGCGGCGGCAAAGACGCCTCCGAAAACCGCCAGATCGCCGCCCTCGGCCGCCAAGCCCAACGCTGGCGCGACCAGGACCGACCCCACCCCCGCCTCGAACGCTGGCTCACCACCCACGCCTAGATCCTGCCGTTGCCTTTCCCCCAAGCCCCAAGCCCGCAGTACCGCCGTTCCTGGACCCCTGGACCCCTGGACCCCTGAACCCCTGGCTTGATGTCGCCCCCAATGAACCTAGATTGGCCGCTGCCACAAAAAACTGCAGCTAACCTAACCACCTTCAAAGAAACGGAGCGACATCATGACCAAAGATCACGTCTACAAAATCGTCAAACTCGTCGGCTCGTCGACCGACAGCATCGAGCACGCCATCGACCAAGCCATCGAAAAAGCCGGAGAGTCGGTGCGCAATATGCGCTGGTTCGAGCTCGACGAGCTTCGCGGCCACATCGAAGACGGCGAGGTCGCCCACTACCAGGTCAAGGTGGACGTGGGCTTCACGCTCGAAGATTGAACCAGAAAAAGCTCACCACAGAGCGCACAGAGGGCACAGAGCCATCAATTCTTAGCTCTGTGCCCTCTGTGTACTCTGTGGTGAATGCTGTTGCTCTACGGTTGCGCTAGCCGACACGTGCCCCCAACGCATTCGGCCGCGCTGGGCGGCGCGTCGCAGTCCACGTTGGCGCATTGCCGGTCCCAATCGTCGCTGCAGCTGGTCTGAGTGGCGAAGCGGTCGATCGCCACCATATCCGGCTTGCCCTCGGTATTGACCGCGACATTTCCGCAGCAGCTATAGGCGGGATAATGCACCGCGCAGTCACTGTCGCTGGTGCAACTGTTGCGCGTGCTGGCGACCTCTTCGTACGATTCGATCAGATCTTGGCAGCTCGCCTGCACGCAGTAGCCCTCGTCGGCGTCCATATCATTGACGCATAGCGCCTGCTCGGCCAGACAATCGTCGTCGGCGGTGCAGCCGCGCTTTGCACAGCTATTCTCGGTGCACTCGCACTCGGGCTCGGGCTCCAAAAATAGGTAGTCCATCGGCTCGCAGGCGCCCATCGTAGCCAGCTCACTCTCGCGCATGCAGGTGGCCTGGCGCGAGGCACAATAGTCGGTCACGCAGGGGTCGCCGTCGCACGTCTCGTTGGCCTCGCGACATTCGCAATACTCGCAACCGTCCTCGTCGGTCTTGAAGCCATTGGGACAGTACAGAGTGCAAGAAACACCCTCGCACTGCACCTCTTCGCGACACTCGCAGATCTCGCAACCGTTTTCATCGGTGGCAAACCCACCCCGATCTGAGCAGTCCATCCGACAGGCCACCGGCTCGCACTGAGGCGGCTCTTCACAAGCACAAACCTCACAGCCGTCCTCGTCGGTCGCAAAGCCATGCTCACAATAGATCTCACAGGTCACCGGCTCACATTGGGCCTGCTGGCTCTCGCAGGCGTCACCGCTGGAGTCGACCTGCACGCCGTAACAACGCGCCACCGACTCGCAGTCGTAGGTCTGACCGTCGGTGCCACACACCGGCCCGTCATCGGGGCCACAACGCCGCTCCGACAGACACTCCCGCTCGGTCTCCTCATTGAGATCGACGCAACCCATCGGCAACACCAACGCGAATACCAAACCTATCCAGATCATCCGACTCATCACTTACCCTCGGTGGCAATGCATCATTCGTAGCTACATTATCCACTGTTTCACGTTCTATGCCAGAAGATCGCCCCCGCCACATGGCCGTTTCGGCCGGGTGGGCGACGCAGACGCCTCAAAAATCCCGGGGCACCATCAAGAAATCATCACCATTGCCCCTGGACCCCTGACCTCCTGCCGTTAAGCTGTTCCCGGACCCCTGAACCCCTGAACCCCTGGACCCCTGGACCCCTGAATCCCTGCCGTTAAGCTGTTCCTGGACCCCTGAACCCCTGAACCCCTGCCGTTAAGCTGTTCCTGGACTCCTGGACCCCTGGACCCCTGAACCCCTGATCATGAGAGACTTCCCCGAACGCATCGTCTGCCTCGTCGAGGAACCCACCGAGATCCTGTACCTGCTCGGCGAAGAGCAACGCATCGTCGGCATCAGCGCGTACACGGTGCGGCCGGAGCGAGCCAAGGAGGAGAAGCCGGTGGTCTCGGCGTTTATCGGCGGCAGCGTCGACAAGATTTGCGCGCTCGAGCCGGATTTAATTATTGGTTTTTCGGATATTCAAGGAGAGCTCGCCAAGGAGCTGATCGAGGCCAACCAGCAGGTGCTGATCTTCAATCAGCGCAGCGTGCAGGACATCCTCGACGTGATCGTGGCGATCGGGCGGTTGGTGGGAAAAGAGGCGCGCGCCGAGGAACTCGTCGCCGGCTATATCGAGCGGCTCGAGGCGGCGAGGCAGCGCACACTGGAGCAGGCGCGCCGGCCGAGGGTCTACTTCGAGGAGTGGCCGGATCCGCAGATCACCGGCATTCGCTGGGTCAGCCAGCTCGTCGAGTTGGCGGGCGGGGAGAATATCTTCGAGGAGGAGTCGCATGGAAAGGGCGCC
Source organism: uncultured Bradymonadales bacterium (assembly GCA_964386725.1). Classification (GTDB taxonomy): domain Bacteria; phylum Myxococcota_A; class Bradymonadia; order Bradymonadales; family Bradymonadaceae; genus CAYLTX01. The sequence goes on along the minus strand of CAYLTX010000261.1, from coordinate 2,196 downwards.
AAGGAGCGCTATGTCGACGACGCCGACGTCATCGCGCGCCGGCCCGAGGCGATCATCGGTTGCTGGTGCGGAAAACCCGTCGACTGCGACCAGATCCGAAGTCGCCCCGGCTACGACGAACTCCCGGCCGTCCAAAACGACCAGGTCCACGAGCTCGACCCGTCGATCATCTTGCAGCCCGGCCCGGCCGCCCTGACCGACGGACTGGACGCCCTGGAAGCTATTATTCGCCCACTTGCCTCTACTCAGGAGTAGGAAACGAGCTCCACGCGGTGATCGCTTCCTCGACCTTTTCCATGTCGGAGCCGTCCCACTTCCACAGGTGCTGGGCGCCGCGGCCGGCGCCGTCGGCCAGCGCGAAGCCCTCTTCGTGGACCCACCACTGCTCGTCATCGAGCTCGTCGAGCTCCCACTCCGAGTCCAGATCCTGGTGCCACACGCTCCAGAACTCGTAGTGCTTTTCGTATTCGTCGTCGTGATCGGCTTCGGGGTCGGTCAGCCACGCGCGCCACTCTTCTTTGAGCACGTAGAGCACATGGTCGCTGTCGGTCTGAATGAGCTCCTCGGCGGCGACGGCGCCGGGTAGATCGGTGATGAACAAGAAGGCCCGCTCGTCGAGGGGCAACTCGTCGAGGGCTTCGCCGAAGTGCTCGTAAATCTCGCCGCTCTGGACGAAATCCAGAAATTGGAGCAGGACTCCGCCGGTAACCCGGCGGCGCCAATTCTCCCGCGGGCCCAGGTTATGGCCGTTGGGGATCTCGAGCTCCCCGCGCCGGTCATGGGCGAATTCGCGAAGCTCGCCAAGCCAGTCAATTGCTTCTTTCTTCATGGTGTTGGATCTTTGGAAAAAGCTTGTCATCGGACTCGAGTCAACCATCCGCAGACAAGCCCGTAAGCACACCGACTGTCAAGAACCAAGAACCAAGAACCAAGAACCTAAGCGATCGTCGAGCATCCTCGGCGGGTAAACCGCAACAGAGTGGCTACCCACCGCGTCAATCGCGCGACAAATACAACTCGTCACCGACCCGCTTCTGGCAGTGGTCGCGCAGCTCGCTTCGATCGGGCACCGCGCGGCGGCAAAAGGTGCGCTGCTGATGGATATCGAAGGCGTCGGTGACCTGGCGAAAGAGACTGGAATGACCGTCGTGGCCGTTGCTCATCTCGGCAGCCACGCCCACGCCGATGACCTCGGCCAGCGCGCCCCATTGGCCGGTGTGTCGCTGCTCCTGACAGTCGTTGATCAGGTAGGTGTCGATGACATCGCGCACCCCGCGCCAGGCGGCCGGCGAGGGCTCGTCGGCCAGCTCCTCGGCCATCA
>CAYLTX010000261.1:0-865 GCA_964386725.1 uncultured Bradymonadales bacterium | reverse complement strand
AGATATCGGTCTGGAGCATCTCGCAATTGCCGTCCAACAAAGTGCGGCTGAGCAGCTGGAGGTGGCGAATGCGCTCGAGATCTTCAGGCTGGCCTCGCCAGACCAACGCACGCGACAGGCGGTGGGCGAGCCGGCCGTCGACCACGCCGAGCTCGCCGTAGGCCTCATCCAAAAACTCGATATGCTCGTCGGGGCTGCCCTCCACCTCCAGATAATCCGCCTTGAGCACCGCCAAGTCGACGCTGAGCCCGGCCGCATCGATCGCCGCATTCGTCTCGGCGAGCAGCGCCTCATAGGGCTCGCCGCGCGCTTCCATGCAATCGATATGGCGCAGCCACTGGCCTTCCGACCAGTCGTGGTCGGGTTGCTCGAGTTGGCAGGCGTAGTCCTGCAAGGCGCTCGCGCTGCGCATTCGATCGGAGGCCGACGCAGCCGATCCCGCGTCCGAGGCCGGGCCGATGCCGGCGTCGAGCTCGTCGACGACCGCGCGCCCCGGCACAGCATGCCGTTGCGACTCGATCTCGCCCGCGCAGACGAATAACCCGATGAGCCCGCCGACGCCGAGCACGCCGAGCCCAAAGAGCAATAGGTTGAGGGGTTGTGAGAGAACGGTGCGTGGGGTGATCGCCATAGCTCCTCCGGTGTCGGCTCGCCTTATATAATTATAAGCTCGACCCACGGGATGTGTATTCCAGCTGCTGCCTCACGTGCAGCTTGCGGTCGGCGTGTCGTTTACGATTCCGCGGCGACTTGGTTGCATGACGCTCATGCATGTTCTTGGTTCTTGGTTCTTGGTAAGGCACCCGAGCACAATCAGTGCACCCAAAACCCCAAACCCCAAACCCCAAACCCAAAACCCCAAACC
>CAYLTX010000260.1:0-6510 GCA_964386725.1 uncultured Bradymonadales bacterium | reverse complement strand
GGTTGACCGTGCCAAAGGCCATTTAGGGGTCGTTTCAATGGAGGCGTACGCTTTCTGAAGCTCCGAAATGGGTGGCATTGCAGAAGTGGCGGGGCTCGCTATATTGCGTGCGTGATTCTCACAACACCTCGGTGACCCCATGTCCGACACACACCCGATCGTCGATCTGCACGTCGATTGCATCATCCAACAGCGCCTCTTCTGCTACCGTGTGACGCGGCGCCACCGCCCTGGCATGCGGGGCCAGCCGCTGTTCTGGCACGCGGATATCCCGCGCATGCAGGATGCGGGTTACGGCGGAGCTTGTCTGGGGGTTCATTATTGGCCTTGGGAGTCCGAGCGCGGCTTTCGGGAGATGAACCGCCAGCTCGACTACCTCGACGAGGTCGTCGCCGGCTCCGAGGACCTGCTGCGGGTGCGCCAGCCCGCTGACTGGCAGCGGGCGGTCGACGAGGGGCGGCTGGCTTTGGCGCCCGGTGTCGAGGGCGCCCATATCCTGGCCGGCCGTATCGAGCACGTCGAGACGCTCGGCGAGCGCAGCGTGGCGTATCTGACGCTGGCGCATTTTTCCAAGAATTCGGCGGCGACGCCGTCGATGGGCCGGGGGGCCAACGAGCAAGACGGCCTCAGCGGCTTTGGCCGCGAGCTCATCGCTGCGCTCGAAGAGCAGGGCGTGGTGGTCGATCTGGCCCACGTCAACACCCCCGGGGTTCTCGAGGCATGTGAGGTGGCCACCCGCCCGGTGCTCTGCACGCATACCGGCGTCAAAGGCGTACACGAGCACGCCCGAAATATCAGCGACGACGAGATCGACGCCATCGCCGAGACCGACGGGGTGATCGGCGTGATCTTCGCGCCGGTCTTCTTGGCCGGCCGGCTCAAGGCCGACACCTCGGTGGTCGTCGACCACCTCGAATATATCATCGAGCGGGTGGGGATTCGGCACGTGGCGCTGGGGAGTGACTACGACGGCTGGATCCCGAGCATCCCGAGCGACCAGCGCGATTGCCGCGACATCCATCTGGTCGCCAAAGAATTATTCGCCCGGGGCTACCCGGCCGAGGCCGTCGACCGCATCACCGGCCAGAACGCCCTGGAGCTTCTGTCGGGCCAACGCTGAGCTTTGCCGGGTCTATCGGTCTTCGAGAAAGGAGCGCATCTGCTCGTTGACGATCTGCGGGCGATCCTGCTGGACCCAGTGGCTGCACTCGGAGATATACTCGACGCGCAGGTCGGGAAAGAAACGCTCCATGTCGTCGGTCAGCTCTTTGCCGAGCGCGGCGTCGTCTTCGCCCCACAGCAGCAGCGTGGGCACCGAAATGGGGGTATAATCACGCGGTTTGAAGGTCAGGGACGTCGAGGGGATGCCGCGGTAATAATTGAGCATCGCGGTCAGCGCGCCCCTCCGGCAGGCGGCCCGGCGGTAGGCCTCCAGGTCGGCGGCGGAGAAGGCGTCGGGGTTTTTGGCTTGGTTGGCGAAGAGCTCGGCGATCGCCTCGCATCCCTGCCTGGACAGAAGCTTTTCAGGCAGCCAGGGCAGTTGGAAGAAGAATATATACCAGCTTCGCCTCAACTGGCTCGGCGTGCGAAGCGCCTCATAAAAACGCACCGGGTGAGGGGCATTCATCACCACCAGCTTGTCGAGCATCTCGGGGTGAGCGTGGGCAAATTCCCAGGCGATCGCGCCGCCCCAGTCGTGGCCGACCAGGATGCATCTTTCGTAGCCCAGATTGAAGATCAGCTCTTTGACGTCGTCGACCAGGTGCTCGAGCCGATAGGCCGAGCGAGACTCGGGGCGGTCACTTCTGTTGTAGCCGCGCAGGTCGGGGGCGACCACGTGGAAGTCGGCGGCGAACTCGTTGATCTGGTGGCGCCACGAGTACCAGAACTCGGGAAACCCGTGCAGAAAGAGCATCAACGGGCCGCTGGCGCCCTCGCTACCGTTGCCTGCTTCGACACAGTGCAGATCGAGGCCGCTGGCCTGTACGGTGCGGTGGTTCCACTCGTCGCCGGCGTCGGTGTCGATGGGGGGCATACTCAGGCCTCGGGAAGCTCGCCGAGGTTGTCGGCGCGAAGCCGCTGGCCGTCAACCCGGAGATAGGGGTTTCCCTCCACGCGGACCAGTTCGATCTCGTCGCCCAGGGTTTGTTCGTCGTGATCCCAGGTGAAGATGCGCTCGTCGGCCTCGAGCAGCTCGATGAGGCGCTGTCGATCGACGAGGTCGCAATCCTCGAATTGTTCCTCACGGCGCTCGAGCAGTCGCAGCTTCGAGATGCATCCGGGCTTGTCGGAGGGGCGAAAATGCGTGGCGATATAACTTGCGAGGTGTCCCATAGGCCAACATGTACCTCAACGAAGTTTTGCGTCAACACTAACTACCGGGATGCCTGACAGCATAGCCACATTTTTGGGGGTACCCAAGCGGTTTTTCAGTATTTTAATGCTACAAAGGCGCCTTTTTACGCCATTATTGACGTTGATCTGTTATGATGTCGACCGAATGAGTGGATCGTGAGATATTTGCCACCTCGCCATCTCCTCGAGATTGAGCATTCGTTCGACGTCGAGTTCATCGAGCCTGCGGGAAGTCCGTGGAAATGTTCGAATGAACGAAATAGTTGTAAAATCACCTCGCAATGTCGGTGAATAGCTCTCGGTCGAGGGAGCTCGACATAATATAATATATAGGACGGCCGATAAGTGGCAAAACGACTGGGTGAGGCTTAGTCGCGACAGCTCGATCAACACGAAGCTGGGATACGCTACACAATGATGGCGGACGGTACCGACAATCAGGAAAGTACGCCGCCTGCCGGGGAGCAGCGCCGGACAGACGACGCTGAAGCAGCGCTTCGCTGCTTTGCCCACGATGTATGTACGCCGCTGGCCAATATTAAATTGGCCGCGGATCTGCTCGATAACGCCGCCGGGCGCATGTCCGAAGAGGCGCTGGTGGAGTTGGGCGCGAATATCTCCAGCGAAACCGACCGGTTGCGCTGGATGTTCGAGACCATCGTGGAGTTCAGTCGGCTCAAGATGCAGGGCCGCAAGCTGCGCCGTCACTGGCACCTGGCCGAAGATCTGACTGCAGCAGCCTGTCGGCGTCTCCAGCGAGTCCGCGAGGGGTGCGCCGTCGACGTGCATGTCGAGCCGGACATGGCGTTGATTCAAGGCGATGAGGGCTTGTTGGTGCTCGCGTTGGCCACGCTCTTGGACAACGCGGCTCAATGTTCGACGGCCTCCCAGGCCATTGAAGTACGAGTCACCGCCGATCAACAGCGTTGCCTGGTCGAGGTCTACGACGCCGGGCCGCGACTCGAAGATGTGGGGGAAGTCGACGAAGCCGTGCATTGTACTGGACACGCCAGTTTCACCAGCCCGCGCAACGGCGGGCTGGGCCTGCTGGTCAGCCGCGAGATCGTCGAGGCACATGGCGGCCGTCTTCGAGTGCGTAATCGGCCTGATGCAGCCGGCGCCGTCTTTAGTTTTACTCTAGATTTTGGTGACGAGCAGCCGCCCCAAGAAGTGGTCGCCGCTCACGCTGACCACACCGCAGCAACCTGAGGAAAGCACCCACTATGAATCCAACTGCTGTGATTTTGATCATCGAAGATGATCCAAAGATGCGCAGGTTTCTGACGACCCTGCTCGAATCTAACGATTATCAGACTATAGAGGCCGAGACTGGCGAAGAAGGGGTCCAGCTCGTTGCCGAACGCAACCCCGACCTCATCTTGCTCGACGTGCGCTTGCCGGATATCGGCGGCGAGGTGGTCATCGAGAGGCTGCGCGAGTGGACCCACACTCCCGTGGTGGTGGTCTCCGGGCTCGACTCGGAAGACTCCAAGGTCACCATTTTGGATGCGGGCGCCGACGATTATCTGACCAAGCCCTTTGGGGCCCAGGAGTTGTTGGCGCGTATCCGAGTGGGGCTACGCCACGCCGAGCAGGTTGCCCCGGACGATGAAGATTCGGTGTTCACCAATGCCGAGCTGCGTGTCGACCGGGTCGCCCGCCGGGTATTCGTGGGTGAAAAAGAGGTCGACTTGACTCCGACCGAGTACCGCCTCTTGCTGACGCTGATCAAACACGTCGGACGGGTGCTCACCCACCGACAAATCCTCGAAGAGGTCTGGGGTCCCGATTGTGTCGGACGCGACCACTACGTGCGGGTTTATATGGCCCACCTGCGCCGTAAACTCGAAGATGACCCCTCACAACCCCGCTACATCATCACAGAGACCGGCGTTGGCTACCGCCTGCGCGAGCTTTGAGCCGGTTGGGCGAAGGGGCGGCTTGACTCGAGGGGCGCTGGTGTTCAGTTTCTGGACCTCGACGGAAATCACTGTTTCATTGAGGAGCGACACCGAGATGGGTGGCCGGTCTTACGAACGCCAAGACAAAAGCGGCATTCGCGTCCTTGTGGTCGATGGTCGACCCAAGCGCTCGGCGGCGGTGCGCAAGGCGCTCGAGGCTGCGCCGGCTCCGTTCGTCGTCTCACCGGCTCGTCGTCTCTGGTCGGCGGTTCAAATCTTGGCGGGCATGCCCATCGACGCGGTCATCTTGGGCCGGGATCTTCCCGATACCGATGGCGATTCGGCGTTGCGCGACCTCCGCGCGCAGGCGCCGCATGTGCCCGTGCTGGTCATCGGCGATGCTCAGCCCGAAGGCGTGCGAGGTGTCGACGCCCAACCGGCCGACGACTACCTATGCGCCGACGACCTCGAGGCCAATACGCTCGGGCTGCGCATCCTCGACGCCATCGAGTGCCGCCGGCCTGCCGAGCCCACCCTCGAGGAGCCGACCTCCGAGCCGGAGGCGCCCTCGGCCAGGATCTTGCTCGTCGAGGACGAGCACTTGGTCCAACGGTTGCTGCGCCGAAACCTCGAGCGCCACGGCTACGTGGTCGAGGTCGTCAGCTCTCCGCAGGAAGCGCTGGCCTGGTCGCAGCAGACCAGCCAGCATATCGACCTGCTCATCTGTGATGAGCATCCTCCCGGCATGGACGGGGAGCGGCTGAGCCACCATTTGCAAAAAGCCTTTCCCGACCTGCTCACGCTTTTGCTGTCCAGCAGCAACTCTGACCGTGAGCAACGCCCCCGCTTCGGGGTGCTTCCGCGTCCCTATTCGCTCGACGACTTCGCTCGGGTCGTCGACAAGCTGTTGGGCGCCGAGCAACCCACGCCTGCGTGAGCTGCGCCGGCGCGATCAGGTGCTCGATTCGTCGCTCAGCTCAGTCATATTGGGCCACCAAGAAGTACACCGGCTCGTGCGAATAAGGTACCGCGTCCCGTCTTCTTACCTGGTCGGCCTCGTCGCTGAAATCGATCTTTTCGACCTCGTCCTGGTTCACATGGGCGATGACCTCCCCGATGACGCCGGTGTCGTGGGGAAGCTTGTCCATATCATGGCCCCAGATATACTCGCCGCCGGTCATCTCGGCCTCCTCGCGGGTACCGGCCACCCCGAAAGTGAGCGTGCCGCTGGACAGCGGCCCGGTATTGCATAGAAAAACGCCGTCCTCGACCGACGAGGCGACCCCGCCCAGCCGGCTCATCTGCGCCTCGAAGTCGGCGTCGAGTTCCTCGAAGGCGTCGACGGTCATTTCTTGGACCTCTTCGGCGTCGAACGGCTCCGAGATGCCCGCCGACGCGCTCGTCCAGACCAGTTGGCTGCCGGTGACAAAGGGGCCCTGGATCTCGAAGTTCTCCTCGACATCACTCAGATCGGCCTGGCATCCGGCCGGCACGATCGTAAGCCCGCGCGACTGCGCGCCGGCCAGGAGCGTGCGGAAGTTGGCCGCGCTCATATCCGTGAAGTAGCAGCGACCGGCCACCAGCCGTGTCACCACGTCGGTCGACAGGTCCGGAAGGACGCCTCGGGAGGAAATGGGCTGCGGTGAACGGGGTCGGTTGGTGCTCATCTCGGGCTCCTTGGCGAAGGTCATCGCCGGGAAAGACCCGGCGGTGACGGGGGCTTGACTATGCCGCCAAGGTACGCACGGACCGGCCGCCGAAAAGCGCAGCTCGCCGGGCCAGCTCTACTCCCAGGTACATTTATTGGTGTAGATCGATGAGAGGCCGACCATCTGCGCGCGGTCGAAGTCCGACAGGGTGATCTCGGTCATCAACTGGCTATACTCCTTGCTCGTGTCGCGAAGCCTGTCGCTGTAGCGCTTCTGCTCGACCTGCATCGTCTCCGAGAACTCCTTTAGCTCATCGTGGCGCTCTTCTTCTTGGAGCTTTTCGAGGTGGGCGATATTGGCCTTCATCTTGGAGATGAGGCCGGCGCAGCGGTCGCCGAGCGCTTCGATCTTCTTGCGGTAACGAGCCACCTCCTGCGAGGAGGCGCTCTTGTCGGACTCGCCTGAGTTCTTTGAAGGCGCCGTCGGGGGCTCGGGGATGGCCGGCGTGGGTGGGGTGGGCGGCGGCCTCTGAGTCTTGGCGCTCTTCTTCGTTTTCTGCTCACGCTTTTCGCTGGCTTTACGATCGGCGAGCCGGCGCTCCCGCG
>CAYLTX010000259.1:0-6512 GCA_964386725.1 uncultured Bradymonadales bacterium | reverse complement strand
CGTATTGGGTGAGTCTGTCCTGTGCGTCGACCACGATGTCCGAGCCAGATAAGGCGTCAAAGGCATTGTCGACCTCAAAGAGGCTACCTGCCCCGTTGGCGACGGCAAAACTTTCAGTCTCGCCGAAGCCCGAATAGCTGTAGCTTGTCGTGGTGCTGCCAATCTCCGCGTTTTCGAGCAGGCCAAGGAATCAAATAGACCTATTTCGTCCGAAGGGGTCAGGTTTTCAGATCCGCGTCATGTAATGCTTCCTGGATGGTTTGTTCGACTATGCGCGCAACCAAAATATACGGCACGAGAGGGGGAATAATGGCAAAGAACAAGCTGAATCCAATCAAATAGAGAATGGACTCGAAGATATTGCCACTTGTTACCGCATTGAGCACAGCAATTACGACTCCGAAAAAACCACCGGCAAGAGGGAAAACCCGCGATCCAGTTAACCGGCACTCGACTTCCACTCGTAAGGTCCCGTCCGCGACTGTGGTCATATGGGCTCTTAGTTCGTGCACGCAATGGAATGCTCGCCAAACAATTATTGGGTACATACCTTGCTTTGCGAGCAACTGTCCCCCCTCCCTGCGGACTTGCAGATCTTCATTGCAAAGATGTTCTTCGAAAGCGTCGAGAAAGTCATCTTTCGCTTTCGAAGTGTTCGCCGCCTTCACAGTAAGCTTTGTGTTGTAGGTCCAAAGTGTCATCGATCAAATCCCGGTGCCCGATTCACAGATCGAAGGAGATCCACTCGACGTATCTCATCTTTGAGATTGCTGCCCCGGCCGGAGAGCCCACGGAGTATCCCCCACCACCGCCAACATAGCCACCTTCCACTGAATTGACATCGGGGCTTTTGTAAACGCCTGCGGCGACGCTCCCCGCATTTCCATCAACCTCCTGAAAGTCACCGCTCCATTCTCCCCAGCCCCAACCGGCATTGCCGGTGCCGGATACGCCGACCGATAGCGGTCCTTTCATAACACTATATCTTCCAAACACACCAAGCCGATAATCTCCAGGCGTGGGCTGATAGACTTGCAGGTTCATGCCAACCGACCATCCCATGACTATAGCAAAATCCGCTCCGACATCGACGCCAGCTGTCAGTCCACCCTTGTCGAACCAAGTCTTGACTCTCTCCCACCTGCTTGTGCTGCTTGGGCAACCACCACCCACTTGGCGAACGCCCGGCAGTAGTCCGCTAGGATCGAGCAGGTTCACAGGATCATTTCTGGTGTACCCATAGAGGTTTCCGTCCTCTCCCCCAAACCCAATCGGGTCCTTCGTTGTCCACCGACCGACCCGCGCATCGTAATCCCTCGCCCCAAACCGCACCAGTTCGGTCTCCGCGTCGTAAAGACCGCCGGCATACCCGAACGGCTGAAAGCCCTCGTTGGTATTCTCGAGGACGTTACCCCATGCGTCGTAGCGCATTCTCTGGGCGATGGTGCCGGTATCGACATCGACCACAAGCCTCACCGAGCCGACGTGGTCACTGACTATCCGGTAGGTCGTCTCGTCGCCGGTCTGCGGATCGACGGCGATCATATAGTCGGGCACTTGCGGCTTCGACGCATAGACGAAGCGTTTGGTGAGGTTGCCGTCCCCGTCGAACTCGGCGATGGGGTTGAGCTGGTCTTTGTAGACCCATCGCTGCTCGTTGACGACGCTGCCCTGGGCGTCGAGTACGCGGCGAGCGATGCGGCGGTCGAGCGCGTCGACCTCGTATTCGATGGCGCGCCCGTCGGGCAGGTCGACGCCGCGCAGGTTGGAGAAGACGTCGTAGTCGAAGCTGGTAGACTCGCCGCTTTGGGTATCGGTCTTGGTCAAAAGCTCGCCCGAGTCGGTGTAGGTGAATTCGAGGTCGCCGTATTGGGTGAGTCTGTCCTGTGCGTCGACCACGATGTCCGAGCCAGATAAGGCATCAAAGGCATTGTCGACCGAGGTGCGGTTGCCGTTGCCGTCATACCCATAGGACTCGATGGTGTCGAAGGCGCCACTCTGAGCATCACGCTCGAGCACCTCCTCGAGCCGGCCGCGGTCGTCGTAGATATACTGGTAACTTCCGGTAGCGCCGTCGACATCTTCGGTGAGCGTGTCGATGCGCCCGAGGTCGTCATAGGTGTAGTCGACCTCGAAGAGGCTACCGGCTGTGTCGGCGACGGCATAATTTTCAATCTCGCCGAAGCCCGAGTAGCTGTAGCTTGTCGTGGTGCTGCCAATCTCCACGCTTTCGAGCAGGCCGTGAGTATCGTAGTAGTCGAGCGTAAGCTGGCCGGCGCTCTTGACCATGCACCTATTTTCATTTCCTTTATGGGGCGCAAGGGCTTGTGTTTGCTGGGGTTGCGCGGCTTTTTAGTGTCATGGCATTTCGGTGTGGGTGGGCGAATATGCGGTGTGTTTCCGGCGAGTGTGGCGTGCTTGGCACCCATTTTTGCGCTTCGGTGATGAGCGGGCCGTCCCATTCGTAGCTGAGCGCCTGCACGCTCTGTTGGCCTTCGAGCATGTCGATGGTGTCGAGCTGGCCGGTCTGGGCGTCCGATTTAGACTCTGCCCAAAGCTCCAATCAGATCGTCTAACTGCCTTCCGTATGATGTAGGTTCGTGATCGTCCCGTAGGCCCTTCTCCATAAATTCGTCGGACACAACGCTTCTTAGCCTCTCTCTCTCGTCGATCCCAAGTCGTTCGTGACCAATTGTGCCCACCAAGGCGGCCAAATGGGGCGCTCGTTCAGATACAAGTTTTTCGAGGAGACTCATCTCCTCAACTGTCAATCCCGGTGCATGTTCCAACTCTCGGATCACTTGCAGCAATTTCCTGCCGTAACGCGTTGGCTGGTTACTTTGCTCAACACCCTCCTCGCTAAGCTCTTCCCGTACCACATTGATCAGTTGCTTTCTCTCCTCACCTGCAAGCCATTCGTCTCTGCTCTTTGCGATCAATGGCATCAGATCGGGAGCTCGCTCCGACACAAGCCACCGGAGAAACTCAGTTGTATCGGCTGTCAGCATTGCGACTCGTTGCTTTGAGCTAGGGTAACCTGTGACCAGAACGGGACGTTGCCCATGTCGTCACTACCTTTCCTGCACGATTTAGCACCGTCGTAGCATTCTCTCCAACATACTCGAACGTGTCATTGGCTCTTTTGTACGTCACAGTGCGAGCGTTTCGCACAGAGTTTAAGATTGCCGTCGGACTCACACCAACTCCATCTCTGGCTAACGCGCGATCGAGGCCATGTCGGGTGTATCCAGTAATTTTCGTTGGCGCACAAGTGTTATGAACCCACGCCTCACTCTCCCCCACGAAGTAGGTGTGGAAGCCGTCGACCTCCAGGTTGTACACGGTGCGCGTGCCCTGAAGCCAGGTGCCGCCGGCGACCTCGAGCCAGCCGCCGCGGGAGGTGAACACCTCGTCGCCTGCCACGAGTTTTTCGGCCTCGACCCACCCCTTGTCGCCCACCCAAAAGGGGTGCTCGCCGGTCACTCGAAGGTAGTCGCTCTGAGATGCTTCGTCGACCAGCTCGAGTTCCATGACCGGCTTGTCTTCGGTGACGAAGACCTCGACGACCTCTCGATAGCCCTCCTCGCCGGTGTGCTCGTCGCGCGCCCAGACCCGGTCTCCGGGTTCCAGCTCATCGATGGCCACCGGGCCGTCGTCGGTCATCACCGGCGTACCCGCCTCGAAGCAGGCGCGCTTGGCGATGCGCGCCATCGACTTGCCGGCGGTGCCCGCCCCGCCGCGTGCCAGGTCGTAGGCCATCGCCGCATAGCCGCCGGCCGAATAGCTCGACGAGCACTCGTCGACCACGTCGTTTACATCGAGCTGCTGGCGCACCCAACGCGTGCCCCCGAAGGTGAGCTCATCGCCGAAGCCGGCCGCGAAATCGCTGACACCTTCGAGTGTCTGCATCCAGTTCGAACCGGCGAGGCCGCTCGGGTCGATCAAGTTGAGCGGGTCACCATACACGTAGGCGTATAGGTTGGCCTGGCCGCCCGCAAAACCGATGCTGTCCGCGCTCAGCCATCGCCCGAGACGTGGGTCATAGTCGCGTGCGTCAAACCGAACCAGCTCCGTCTCAGCCTCATACATCCCACCGGCATACCCAAACGGCTGAAAGCCCTCGTTGGTATCCTCGAGCACATTGCCCCACGCGTCGTAGCGCATCTTCTGGGCGATGGCGCCGGTGTCGACGTCGACCACCAGCCTCACCGAGCCCAGGTGGTCGCTGATAATCCGGTAGGCCGTCTCCTCGCCGGTCTGCGGGTCGACGGCGATCATGTAGTCGGGCACGTGCGGCTTGGACGCGTAGACGAAGCGCCTGCTGAGGTTGCCGTCCCCGTCGAACTCGGCGATGGGGTTGAGCTGGTCTTTGTAGACCCATCGCTGCTCGTTGACGACGCTGCCCTGGGCGTCGAGTACGCGGCGAGCGATGCGGCGGTCGAGCGCGTCGACCTCGTATTCGATGGCGCGCCCATCGGGCAGGTCGACGCCGCGAAGGTTCGAGAAGACGTCGTAGTCAAAGCCCGTCGACGCGCCGCTTTGGGTGTCGGTCTTGGAGATCAGCTCGCCGGAGTCGGTGTAGGTAAATTCGAAGTCGCCGTACTTGGTGAGGCGGTCCTGGGCGTCGACCTCGATGTCGCTGGAGCTGAGCGTGTGAAAAGCGTTTTCGGCCGCGGTGCGATTGCCATTTCCGTCGTATCCATATGCCTCGATGGTGTCGTAGGCGCCGCTTTGGCCGTCGCGCTCGAGCACCTCTTCGAGCCGGCCGCGGTCGTCGTAGATATACTGGTAGCTCCTGGTAGCGTCGTCGACATCTTCGGTGAGCGTTTCGATGCGCCCGACGTCGTCGTAGGTGTAGTCGACCTCGAAGAGGCTACCCGCTGTGTCGGCGACGGCATAATTTTCGATCTCGCCGAACCCCGTATAGCTATAGTTTGTCGTGGTGCTGCCAATCGACACGGTGTCGAGAAGCCCGTGAGTGTCGTAATAGTCGAGCTTTTCGGTCGTGTCCTCGTAGACAAAGTTCACGTCGCCGATAGCGCGCTTGGCTAAGCAACACGACTGCCGTTTTGCTTCTTGTTTCGCGTCAACAGCAGATAGGCGCCAGCGAACAAGAAGAACCCCACAAGAGCCGGCCCCCAGAGCGTGGTTTGCCTTGTTTTGCCTCGACGTAAGACGGCGCGATCGGGCGCCTTTGGATCATAATAGACCTCAACATCGCTTTCTTCTTGATAGGAATTGATAAGTTCATATGGAGTATCGTCTGCTGCTCCCCAGCGGATTTTGTCGCTTCGGTAAGTGACTCCATCGACGACGTACTCGTACTCTACCGCGGCTGACGGATTCCTCGTGCCATGCGCTCCACTGTGCGTCGTAATTTCTGAACTCACAATGGTGCCGTCTGCCGCCGCCCAGTCGAGCGACTGGTGCTCCATTAGCCACGTATGGCTAACATATGTGCCGAGCAGAAGAGCGCCGATTAGAATTGCTATTCCCCAAAATGTTGTCGACGTTGGTGACAATTGCATTGCCGCCCCGGAGTTAGCGTTCGCTAAATGGTTGGCTACCTTGTTTCACCGTCGAGCGCACTCCTATCGAAGTGTACTCCGCTGCGGTTCCCAATCTAGAATAGAAGGAGATGCTACGACCTGCATCCAAATTCGGGAAATGCCGGGCAGCATCATCCCACCACATGCCTTGTACATCCAAGGACGATGGAATCTTGGACGAGGCATAGCTTCCAGCTGCCCCTAATCCTGCGCCCAAAAGACAAGCGTTCCCGACCCCTTCGGTCATCTCGCGGTCATTATAAGCATTGGCACTCATCTGAGCTCCGCCCGATGTCAGCGCACCGATTCCGGTATCCGCAGCGATTGTTGCGGTGCGCGAATACTTGAAGCCCTTTGCGGCAATTCCGGCTCGAGCCAGCCAGCCCCCAGCACCTCCGACCCCTCCCGCAGCGGCCGAAATGGCGACCTGTCCCAGATCGACACTACCTTTTTGCCAATACTGAATTCCTGCGTCGGCCAAGCCCCCGACCCCCATTCCTATTAGAATCGGTACTGCAATTGGAATATCGCCGCCGGGATCGACAAAACCCAAAGGGTCAGCGGCAACGTACCCATACAAATTTCCATCCCCACCCCCAAACCCAATCGGATCCTTCGTCGTCCACCGACCCACCTGCGCATCATAATCCCGCGCCCCAAACCGCACCAATCCGGTCTCACCATCATACAACCCACCGGCATACCCAAACGGCTGAAAGCCCCCGTTGGTATCCTCGAGCACATTGCCCCACGCGTCGTAGCGCATCTTCTGGGCGATGGTGCCGGTGTCGACGTCGACGACCATCCGGACCGAGCCTAGATGATCGCTGATGATCCTGTAGGTCGTCTCCTCGCCGGTCTGCGGGTCGACGGCGATCATATAGTCGGGCACGTGCGGCTTGGAGGCGTAGACGAAGCGTTTGGTGAGGTTGCCGTCCCCATCGAACTCGGCGATGGGGTTGA
>CAYLTX010000258.1:0-6515 GCA_964386725.1 uncultured Bradymonadales bacterium | reverse complement strand
GGCGAGCTTGGTCGATCTGGCGGGCGCGTTTTTTGATGCCCGGGTGGTTGGGCTCGTCGGCGCGTACGCGGTCGAGGACCTCTTGGGCCTCGTCGACCAGGCCTTGCTGGATGAAGAAGTCGACCTCGGCGAGCTCGCCAAGCGGGTCGTCGCCGCCCAGATTGACGTTCTCGGCGGTGTTGTCGAAGTCGCCGAAGAGGTCGTCGAACATCTCGTCGGCTTCGTCTTCGGTCAGGTACAGGTCGAGGCCGCCTTCGGGCTCGTCGTCGTCGGCGTCCTCGAGGCTGACCATCTGCTCGCCGCTGAGTTCTCCGAGCCCGTCGATGTCGACGTCCATGTCGACGATATCGTCGGCGTTGTCGAAGTCGGACTCGTCGAAGTCGAGGCCGTCGTCTTCGGCGACCTCGATCATCTCGGCGTCGGTGTCCTCATCGAGGATCTCGAGGTCGGCGTCGTCGAGGTCGACCTCGCTGATCTGGACGACCGATTCTTCGACCTCGTGGAAATGTTCTTCGAACTCGTCGGGGTCGACCTCGTCGGGCTCGGCGTCGACGAATTCGAGGTCGCCCATGTCGAGCTCGAGCAGCTCGTCGGCGCCGCCGTCGGCGTCGCTCTCTGCGACCTGGTGGGGCTCGACGTCTTCGAGTTCATCGAGTTCATCGAGCTCGTCGAACTCGACCATCGAGATCTCGTCGAGCGCCTCTTCGTCACTGACGGAGTTGAGCGACAGGCCGTAATTGGCGGCCGCCTCACGGACGCGCTCGGCGTCGTCGGTCAGCTCGAGCGCCTCGTTGACGAATTTCTGGGCGCGCCCGGGGGTGGTGCGAGTGATGCGGGCCATCTCCAAAAGCTCGTCGACGGCTCCGGCGGTGTTGCCGCGAGCCTCCTGCAGCTTTCTCATTTGCTCGCGGGCCTGAAGACTGTCGGGGTGCTTGGCGATGACCCCGACGATCGTCTCGTAGGCCTTGTCGTGCAGGCCGTATTTGATGAAGACGTCGGTCTCTTTGAGCAACTCGGCGACGACCTCGTCGGAGGTGTCCGGGCCGTGCTCCTCGGTGGGCTCGACGGCCTCGATGACCTCGATTTGGCCGGAGATATCGGCCAGACCGTCGTCTTCGGCCGGGCCGGCGCCATCGCGTGGGCCGCCGCCGGCGGCCCCCGCAGGGGATGAGGGCTGTTGGTGGTGGCGTTGCTGGTTGCGGAGTTGCTGGTCGCGGGACTCGGGCGGCGGCGCCTGGTTTGCCACCGGCTGGTTGGCGGACGGCTCCTGGACCTCGACGACCTCCATTTCCTCCTCGGAGTCCTCGTCGAGGAATTCGATGCCGTCGAGGGCGTCGACCTCGACCTCCTGGGGCTCGGCGGGCGTGTCGTTTCGACCGGTCGCCGGCCGCTGGTCCATCGGCCCGGTGTCGCGGCGCTGGCCAGTCATCGCGCCCGAGTCGTCCAAGCGGCGCATCTTGTGCAGCCCTTTTTTGGCGCGGGTGTCCTGCGGGGCGAGAGCCAAGATCTGTTCGTAGGTGCGCGCGATCTCGTCGGTGCGGCCTTCCTTGCGGTACAGATTGACCAGCTCGTGCATGACCAGAACCGCTTTGTCGTGGCGCTCCAGTCGGCGGAACGCCTCGACCAGAAGCTCGAGGATCTCGGAGTCCTGGGGGCGCTTTTTAAAGCAGACCTGCAGATGCTTGAGGGCGTGCTTGTTGTCACCGCGGCGCAGATAGATGTCGATGACGCGCCGGCGAAGGCTGACGGCGTCGCCGCGCAGGAAGATGACCCGCTCGGCGACCTGGACGAATTCGTCGATCCGGCCTTCTTCGTCGAGCTTGTCGGCGGCGAATTCGAAGAGCTCGAGCGCCTCGTCCTGGAGGTCGTCTTTGGCGTAGCGCTCGGCCAGCTGGATGCGCATGCCGACGTCGTCGGGGTCGAGCCGAATCATGCGCTCCAACAGCTCGCGTTGGGCGGCGGGATTGCCGGCTTTTTTGTAGATCTTTTGGGCTTTGTGATACGAGCGGACCGCGTCTTTGAGGCGGCCAAGGCGGTGGTAGCAATCGCCCAGATCCCGGTGCAGGGCGGGCTCGTCGGGGGCCAGGCGCAGCGCCTGCTTGTAGACGGCGACGGCCTTCTCGTAGATATCGTCGCCCGCGTAGTGGCTGGCGACGGCCTGGTAGGCGTCGAGGGCCTCCTCGCGGCGGTCGATCTTGGAATAGAGATCGGCGACCTTGAGCAGGCTTCGGGCATCGGAGGGGTCGTCGTCGACAAGTTCTTGATACTTGCCGATCGCCTTTTCCCAGTTGCCCTTGCGCACCTGTTTGCGCGCAGCAGCCAGAACTTTATTGCGGTTGATTCCCACGAAGAAGACCTATTGAGATCGGAGCATCGATCTTAGAAGCGTTATAAAACCGCGTCAAGTTAATGCTCATCGAGTCGATGCTGCCGAGATTATTTGTTGACCCGCTCGACATATTCATCGGTGCGGGTGTCGACGCGCACCAATTCGCCCTGCTCCAGATACAGCGGGACGGTGATGATCGCGCCGGTTTCGAGTGTGGCCGGCTTGGTGCCGCCCTGGGCGGTATTGCCTTTGACGCCCGGGTCGGTCTTGGTGACTTTGAGCTCGACGAACATCGGCGGCTCGACGCTGATCGCCTTGTCGTTATGAAAGAGGATCTCGAGGGTCATATTATCCTTGAGATATTTGCTCACCGCCTCGACCGCGTCGGCGGAGACCCGGACCTGCTCGTAGGTCTCCTCGTCCATAAAGATGTAGTGGCCGGTCTCGTCCTGATACAGGTATTGCATCTCGCGCGATTCGAGCAGCGGCGTGTCGACGGTATCGCCCGAGCGGAAGTTCTCGTGGAGCACCTTGCCGTCCTCGAGGCTCTTCATGCGCGTCTTGACGAACGCGACGCCCTTGCCCGGCTTGACGTGGTTGGCCTCCAAGATGACGAACGGCTCGCCGTCGATCTCGATCTTGAGGCCTTTACGAAACTGCGTGGTGTCAATAGTCATCGAAAATCCTGCTATCTCAACAAAAGGTCTGGTGGCGACGCCGGCTTCACCCCGGACCGAAAGCCCAACGCAGAGACGACGCCAGTGAATCCTAACATAGAAGGGAGCGCCGGCTCAGATCATTTCGCGTTCGACGAACGGAGCGATCAGGCGCAGCATTGTCTGGCCGCGGTTGACGTCGGCGTCGACGTCGAGGGCCAAGATGAGCAAGTACTCGCTGGCGACCACCCGCGCTAGCGCGGTGACCTCGCCCAGAGTGATGCTCACCTCGTTGACCTCCCCGACCTCGTAAATCTGCAGACGACGAAATTTATCGAGCAGGTTGCTCAACTCGACGGCCACCGCGTTCATCTGCGGAAGCTCTTCACCATCGAAGACGCTGTCAATCGGAATGCCGTCAAAACCGATCAACATGCAGCCGAGGGTGCCGTCAACATTATTCACGACCCTCGTCAATTTCTGTCTGAACATGCGTCCTCCATACGGGCGATTCCCGACTGCGTGCGGCGAGGTCGGTGCCAAAGGTCAACTAAGTCGTTGTCTTATAAATAGCCGCCACGGTCAAGGGTTTGGCAACCGCAGGCTTGTGGCTTGGGGCTCGGGGCTTGGTGGGAAACCAGGGATCTTAGAGCATTCCCTCGACCACGATCTTGCCGACCATCATACGGTTTTGGCCGTCGTGGGCCTGCTTGGGGCTGACCTTCATGCGGTTGCTCGACCGGAAGAAGCCCAGCCAGATGGTGTAGATCCCCGGCGAGGAGTACGACTCGATGTCGAGCTCGTATTCGTCTTTGACGATGTCGCCGGGCAACCAATGGTTGGTCGGAAAGTCGCCGCCGGCCGGGTCGTGGTCGCCGTGCAGCCGACTGCCGGGGAAGTCGACGTGCATGAAGATCTTCTGCTGGCCGGGGATGCGCTTTTTGACCCGGAAATAAAAGGTCATCTTGGCTTTCTCGCCCCAATTATAGGTCGGGAAGGTGCCGTCGGCGGGCTTGCGGTCGATATCCCAGCCGATGAATTCGATGCGGTCGTCGAAGGTGGCGTAGACGACCTCGCCATCGTCGGCAAATTCGAGCGGAATCGGCGGCTCGAACGTCTCCGGGTCGTCGACCATGGTCTCGGAGATGAAGTTCTCCTGCGGCTCGCCCTCTTCGAGCTTATTGCTGGCCAACAGCAACCGACTGGAGCTGGCGTCGAGCACCGGAAGGTTGCGGTCGTAGCGCTTGCGCACCTCGGCGTTCAACGCGGCGAGGCGGCCGCGCGGGATGACCACGAAGAAGCGTTCTTCTTGGTCGAAGCGGTCCAAAAACTCCCGGCTGCGCGGGATCTCGGGGACGTCGCCCAGGTAGACCGAGTTGTCGCCCACCGAGACGTTGTAGCGGTAGAGCATCTCGTCTTCGGCGGCGTGCTCGGTGTAGGTCTGGAAGATGCCGCGCTGGGATAGATGCGCCGAGAGGGTCGGGGCGAAGGAGAATAAGAAGACCCCGGCAGTGGCGACCCCCGCCGCGGCAATCAGCGCCGACCAGGTGCCGGGCAACTCGACGATGCGCGCGAGCCTCGAGAGCACGCCGCCCTCGGCGCGGAACTCTTCTTTTCGGCGGGCGCGGCGAAGCATCGGAGACGGCCGGCCGGCGTCGCCGGAAGACTCGTCTCGGCCGGACTCATCCGTGCCAGACTCATCACCGTCAGATCGGCGTCGCTCGCGCCACTGGCGAAAGCGTTTCGGGAACTCGCGTACGCTCTCCAAAGTCAGCGCCGCCCAGGAGACGAGCCCGAAGAAGAAGCTCGCCATCAGCACCATCCAGCCGTATTTGATCGCCTTGAGTGTCGATCCGTAGCTGAAGTCATCGGGCAGATCGAGGTCCTCTTGGAAGCCCAGATACGCCTCCATGAACCGGTCCGGGAAACGCTGCAGATCTTTGCCGAGCATCATGATGACGGCGATGGCGACCACGCCCATCGCATAGGCCAGCAGCGAGTTGAGACGGGCGGTCTTCCAGAAGTCGCGGTCGCCGAGCATCAGCCCGACACCGGCGACCAGCGGAAGATAGCCGACGTAATAGTAGTGTTCGAAGCCCGCGGAGACAGCCAACACGACCCCGGCGATGAAGCTCCAGACCAGCAGCAGCCGTTTGAGATCGGCCTGCTGGGACATCAGGTTCATGCGCGGCTTGCCGTCGTCGTCGGTCAGCCGGGTCGAGCGGGCGAGGTAGCCGATGCCCAGCGGCACCAGCGCCACCCACGGGATCAGCGAGAAGCCGATCTGGCGCACCCAGATGGCAAAATGCAGGTGGTCGTCGGCCATGCTCGAGCCGGTGAGGTGGTTTTCGAGCAAAAAGCTAAACAACGGCATCTTGCCGCTGATATTGCCGTCGATGCTGGTCACCGGGTTGGCCTGGCCGTAGGCGTAGACCACCACGCCGATGACGACCGCCGGGATCACCGTGGCCAACAGCCCCTGCAGACTGGTCAACGAACGCACCGCGTGCGTCCTTCGAGCGAGCAGCACACCGGCGAGCAGGATGAAGCTGGGCACCAGAACCGCGATCCATTGCAGGACGTGCGGCAGGAAGTAGGCGTCTTCGACGGCGCCCGCGCTGCGGCTGACGCCCCACCAGAGCACGCCGCCGGCGGCCAAAAGTGAAGACACGCACAATCCGATCTCGAGGCGGCCGACCATGGAGGCCACCCCCGAGGGGTTGTGGCGGGCGCGCGTGACCTGCTCGAAGGGGATCTGGGTGACCGCGTAGCCGACGATGACCGCCAACGGTCCGAGCAGACCGAAGAAGCGCTGCTCGAGGAAGCATAGCGACAGCGCCACGCCCAGCAGCGCGCCCCACAGCCAGCGGCGCTTATCGTCGCTGGCGTGGGCGAGCTCGAAGAAGGCCATGATCGCCCACGAGCTGAGCACCACGAAGAGCGTCTCGGTGCTCAGGGCGTGCACGCCCAAAAAGATCGCCGGCGTGCTCACCAGCACCAGCGAGGTGAGCAGAGCCGACCAGGTATCGTAGTGGATCTTGATCCACAGGAAGGTCAGCAGCACCAGCGCGAACACGGCGACCGCGATGGGGAAGCGCGCCGAGCGCTCGAGCTCGCCGACCTCGTAGCGGCCGTCGGCCTGCGGCTCGCCGACCGACCAGGCCACCAGCCAGGTCTTGAGCAGAGGTCGAGCGACCGGCTCGCCGTCGAGCGTGGGCGTGACCCAATTGGGCTCGACTGTTTGAGGCGTGTCGGTGGCGGCTTCGTCGCCGGCTTGGTCGGCATCGGTCTGGTCCGCGACAGGAGCGTATTCGCGGGCCGACAAGATCGCGTCGGCCTCCCACGGCTCCCAGACGCCTAGCGACGAGAGTTGGCCGAAGAGCAGCACAGCCGAGACCACGACGAGGATCGCCGTAGCCACGTACATGCCGGTCTTCGAAGACCACCAATCATACCAGCTGTGCTGCTCGACCGGCTCGGTCGTGTCGGTTGAATCGTTCACGGCGTCCCACGGGTGTTGCACGGATTAG
>CAYLTX010000257.1:0-6534 GCA_964386725.1 uncultured Bradymonadales bacterium | reverse complement strand
AACCCCCAACCCTCAACCCCCAACCCTCAACCCTCAACCCCAAACCCCAAACCCAAAACCACCTTTTCCAACCTTCTCCGAATGAAATGCAACTGCCGCGAGTTACCCATCCGAATTCGCCGGCGCACCACTCGCTAGACACACCGAAGATCGATCCCTATAGTGCGCGCGACCGGCAATCTCGCACCAGACGTCAACGCAGTTAGAGGCCTCCCATGGACGCAGTCGGCACGCATTTTCAAGCCAATATTGAGACCCTGAGACGGGCGGCCGAGGAGGCGGAGCCCAAGCTGCTCGACGGCAAGCGCATCTCGCTGGCGCTGCTCGACGAGGTCTCCGAGGCGGTCCGCCTTTTGGGCTCGCGCGATATCACGCCGCATCTTGCGGTGGTGCGCGTCGGCGGGGACCCGGCCAGCGAGATCTATGTTCGCCACAAGATCCGCGCCTGTGAAAAGGTCGGTATCGGCAGCTCGCATATCCACCTTCCGGCCGAGATCTCGCAGGCGTCGCTGGTCGCGCGTCTCGAAGAACTCAACGACGACGACGGGGTCAACGGTATTCTGTTGCAATTGCCGCTCTCGGAGCATCACGACCCCGAGCGCGCCATCCTGAGCATCGCCCCCAGAAAAGACGTCGACGGCTTCCACCCGGCCAACCTCGGATTCTTGATGGCCGGACGCGGCGAGCTCGAGCCGTGCACCCCGCGCGGCATCATGACGATGCTTCGCGCGATCGGTTACGACTGCAAGGGCAAGGACGCCGTCGTCATCGGTCGCAGCATGATCGTCGGCCGTCCAATGACCCAGATGCTCACCCGCGCCAACGCCACCGTCACCGCCTGCCACCGCCACACGCGCGACCTCGAAGGGCATGTGCGCCGCGCCGACATCGTCGTGGTCGCAACCGGCGTGGCCGAGTTGGTCAAGGGCGACTGGATCAAGCCCGAGGCGGTCGTCTTCGACGTCGGTATGAGCCGCTCGGAGAGCGGAAAGCTCATCGGTGATGTGGAGTTCGAGCCGGCCCGAGAGCGCGCTGCGAGGATCACGCCGGTCCCTGGCGGCGTCGGCCCGATGACCGTCGCCACCTTGCTCGAGAACACGCTGCGCGCTACCTGCGCCCAAAACGAGCTGGCCATCCGCTCCGGCGAAATCCTCGAAGGCGTCACATCCCTCGGGGCCTAAAAACCCTCAACAAGCACATGAGGTTATAACGCCCAACACAAATCGTAGTTTGCGCCGCAGTTCAGGCGCCTTAAATAGTAAATCTCACAGAAACCGAGGCATTATCTATTTGAGGCGACGTCAAACAGCGACGTCGCAAACTACAATTTGCGTTAGGTCTTATGAAGCGGATTGGGTTGTTGGGAATTTGCGTTAGGTCTTATGAAGCGGATTGGGTTGTCGAGGCTTGCGATGATATGCGTGATGAAGTTCCTGCGAAGAATATAACCTTAAGCAATGGCAGACAAAATGACTGATGAGACAAAACACGTCCCACTCGAGCACCGCCACAAAGAACTCGGCGCGCGCATGACGCCGTTCGCCGGCTTTTTGATGCCCGTCAAATATACCGGCATCAAAGAGGAGCACCTAGCTGTGCGTGACAACGTCGGCCTCTTCGACGTCAGCCATATGGGCGAGGTCGAGGTCACCGGGCCCGACGCCATCGAGGTGGTCGACGGGCTGGTGACCAACGACGTCTCCACGCTCGAGGACGGCCAGGCGATGTACGCCGCGCTGTGCAACGAGGAGGGCGGCATCGTCGACGACCTGGTCCTATACCGGCTCGCCGCCGATCATGTGCTCATCTGCATCAACGCGGGTAACCACGAAAAGGACTTCGACCATATGCTCGCCCACGCCAAGGGCGACGCGAAGCTCGAGAATACCAGCGACAACTACGCCCAGCTCGCCCTGCAGGGCCCCAACGCCGAGAAGGTCCTCGCCGAGTTGACCGACACGGATCTGTCCGAGATCAAATACTATCGCGCCGCATACGGCGAGGTCGCCGGCGTGCGCACCTTGATCTCGCGCACCGGCTACACCGGCGAGGACGGCTTCGAGCTCTATATCCCGGCAGCGGAGGGCGAGGCGGTCTTCGACGCGTTGCTCGAGGCCGGCGAGGCTTTCGATATGGCCCTATGCGGATTGGGCGCGCGCGATACGCTTCGCTTGGAGGCCAAATTCAACCTCTACGGCCAGGATATGGACGAGTCGACCAATCCCATCGAGGCGGGCCTGAGCTGGATCGTCAAGCTCGACAAGGACACGCCATTCGTCGGCCAAGAGGCGCTTCGCCGCATCAAGGAAGAAGGGCCCGACCGGCGGCTTCGCGGACTGATCCTCGAGGGCAAGGGCGTCATCCGCCACGGCTATAAGATCTTGGTCGGCGACGAGGTCGTCGGCGAGGTCACCAGCGGCTCTTGGGCCCCTACGCTTGAAGAAAGCATCGGGCTGGGGTACATCGACACCGACTTTGCAAACGAGTCCGTCGTCGACATCCAAATTCGCAAGCGTCGGGTGCCCGCAAACGTCACCAAGAAACCCTTCTACAAACGCGACTGAGCAGGCGGCAACAAGGGTTATTCACTCCAAAAATTTGTATTTGCCAGGCTGGCTGTGAGGGCTGGTCGACTAGCATTCAGAAGGAGCAGAGCATGGACATTCCCGAGGGATACCGCTTTACCGAAGATCACGAATGGGCTCGCCAGGAAGACGACGGCACCATCACCGTCGGCATCTCGTGGCACGCTCAGGACCTTTTGGGTGATATCGTCTACGTCGAGCTGCCCGAAGAGGGTGAGTCGGTCGAGGACGGCGAGGAATTCGGCGTCGTCGAGAGCGTTAAAGCGGCATCTGACCTGTACTCGCCGATCTCCGGCGAGGTCGTCGCGGTCAACCACGACCTCGACAACGGCCCCGAAGCGGTCAACGAAAGCCCTTACGAAGACGGCTGGATGATCCGTGTGAGCCCCGCCGACGAGAGCGCGTTCAGCGAGCTGATGGACGCCGAGCAATACGCCGGATTCGTCAAAGAGGCGTAACCACAGCAGCTTTAGGAAGTGCCATGCGCTACTTGCCGCACACCCTCGAAGACGTCGACGCGATGCTCGAAGCCATCGGAGTCGACTCCATCGACGACCTCTTCGAGCAGATCCCCGAGGAGTTTCGCCTCGACCGCAACTTGGATCTGCCCGAGCCCAAGAGTGAACTCGTGCTCGAGCGGCAACTCAGCGCGCTCGCGGCCAAAAATAAGGTCAGTTCCGGCGACACTGTCTCCTTCCTGGGGGCAGGTCTGTACGACCACCACTCGCCGCATGCGCTCGGCCAGCTCTTGCTGCGCGCCGAGTACTATACTTCCTACACGCCGTATCAGCCCGAGATCAGCCAGGGCACTACCAAGTCCATCTTCGAATTTCAGTCGATGGTCGCCGAGCTGCTCGGCGTGCCCATCGCCAACGCCTCGATGTACGACGGCGCCCACGCCACCGCCGAGGCGGCGCTGATGGCCCAGCGGCTCGGCCGCAAGCGCGACAAGGTCTTCGTGGCCGAGTCGGTCCACCCCGAATACCGCGAGGTCGTCCAGACCTACCTGAGCCCGCAGGACGACGCTTACCGCGAGTTTCCCATCGACCGCGAGACCGGCCAGATGTCGCTCGAGCATATCGAGCAGGCCATCGGCGACCCCAAAGAGGTCGCGTGCATCATCTTCCAGTCGCCGAATTTCTTCGGCGTTCTCGAAAAGCCCAAAGCCATCATCGAGTGGGCGCACGAGCACAAGATCAAAGTCGTCGCCTGCTTCAATGAGCCGCTCGCGTTCGCGTTGAGCACCCCTCCGGGCCACTTCGGCGCCGATATCGTCGCCGGCGAAGGCACGAGCCTGGGCATTCCGATGGGCTACGGCGGCCCGGCGCTGGGTATCTTCGGTTGTCGCGAGAAGCTCGTGCGCAAGATGCCCGGCCGGCTGGCCGGCTATACCGTCGACACCGAGGGCCGCGAGGGCTACGTGCTCACGCTGTCCACCCGCGAGCAGCATATCCGCCGCGAGAAGGCGACCAGCAATATCTGCACCAACCAGGGGCTCATGGCGCTCGCCGCGGCCATCTACCTGAGCTTGATGGGCAAAGAGGGCATCCGCGAGCTCGCCCAACTCAATATGTCACGCGCCCAATACGCCCTCGACGTCTTCACGTCGACGGGCAGCGCAGAGCGCGTCTACGACGGCCCCATCTTCAACGAATTCGTCCTCGAGACCCGCTCGCCGGCGCGCGCCATCGTCGCCGAGGCGGCCAGCGACGGCATCATGGCCGGTCTCGACTTGGCGCGGATCAGCCCGAAGTGGCAAAACCGCCTGCTGGTGGCCGTCACCGAAAAAACCACCCGCCGCGACATCGACCGACTGGCAAATTATCTCAGGGAGTAGCGGCGATTGGCTTGAGGCGTGGGGTCGCCTTTCCCCAAGCCCCAAGCCTCAAGCCCGCCTTTCCCCAAGCCCCAAGCCCGCCTTTCACGGCCGACGAATCCGAATATCGCGCATCGAGCCGCTGCGCACGTCGAGCGTAAAGCCGAACGAGATATGAATCAGCCCGTCCTTGTCCTTGAGGCCCTCGGGCGGGTTCATAAATGGCGCTGCTTTTTTGACGGCGCGCACTGCTTCTTTGTCATAAAAGTCCAAGCCCGACGGGTGCGCCACATAGAGCGAGCGCAGCGAGCCGTCGCCGTTTAGCGTGATGCGAAGGTTCGTAAACCGGTCTTTGACCCCGTAGACCTTGCCATTCGGATCCCTCCGTCGGTACTCCTCACCCGGGGACCACTCCTCGGCGACCTGCTCCTTGAGCCGGTGCATAAATGTCCAATAACGTGATTTTTTCCGATTGAGCAGCGTCTTATCTCCCTCTTGGACATCGCGTAGATAATCGATGCTGCCACCGCCAAAGGCCGCCGAGGCGTTGTCCATCGACGGAAAAAGCTCGCGAGCGTCCGCCTTCTTGTCGGCGCTCTCCGAGCCCTCTTCGACGATCCCCTCCTCGGCAGGCTTCTCTTCGGCGAGCTCGACGTCGTCGACGCCACTGTCCGCCTCAGAAGGCTCTTCCTGCTCGGTGGCATCGTCCTGTGAATCGGGCGCATCATCGGACGACGACTCTGCCTCAGACGGAGGCTCGGGCTCCTGGGGCGGCTGGTTCGTCGGCTCCTGCGGCGTTGGCTCTTCCTGGCGCGGCGCCGCATGACCGGGCGCCTGCTGGTTACTCGGCTCCTTGCGCGCCATCTCCTCATCGGCCGTCGACTCGAATTGGTCCAAGAACCGCGCCTCGTCGGGCCGCTCTTCCTTTTCGGGCGCCTCCAGGCTGATGAATTGGCCGTCGCGCTCCTCATCGCGCTCGTCTTCACGCTCCTCTTCCTCATCCTCGACCGCCGTGAGCTTGAACTCGCGGCTCGAGTCGAAGCCGGTGGGCTCGAGCTTTTCATCGTTGTCGAAGGCGTTGGGCAGGACCAGCAGCAGTGGCACGTGTAGCAGCACCGAAAGCACCACGGCACCCAAGACAGACCTGCGCCCACCTCGGTGGCGGGGAAGTCGCAATGGGGACGGATCCGACTGGGGCATTCTCTAGCGCCTTATCGCAGGGCTTTGGAGCCCTCAATGCTAACAGTTTCAATACTAGGAACAATGGTGGGAGTTTAAATCATCCATTCGGGAACGGGCGATTTGTCCGTAACCCGATCGGCCCGGACCTAGTTTCATGCGGGATCCGAACCATAACTGTGGGTAAGCCACCACCGGGTGCGCCGTAGGCGCGACCGGTTGGGCGCACCCACAGAGAGCCTCGGACACCCGCCATGCTCGGCTCGTAATACGCCGCACCCGCGGAGAGGGGCGCCGCTCGGCAGCTCTCAGCATGTCACCTCTAAGCCCCACCACCCGACCGCCACCGCTTGTCCGCCGGCTCATCCGCCGGCGCATACGTCACTTCCACCGTATTGCCCATCGGATCTTTGACCGGCAGGCTCCAATAGCCACGCCACTGCGGACACTCATCAAAACGCGGCACCTCGGCGGCGACGAGCCGCTCGACGAGGTCGCGAAATGGCTCCAAATCACCGACTTCAATCGACCAACTCGTCCCGGCGCCGGTGCCCCCGTTCCAGCCCGGCTGACGGTCCCAGCCGGCGTCCGCGGGGAGCTCCTCGGGAGCCGGCAGCACCGTAAATTGCACCCCGCCCAGGCGATACGCCAATCCACCGTCGGCGCCCTCGGCGAAAAAGAGCTCCTCGAGGCCGAGCAGCCGCGAGTAGAAGTCGCGCATTCCGGCGAGGTCGTTGCAGTGCGTGTATAGAAAGAAGCGTGAGGCGGTGGTGGGCATGGTGGTCCTTGGGTTGCAGGTGCGCGGCTGAGTCTTGTGGTCTCTCGAGAGGTTCGGGTTGTTGAGACGCCCCTCCGTCGAGTGCTGTAAAGCGCACTCGACACCTCCCCATCGGGCAAAAAACCCACTGGAACCGGATCGGAGGGTGCAATTTTGGAGCAGGTATAAAAAAATGG
>CAYLTX010000256.1:0-6610 GCA_964386725.1 uncultured Bradymonadales bacterium | reverse complement strand
GGTCCAGGGGTCCAGGGGTCCAGGGGTCCAGAAACGGCTTAACTGCAGGGGTTTAGGGGGCAGGGTTATGGGGTTATGCGCTCGGCGAGATCCTCGAGGAATTGCTCGACTTCGTCGGGGTCGCGCAGGCGGTATTGGGCGGCGGTGGGCTTGGGCTCCTCCTGGACGGCGACGGTGATGCCGCGGCCTTCGAGGGCGCGAAATGCATCCTCGTCGGTGACGTCGTCGCCGATGTACATGGGCACGACGTCCGGGCCGGAGAGGCCGAGCTCGTCGAGGAGCCAATCGACCGCCTTGCCCTTATGCCAGTCGATATCCGGTTGCAGGTCGAAGACCTTCTTACCGTGGGTTTTGTGCAGCTCGGAGATGCCGTCCAGCACCTGGTCGACGTGCTTTTGAACGGTGGGCACGTCGCGCTCGGCGACCTGCCGGTAATGGACGGCGAGCGAGTAGCGCTTGCGCTCGAGGTGGGCGCCGTCGATGCGCCGAAGCCGCCGGCGCAACTCCTCTTCGGCGCGGTCGAGCGCCGGGACGAACTCCTCGCCCTTTTCCAGGGTCAGGTCGGCGCCCTCGGGGCCGAGGATGTCGAAGCCGTGGCTGCCGGCGTAGGCGATGCCCTCGAGGCCGACCCGCTCGCGCACGTCGTTCAAGTCCCGGCCGCTGATCACCGCCACCGGAGTCACCTCGGCCAGCTCGTCCACCGCCAGGCGCATCGACTCGGAGAGCACGGCGTCGGCCGGGTTCTCGACGATCGGCGACAACGTGCCGTCGTAGTCCAAAAACACCGCCAGCCTGCGGTCGCCGACGCGCTCGACGATCTCGCCGCTCGCCTCGATGGCGTTGGCTCCTGCAGAACCCTCCTTCATGGCCGCTCCTGTGCTAAATTTCTCCAGATCATCAAAGCTCGAAATCACCAAATCAGCGCCGGCCTCCCGCAGTGCTTGCTCGCCGCCGGCTTGTTTGTCGCGGCCACGCATCATGCCCACGACCGTGCCAAAGCGGCCGCGCCGGCCGGCCTCCACCCCGCTGACCGCGTCCTCGACGACCATCGCTCGCTGCGGGTCGACGGCCAGTCGGCGCGCCGCCTCGACGAACATATCCGGTGCCGGCTTGCCCTCGAGTCCGTGGGCGGCCAGATCGTTGCCGTCGACGCGAGCCTGAAAATATTGACCCAGATTGGCCTGCTCGACGACCGTGGCGCAATTTCTACTCGAGGAGACCACCGCCGTGGCCAGCCCCTGCTCGCGCACCCAATCGAGAAAGTCGATCGCATCATCGAAGACCTCGATCTTGCCGGCCGCCAAAAAACGCCCGTAGTGCTCGTTTTTGTGTTTGCCTACCGCGTAAATCGTCTCGAAGCCGGGCGGGTCGTCGGGCTCGCCCCAATCCAGCTCGATGCCTCGGGACTCCAAGAAACTCGCCACACCCTCGTAGCGCGGCTTCCCGTCGACGTAGCGCCGGTAGTCGGCCAAGTCGAAGGGCTCGAAGTCCTCGCCACCGGACGAGTCAGTGCGCTCGGCTAGCAGGGTGTCGAAGGTCTGCTTCCACGCCTCGAAATGCGCCTCGGCGGTGTCGGTGACGACCCCGTCGAGATCGACGATGACGGCCTCCAGGCCGATGAGGGACAGCGGTGGGGGATGGGTGGGCATGCCGGCAATTTCCCGTGTTCTCAGGATGTCGAGCCGCGTCTACTCGCTGCATTCGTCTGCGTGAAGCGAATCTGACCACGGCGACGGCCAGGTCAATATCTCCTTGGAATGTTGATCGTTTTGTCGATTGTTAACCTGCGAGTCCCGAGTCGACCCGTGCCATGGTGGCACCTTCTCTCGGCTTCGAACCAGAGGAGCGCGGTTCCATCAGCGGTAAGTAGAAGTGCGGAGCGGTTACGAAATGCTAGACGACAAGCCACGCTCGCCCCGGCCGGACCCCGGTCAATCCGGCGACCCATGCGACACCCCGGGGCCGACTCCCCAGCCGCTCCACGGCGACGACACCGTCGGCGATGGGCTCGACGCCGCAGGCCTGCGGCGGCTGCTCGATTCGACGGCCGAGGGGATTTATCAGCTCGATATGAACGGCCGGTGCGTGTTCACCAACGCTGCCGGCGTGCGTCTGCTCGGCTACGATTCGCCCGATGAGCTCATCGGGCAGCGAATGCACGACCTCATCCACCACACCCGGCGCGACGGCAGCGCACACCCGCGCAGCGACTGCGAGATCTACCGGGCATTTCAGGAGGGGCGCGAGATCCACGTCCAGGATGAGATCTTGTGGCGCAAAGACGGCAGCTGGTTCGACGTCGAGTATTGGTCTTATCCCATCGCCCAAGACGGCAAGCGGGTCGGCTCGGTGGTGACCTTCGTCGACGATAGCGAGCGCAAGCGCAACGAGGACGAACTCCGCCGGCGCACCGAACAGCTCGAGCAGGCCAAGCGTGAGGCCGACGCCGCCAACTACACCAAGAGCCAGTTTCTGGCCAATATGAGCCACGAGATTCGCACGCCCATGACGGCCATCTTGGGCTACGCAGATATTTTGCTGAGCCACCTCGATGACGCCGACGATCGCCAGTGCGTGGAGACGATCAAGCGAAACGGCAACTTCCTCATCGAGATCATCAACGACATCCTCGACTTGTCCAAGATCGAGGCGGGCAAGCTCGAGGTCGAGCGCGCGCGCGTGGCCCCCGACGAACTCGTCGCCCAGGTCTGCTCGTTGATGCATGTGTGGGCCAGCGAGAAGCAGCTGCAGCTGCTCATCGACTTTAAAGGCGAGCTGCCCGAGACCATCGAGACCGACCCGACGCGGCTTCGTCAGGTACTCGTCAACCTGGTCGGCAACGCCATCAAATTCACCGACGAGGGCAGCGTTCGCTTGAACGTGGACTTTGTCGACGGGTCAGATCCCAAGCTTTGCTTTCAGGTCATCGACACTGGCATTGGTATCAGCGACGAGCAACGCGAGACGCTCTTCGAGCCCTTTTCGCAGGCGGATGGCTCGGTGACGCGCGATTTTGGCGGCACGGGGCTCGGGTTGACCATCTCGCGGAGGTTAGTGGACCGCCTCGGCGGCGAGATTACCGTCGACAGTATCCTCGGCGAAGGCAGCACGTTTACGGTCACCATCGGATGCGGAGCGATCGACGGCGTGCCGATGGTCGAGCCCCGGTTGGGCATCACCCAGCCGGAGGCCTCCGATCGCCAGCCGGCGCGCTGCCTGAATTGCCGGGTGCTGGTGGTCGACGATCGCCACGATATCCGCTACTTGGCCCGCTACTTTATCGAGCGGGCCGGCGGCATCGTCGAGTCGTGTGCGAACGGCATGCAGGCCATCGAGCGGGTCGAACGCGCCGAGCAGATCGGCGAGGGCTTCGACGCGATCGTCATGGATATGCAGATGCCAATCATGGACGGCTATGAGGCCTGCAAGCGCTTGCGCCGGGCGGGCTTCGCGCGGCCGATCCTCGCCCTGACGGCGGCGGCGATGCGCGGCGACCGTGAGAAATGCCTGTGTGCCGGCTGCGACGCCCACGTCAGCAAGCCCATCGACGGCCATCATTTGGTGGCGCTCCTCGCTCGTCACACCGAGAAGGCCGTCGATAGCGAGAGCGACGCCGGCCCCGAGGCTGGCTCCACCAAGACACGCGTGCTTCTGGTCGACGACAACCAGGACCTGAGCGATGCGCTCAGCGCCCTGCTCGAGCTTCACGACTACGAGGTATGCGTCCGAAACGACGCGGACGAGGTGGTCGACGCGGCCAGAGAATTTCGCCCGAATGTCGTCTTGCTCGATATCGGCCTGGGCGCGCGAAGCGGCTATGAGGTGCTCGCTGACCTCGTGAAACTGCCGGAGATGCAGTCAGCGACGTTTATCGCGCTGTCGGGTCGGACAAGCCGCGAAGATAAGCAGCGCTCGCTTGCCGCCGGCTTCCACCACCACGTCGGCAAGCCGGTGGATATCGAAAACCTCATCGAGCTCTTTGACGCTCGTGATCGGCGATGACCTCTTTGGTCTTGGCGATGCTGTCCGGGCTCAGTGAGATCGAGTCGATGCCCTGTTCGACCAAGAAGGCGGCGAACTCCGGGTAGTTGCTCGGCGCTTCGCCGCAGATGCCTACCTTGCGGCCGTGCTCGTGGGCGGTCTCGATGAGCTGGGAGATGAGTCTTTTGACCGAGGTGTTGCGCTCGTCGAAGATATAGGACAGCGACTGATTGTCGCGGTCGACCCCCATGGTCAGCTGGGTGAGGTCGTTCGAGCCGATCGAGAAGCCGTCGAAGCGCTCGCAGAAGGCGTCGGCCTCGACGATATTGGTGGGCACCTCGGCCATCACGTAGATCTCGAGGCCATTCTCGCCGCGCTCCAGGCCGTTTTCGGCCATCACCTCGAGCACCCGGTCGGCCTCCTCGGGCGTTCGGCAAAACGGGATCATCACGACCACGTTGTCGAAGCCCATCGTCTCGCGCACCCGCCCGATCGCCTGGCACTCCAGCGCAAAGCCGTCTTTATAATCGTCGCTATAATACCGCGACGC
Organism: uncultured Bradymonadales bacterium; assembly: GCA_964386725.1. Lineage (GTDB taxonomy): Bacteria > Myxococcota_A > Bradymonadia > Bradymonadales > Bradymonadaceae > CAYLTX01. Next base: position 2,079 of record CAYLTX010000256.1, on the reverse strand, counting down.
CCCGCGCCAGCCGAGCATGGGGTTGGCCTCGTCGGGCTCGAATTGGGCCCCGCCGATGAGGTCGGCGTATTCGTTGGTCTTGAAGTCGCTCATCCGCACGATGACCGGGTTGGGGTGGTGGACCGCGGCGATCGTGCCGATGCCCCAGGATAAGTGCTCGATGAAGTAGCTGGGTTTGTCGGCCGCCTGCCGGGTCATCTTTTCGATGCGCTCTTTGGCCTCGTCGTCTTCGAGCTGGTCGAAGCGGGTCAGCGCCAGCGGGTGAATTTGGATGGCGTTGTTGATGATATACTCCATGCGCGCCAGGCCGACCCCGGCGGTGGGCAGCTGCCACCAGCTCATCGCCCCGCCCGGGGAGCCGATATTGACCATGATGGGTGTGTCGATCTCGGCGAGCTCGTCGAGGTCGATCTCGGAGGACTCGTAGTCGAGCTCGCCGGCGTAGATATAGCCCTCGTCGCCCTCGGCGCACGACATCGTAATCAGGTCGGCGTTTTTGACCTTGTGGGTGCAATCGCCGGTGCCGATGACCGCTGGCACGCCCAGCTCGCGGCTGACGATCGCGGCGTGGGAGGTGCGCCCGCCGCGCTCGGTGACGATGCCCGCCGACCTCTTCATCAAGGGCACCCAATCCGGGTCGGTCATCTCGGTGACCAGCACGCAGCCCTCCTCGAATCGGTCGGCGTGCTCGATATCCTCGATGACGCAGACCGGCCCGGAGCTGATCGCGTTGCCGATGGCGAGGCCGGTGCACAAAAGCTCTCCCTCCTCTTTGAGCTCGTAGGTCTTCATCGTCCCGCCGGTCTTCTGCGAGTGCACCGTCTCCGGGCGCGCCTGCAGGATATGCAGTTCATCGGTGTCGCCGTCCTTGGCCCACTCGATGTCCATGGGGCGCTCGTAGTGATCCTCGATGGTCTTTGACCAGCGGGCGAGCTGTAGGATTTCGTCGTCGTCGAGCGTGAACATCGTGCGCTCGGCGTCGGAGGTGTCCACGTTTTCAGTGGGAGCTTGCTCGAGAGGAGCACCCTCAGTGGCGGAGTCCGAGCCGCCGCGGTAGATCATCTTCTTTTCTTTTTGACCCAGATTCTTGCCGATGATCGGAGCGAGCTCCTCGCGTTCCAAAAACGGCTTGTACACGTTGAATTGGTCGGGGCGAATGGTCCCCTTGACGACGTTCTCGCCCAGCCCCCAGGCGGAGTTGATGACGACGACGTCCGGGTAGCCGGTGTCGGTGTCGATGGTGAAGATGACCCCGGCGCAGGCCTTGTCCGAGCGGACCATCTTCTGGACGCCCACCGACAGCGCGATCTCCATATGGTCGAAACCTTTTTCCTCGCGGTAGGCGATGGCGCGGTTGGTAAATAGCGACCCAAAGCAGCGCTTGCAGGCCTCGAGGAGCTGTTGGTCGCCGCGGATATTCAGGAAGCTCTCCTGCTGGCCGGCGAAGCTGGCGGTGGGCAGGTCCTCGGCGGTCGCGCTGCTGCGCACGGCGACGTCGACCGCCTCGGTCTCGTAGCGCGACGACAGCTCCCGATAGGCGTCGACGATCTGGTCGGCGAGCTCATCGGAGAACTCGGCCTCCTCGAAGCGGTCCCGGATGGCCTGGCCGACCTCCTCGAGGTTCTTGTCGCCCGAATCGAGCGCCCGAAGGTCGCTTCGCAGCGCGTCCTCGAGGCCGTTCTCTTCGACGAATCTCCAGTAGGCATCGGCGGTGGTCGCGAACCCGTCGGGCACCTGAATCCCCTGCTCTTTGAGCGTGCCGATCATCTCGCCGAGCGAGGCATTTTTGCCGCCGACCAGGCCTACGTCTTCGTTGTCGAGGGTGTCGAACCAACGGATCAATTCGCTCATATGCTTGTCGCTCATTTGGAGGGTCCACGCGGCTGGATCTAGATGTGTACTGCATAATGCTGAGCGTAATCGCGATTTGGGCGGCATCAACCGCCGGGGGCGGCCCCGCTGGAACTCACGCGCCTCTATTGGGGACGCTGAGCCTCGCGCCCGCGCGCGCGAGACCCCCAAACGGTCCCAGGGACGATGTTATCCACTCCTCATGCGCCTCTGAGCACGATCCGGCTC
>CAYLTX010000255.1:0-6613 GCA_964386725.1 uncultured Bradymonadales bacterium | reverse complement strand
GCTTATCCGCGCATCCGCTTATCCGCGCCATCCGCTTATCCGCGCCCTGGACCCCCGGACCCCTGGACCCCTGAACCCCTGTCCTCACAGCTTTCCAAGCACGATATCCTTGATCTTGGAGCCTTCGTAGCGCCCTTTGATCTTGGGCATGACCATGCCCATGACCTTGCCCATATCGGCCTTGGAGGAGGCGCCGGTGGCCTCGATCACCTCGTCGACGATCGCCTCGGCTTCCTCGTCGCTTAGCTGCTCGGGGAGGTAGTCCTCGATGACCTCGAGCTCGGTGGCCTCTTTTTCGGCCAGCTCGTCTCGGCCGCCCTCGGAGTAGGCGTCGATCGCCTCGCGGCGCTTCTTGGCCTCGGTGGACAGCACGTCGATGACGTCGTCCTCGTCGAGGTCGCCGCCCTTGTCGATGCGCGCGTTATTGAGGCTCGAGATCAGGCCGCGGATGGTCTGCAACCTATCCTTCTCGCGCGCCTTCATCGCCGCCTTCATGTCGGCCTTCAGCTGCTGAACTGTCTCTGTTTCTGCCATTTTTTTGTGGGGGTTGAAGTTGTGTGTGGATCACGCAACGGGTTGCTGCGCAGAGTTTGTCGACGTTTTGATGCTGTTTTTGGTTTTTGGTTCTTGGTTCTTGGTAAGGCCCTCATGCTCGACCGTTGTACCAAGAACCAAGAACCAAGAACGCCTCGAAAAGGCACTCGGCCACGAAATCGCAGCCAAGTGCCTCGAAGCCATTAAATCACGGCCTAGCTGGTCTCCACGAGCGTCTGCGCGATGCCGTGGATCTGCTCCTTTTTGGCCTCGTACATCTCCGCTTCACTGAAGATGAACAACGTCGCCGCGCCGCCACCCTCTTGCTGGATGGTGTAGCCGAGGAATTGGATCTCTTGATCCATCTCTTCCTTCTCGAGGACCGCGGTTCCCTGGCCTTCAAACGCCGGAATGCCGTTGATGGTCGTCGGGCCGGTCTTCTCGATCTCGACCTCGTCGAATTTCAGGTCGGAGCGCAGATCGTTGAACATCGATCGGGCCAACTGCTCGGACTCCGAGCCGGCCAGAAACACGGTGGTCGTGCCGTCCGGATCGGTCGCCGAGACGCCTTCGTCGTCCTTGACGACTTTCCAGTCGTCCGGGACGCGAAATTTAAGCTCGTAAGCCTCGGCTTCGACCCATTGGCCGCCCTCTTCGGCCTCTTCTTCGGCCGGCTCCTCCTCGGCGGGCTCTTCTTGGGCCTCTTCTTCGGCCTCGGCTTCTGCGGTGGCCTCGGGCTCGGTTGGCTCGTCTTCAGCCTTTTCACAGCCGACGGCGCCGAGCAGCACGAGCGAAATAACAAGCAGGCTCGTCAGTACTTTTTTCATTTTCATCCCTACATACGCTGGGGTCTTGTGATCGTACCCGGTTCATGATTTTGTGCGGAATCTATCATGCTACAAACCGAAAGTGCGACGGTTGCTCAGACATAGCACATCACGCATAGTATGTAGAACCTCGAACTAGTCGGCGCAAGCAGCGGTATAAACGTGAGCGATAACAACCAGGTTAGCTGCCCGGAATGCCACACCACGCAGGACGCCGGCGCGCCATTTTGCGAGAACTGCGGCTACCGTATCCGTCGCAGCGACACCGTCAGAGAGGGCCATCAGGCGGTGAATTCCGAGATGCTTCGCCGCGTGCGGAACAAACGCGGGGCGAACTCTCCAAGTCAAGCCGACGCCTCCAGCGAGACCCCGCAAGCTCCGGACGATCCGCCCGGAGCCGACGGCTCGGCCGACATCCCCACACGCCCTCATAACTCGCCAAAACCAACTCACGGACACAATGCAGGCAGCGAGGACGGCTCGCAGACCTATATCGAGGGGCTTCGCTCCGTCGAGGACTCCGACCTCCAAACCCCGGCCGATCGCTCCGCCGAACAGCCCTACGCCGGCTCGGCGCCCCAATCGGGAAATCCCGCACCGCCCCCTCCGAACGCTCCCGACAGCCGCCTGCCCATCTACCTGGCGCTGTGGCTGAGCCTGACGGCGGTGGCCGTACTCGCCACGTATTTTTTGACCATCAACGCCGCCACCGGGGACGACGCGCCCGCCGAGCAACCCGCCGTCGCCGAGCGCATCGAGGTCCCCGCCGGACCGTTTTTGCGCGGCCTCGACGACCAGGTGCGATCATTCATCCTGCAGATGTGCCGCAAGGTCGAAGAAGACCCCAAAAAAGACTGCAAGCAGGACAAGCTCCTCAAGGGCGAATACCCTCAGGAGACCGTCGAGCTCGACGCCTTCTCGGTGGACAGCACCGAGGTGACCGTCGGCGACTACCAATCCTGCGTGGACGACGACGCCTGCGAGGCGATCGACTATAAAAACTGCGAGGTCCGAACCCACCAGGGCCTGCAGATCTCGTTGCGGGTGCCCAAGTCCTTGCAGGAAGACGACGTGCCGGTCAGCTGCGTCGACCTCAGCCAGGCCACCAGCTACTGCAAGTGGGCCGGCGGCTCGCTGCCCAGCGCCGACCAGTGGGAGAAAGCCGCCCGCGGCGAGAAGGGCAGACTATATCCCTGGGGCAACTCCTGGGGCAGCGACTTCGCCAATTGGGGCGAGCGCGACGTCGCCCAAACCCCCATCGTCGGCCAACTCGACGGCTACGAACGCGTCGCCCCTCCGGCCCAATTTCCCGACGGCAAGAGCCCCTACGGCGTCTTTGATATGGCCGGAAACGTCGCCGAATGGGTCGACACCGGCAAAAAGCTCAAAGCCCACGCCCGCGGCGGCTCCTGGACCGACGGCCCCTTCGACCTGCGCTCGACCTACCGCCTCGAGCTCGACGCCGACGCCAGCCGCACCGACGTGGGCTTTCGGTGTGTGTACCCGGCCAAGTAGAAAAAATTTTCACCACAGAGTTCGCAGAGGGCACAGCGGGAAAAGCTCGAGGTTTCTTGAGTCAGACAGCCCAAATCTCCCACCGAAGGCTTCCCGATGAGCGGAACGTAGTGGAGCGTCGCCCTGCGGAGCGGAGCGTAGCAGGGCACTTGTAGCCGCGGGTGACCGACGGTCCGTTGTTCGGACCGGAGGGAGCCCGCGGATCGCGGGCTCCCCCTCTTTCCTTTTCCTTTTCTCCTTTCTCCTTTTTCAGCGACTCCTCATCGCTCGCCACCGGCGAGCTTCTCTATTACGTTGATTCATTCGATATGGGTGAAGCGCTGAAAACGAATTGTTCGCGGCGGAGGCTCGCGCTTGCTCTTTATGCCCGGCAAGGCATGGGTGTGCTAGGAAGAGCATAATCATCTAAATTGCGAGTGTTGAGGAAGGCTATGGAGCAGAACAAGGTGCGAACTCTTTCATCCCACAAAGAACTTGAGACGGCACGGCAGGCATGGGCGAGTGTCTACACGACGAAGGATCCGTTTCATTTCCCCTTCCCGCCAAGCTGGCTGGCTACCGTATTCAACCGGACAAGCGGCTACTACCTTCGGGAAGACCAGTTCGACGCGATGATGAATACTGCCGCTGCACTTGATGAAGAGGAGATCCTCGTAGTGCAGCGGCTACAAGTGCGCCCTTGAAAAACAGGGCGCGACGCTCCACTACGTTCCGCTCATCGGGAAGCTTCGCTGACCACCTTTGGCCATTAGCAAGCCTCGGCTTCGATTCCAACGGTGACGCTCCGAGCATTTCCCGCGATCGAGTTATTAGACCTCCAAAATCTGGCTCCGATTAAGTTACGCTGCCAACTCCTCATGTGCGCTGAGCCTGAGCGCGGCGAGTCGGCAGACTTCGACGAGTTCGTCGAGGCCCGCCGGGTCGACGTCGTGCCACAGACCGTCCTCTCCGAGGCGGATTGCCACGGCCGCGCCGTCCCTGCATGGTTCCAGCCCGGCCGTCTCGAGTAGCTCGACATCCTCGGGGAAGAGCTCTTCGTCGCGGGCGCGCCAGATGCGCCGGAAGGCCGTGTGCGCGGCTTGCGCTGGAGCAGATTCGCCGAGGCGGAGCTGCTCCCAGGCGGCGTGGGCGTCCGGGGAGGCGAAGAGCGTGGCGGCCAGAGATCCGCAGGCTTTCTCGAGGCAGAAGACACGCTCGCCGGGGAGTTCGAGCACCAGCGGCTCGGTCGATCTGCCGAGCGCTGCGGCGGCCTGCTCGACGACCGAGAAGGCCTCGTCCAACCGGCGCCACGCCTCCACGCCGGCTTCCGACTCGACCAGCGAGACCTGCGGCTCGAGCATGGTCCGGCCGTCGAGGACGCGGCGTTTATGGCAGGCGATCATGTGGCGCAAGATCACCGCGCTGCCGCGCACTCGCATAAAGTCCGCGCGCGACTCGAAGCCCTCGGCGCTCCACTCCAGCTCGAGCCTGCTGACCAGCCCGGCGAGCCCGGCCGGCTCGAGCATCAACGCCACCGGCGCGGCCCCAAAGCCTCCGGCGTCGAAGAGGCGCACGGCCACGGCGCTGCCGCGGATAAACGGCTGCTCCCGCTCGACCGCCGCGAGCTCGACGACGGCGTCGTCACACAGCCTGCGCAGCCGCACGCCGCCGCCGTCGGCCTCACCCACGACTTCGAAGACCTCCCAATACGACCCGACCAGCTCGCCGAGCCACGCGCGCACCTCCTCGGGCAAATGCACCGCCGCGCGCAGCGCGCACTCGGCCAGCGTGCGCCCGGACGGCCCTGGCATATGAAACGCGGCAAACTCCCACAGGTGCTCGACGAGCCCCGCGGACACCGCATCGGGCGTCGACCCACGCGCCGCTTCCAACAGCGCCACGAGCTCGCCATCGTCGCGCAGCGCGACTAGCTTTCTGGCCAGGCGCCGCAGCTCGGTCATCAATTCTCCGAGCCTGCGCCGCCAACGCGCATAGTCACTGCGGGTCATGGGCTTCGGTGGTTCGGTCGGGCGAACGATCTCTATTGAGGTCTCGTGGTTCATTGATCAGGGGTCCAGGAGTCCAGGGGTCCGGGGGTCCAGGCAAAGCAAAGGCACTACAACGGCGCGGGCCTCATTATGGTTTTCGGCAAGATCGGCCGATTCGTTGCGTAGAAATTGCAAAATCGCCCCTAGAGCGCGTTGACGCAGCCCCGTCTCTGTTCAACATAGCCCCCGACATTTTCGGATAGCCGCCGTTCCTGGCCCCCTAAACCCCCGACCCCCTGCAGTACCGCCGTTCCTGGACCCCTGGACCCCTGGACCCCTGAACCCCTGACCATAAATTGTCCCGCGGGCACGTTCCGTGATAAGTGAATGTCATCAGTCTAATGCTCGTGATCTCGATCAGATGTATGTGGTAACCCATGATGTATAAGCTTGTGTGCTCGCTGATTCTGGGATGTCTGCTCTTGGCTCCGGCCTCCGCCGCGGCGCAGGACAGCGGGTCCGACCAGCCGCCGCCTCCGCCGACGATCGAGGAGATCGAGCGCGGCGAGGCTGAAGAGCCCGAAGCTGAAGAGCCCGGAGATGAAGAGCCCGAGGCGGAGGCTGACTCGGAGGCCGATTCCGAGCCCAAACAAGCCCCCGAGCGCGCCGGGCGACCGAGCTCGGATGTCGATCCGGCCGGCTGGGATCTGCTCGAGCGCGCCGTCGAGCACCTGGCGCGCGGCGAGAGCACCCAGGCCCATCGACTGCTCGAGCAACTCGCCGACGAATACGCCGATCACCCCGCCGCCGCGATATCGGCCGACGCGCTCGTCGTGCTCCGCGACAAGCACGAAAAGCAACAAGATACGGGGGCTCCGGACGCCGCAGAGACGGCGACCACCGCCGCGCGCGCCGAGCTCGCCTTCTTCCAGACCTTGCACGGCCTGGCGCTGGGCGGCGAGCTGTGCATCATCGCCGAATGCGACGATCCCAAGGCGGTCGTGGCGTTGCTCGGCGTGGGCGCCGGGGTCGGACTCGGCGCCTCTTTGGGGCTGAGCTCCGATGGGATCACCCCCGGCCACGCGCTGCTGCTCAACTCCGGCACGACCTGGGGCTTCGCCAACGGCCTGATGCTGAGTATCGCCCTGGACACCGAGTTTAAGCAGGGCACCGCCATCACGGCGGTCGGCCAATTGGCCGGCCTTACCACCTCCAGTCTCCTCTGGAGTGAGCTCCAGCCGACCTCCGGCCAGGTCTCGATGGCCAACTCCGGCGGTTTTTGGGCCGGTTGGCTGGCGTTTTGGGCGCACGGCGTCAATGACTTCGACGCCGACGGGGAGACCATCGCCACCACCATGCTCCTGGCGGCCGACCTGGGCATCCTCGGCGGTGCGCTGCTGGCAAGCGAGCAACCGATGAGCCGCGGGCGCACCTTCGTGATCGACTCGGGCGGCATCCTGGGGCTTCTGAGCGGCATGGGCATCTACGTCTTCGCCGACGCGGACATGTCCTCGGCGACCGGCTTCTCGTTGATGACCATCGCCGGCACCGCCGCCGGCCTGGGCACCGCCACCTACCTCACCCGCGACTGGGATGCCCCCGAGGACCCGGGCCTCAGCGCCAACTGGGCGATCACACCCACCGACGGCGGCGCCCAACTGTCGGTCGGCGGCAGCTTCTGAGTGCGGGTTGAACTACTGGTCGCGCAACACCCCAAACCAAGAAACCCTCAACCCTAAACCAAGAAACCCTCAACCCTAAACCAAGAAA
>CAYLTX010000254.1:0-6642 GCA_964386725.1 uncultured Bradymonadales bacterium | reverse complement strand
AGAAGATGTCGATTTTGCCCTCCATTGCCGCGCCGGTCAGCGCCATGGTCGCGCCGGTGGCCTGACCCACGGCGACCTCGAGCGCGTCCGCCCTCTCGGCGAGCTCGGGCTGCTGCTTGGCGCGCTCGATGGCGTCGTTGACGCGGCCGAGCAAGAGGCGCAGCGCGGCGCCGTTTTTCATGGTGACCTTGCGGCCCAACAGATCGAGGGCCTGGATGCCGTTGGTGCCCTCGTGGATGGCGTTGAGGCGGTTGTCGCGGTACAGCCGCTCGACCGGATACTCACTCGAATAGCCGTAGCCGCCCATGACCTGGATAGCCAATTTATTGGCCTCCAGGCAAAACTCGCTGGGCCAGGCCTTGGCGATCGGCGTCAGAAGTTCGAGCAGTAGCCGCGTCTGGTCGGCGCGTTCGTCGTCGCCCTCCTCTTCGGCGAGCGTGACCTCGTCGATGAGCCGCGCGCAGTACAGCCCGAGCATCAACGCGCCTTCGGTGGCCGCCTTCTGGGCCAGCAGCATGCGGCGCACGTCGGCGTGCTCGATGATGGCGACCGCCTCGGTGGTCGGGTCCTTGTCGGCGGCCGGACGGCCCTGGTGGCGCTGCTTGGCGTATTCGAGACTGTGCAGGTAGCCGGCGTGGCCGAGCATCGTCGCGCCTAGCCCCACGCCCACGCGCGCCTCGTTCATCATGTGGAACATATAGCGCAGGCCGTGGTGCTCCTCGCCGACCAGCCAGCCGATGCAATCGTCGTTCTCACCGAAGTTCAGCGCGGTGTTGATGGTGCCGCGAAAGCCCATCTTGTGGTTCAGCCCGGTCAGCTCGACGTCGTTAGACTCGGCCGGGTTGCCCTGCTCGTCGAGGCGATATTTCGGCACGATAAATAGCGAGATGCCTTTGACCCCGGCCGGACCGCCCGGGACCTTGGCCAGCACCAGGTGGACGATATTGTCGCCCAGATCGTGGTCGCCGCCCGAGATCCACATCTTGTTGCCGCGAATCTTATAGCGGTCTTTCCCACCGGGCCCATCGACCGGCTCGGCGACCGTGGTGATGTCGGTCAACGACGAGCCCGCCTGTGGCTCGGACAGACACATCGTGCCGAAGAAGCGCCCCTCGAGCATCGGCTCCAAAAAGCGCGCCTTTTGCTCATCGCTCGCATGCGTTGCCAATAGATTTGCGGCTGCAAGCGTCAGCAACGGATAGCCGGCGGTCGAGCAATTGGCGGCGTAGAAGACCGCCATAAACGCCTGCGTGATCGAATAGGGCAGCTGCATGCCGCCCTGCTCGGCGTCGAAGGAGGCGCGCAAAAAGCCCGCCTCGGCGAACGCGTCGACCGCCTCGGCGACCTCTTCGATGATATGCACCTGCTCGCCGTCGAAGCTCGGCGGCTGGCGGTCGAGCTTAGCCGCGTGCGGCTCGAACTTCTCCCGGCCCATGCGGATGGCGGTGTCGATGATCGCCTGGAAGGTCTGTCGGTTGTGGTCGGCGAAGTAGTCGTGGTCGGTCAACTCCTCGACGTCGAGACAGTCGTATAGCAGGAAGTCCAAGTCTTTGCGGTCGATGATGTCACTCATGCAGGTGTCCTCGGGCGCAGGGATATTCAGCCACACGTAGAGCTTGCGACAAATCGTGCGACACTGCCAGCCTCGGGCTTGAGGCTTGGGCCTTGGGGGAAAGGCAACAACTGCCCGTCTGGGCGCAAGTGACGCGTCATACAACACACCGCAGTGAGGTTGCATTGTCGGGCCGGTCGACCGATGATTCGCGGTGTGTTCGTGACTCTTACCCGAGGATAGACGATGGCATTGCCCGAGATTTTTGAAGAGATGCGCCTGCCGCTCATCGCGGCGCCGATGTTCCTGGTGTCGGGGGTCGAGCTGACCGTCGCCGCCTGTCGGTCCGGCATCGCCGGCACCTTCCCGGCTCTGAACCAGCGAACTACCGAGGGGTTCGAGGCGTGGGTCGTCGAGATCAAAGAGCAGCTCGCCAAGGCGCGGGCGGACCAGCCCGACGTGCCGGTCGGCCCCTTCGGGGTCAACCTGATCGTCCACCGCTCCAACCCGCGCGTGAAGGCCGATCTGCAGGTATGCGTCGAGCAGGAAGTCCCGCTGATCATCACGTCTCTGGGCGCTGCTCAGGAGGTCGTCGACGCAGTGCACGGCTACGGCGGCGTGGTCTTCCACGACGTCACCAATCGGCGCCACGCCCAAAAGGCGATCGAGGCGGGGGTCGACGGGATTATCTTGGTGGCCGGCGGCGCGGGCGGCCATGCCGGTCAGACCAACCCCTTTGCGCTGCTCAACGACATCCGCCCACTCTTCGACGGCACGATCATCCTGGCGGGCGCGTTGTCGACCGGTCGCGACGTCGCCGCGGCGCGCGCCATGGGCGCCGACCTCGCCTATATGGGAACCCGCTTTATCGCCACCCGTGAGAGCAGAGGCCAAGAAGCCTATAAGGAGCTGCTATGCGAGGCCCGGCCCGAAGACATCATCTACACACCGGCGGTCTCGGGCGTACCGGCCAACTTCATCCGACAGAGCCTGGAGCAAAACGGCTTCGACATGGATAAGTTGACCGACCCCGCGCATGTCGACTTCGGCGAGAAACTCACCGTGGGCGACGAGGCCAAGGCTTGGAAGACGGTCTGGTCGGCCGGCCACGGCGTCAGCGCCATCGACGACGTGCCCACCGTGGCCGAGCTCGTCGACCGCCTGGATCATGAATACCGACAAGCATGCCGACGGCTCGCCGCCGATTTGGCGAATTCTTGATCGATTGGTTCAGGGTCCTCAAGCAATAGCCCATTCGCCACTTCGCTGCGTGTTACGGATTCGGGCCTGGGGCTTGGGGAAAGGCAACCTCAAGCCCCACGCCACAGGCCTCAAGGCCACTGGCAACTATTGCCCGCTTGGGCGCAAACGACGCGAACCGCACAAGATTTCTGTGAGGTCACTTACGATAGGAGGGCGGACGATACGCGGCCGCTCCCCTACTCGACCACTGCCGTATCCCCTGACACAAGCTCCGGTGTCACATCCGCCTGGTCATAATACTGCTCGAAGACCTTCATCGGACGGGTGTCCGCGGTGAAGATCTCGGCGGCGAAGCGCGCCCCCAGCACCTGGTAGACGAGCTCGGCGTCGACGGTGAACTCTCCGTCGAGCTCGTCGAGCAAGACCTCGTAGACGACGCGATCGGCGCCTCCCCGGAAGTTTTCGTCCCCATCGACGCCTGCCGGCGCGGTCTCGGAGGCCTGGGCGTGGGCTGAGGTCCAACCCTTCGGCAGGAGGCGGTTATCCTTGGCGTAAGTTGCTGCACGCAGGAGTCGGAACACCGCCTGCCCGTCCGTGCCGGCCATGATCGGCTCGTAGATCTGGACCTGCTCGGAGGCGTTGACCGTGTCGCGGTGGGGCTCGACCGGACCGTCGACCCGCTCGATGGCGAGCACCGCGTCGGAGGAGTCGACCAGCTGGCCGAGGTCGTTCCAACGACCCGATTCGAAGACCACACCGCCACCGGCGTCGCGCACCGTCACGTGCAGCCAGGCGCGCCTGCTCGGAAACCCGGTGGGGAATTTGTGGCCGGTGAGGTTGACTACGTCGACGCCGATGCGAAGCCCGTCGGCGCTCTTTTGAGCCGAGGCGATGGACACACGCGCGGTGTCGTTTTGGAGCTGGTGTTGCACCTGGCGAATAAGCTCATCGAAGGCGGCCGGCGGCGCCTGTGGCCCTAGCGCGTCGGCGTGATCGCGAAGGATGCTCGGCACCAGCGTATTGCCGCCGATAAACAGGTGGCGGCCTACCGGCTGGCGAGCGCTGGTCGGCGGGAAGCTCCCTCCGCCGGGGCGCCGGGCGATCTCGGTGCGGATGGGGTTACCCTGGTCGTCGAGTTGAGGCACGTGGCACGACTGGCAGCTGGCCGCTTGCGAGCCGCCGTCGGTGTTGAAGTCCGAGTTGAGCCACTCCAGATACGGCGTCTGCTCGGGGAATCCCTCGGCGACGGCATTGCCTTGCGTATCGAGCGTGTCGGTATGCAACGTGTGGCAGGTAGCGCACAGCTCGGACTCGCGCATGTGATCGCCGTACAGCGGCTCGAAGCCGCTACGGTTGGTCATCGGTCTGGAGAACGGATTTTGAAACGGCCCGTAGGCGATCTGGGCGGGGTTGATCTCGTAGCCGCCGCTGAAGCTCGACGCCTGGCCGAAGTTGTCCGGCTCGATCTTGTGGCAGGTCGTACACGAGACCCCGTCGAGCCCCAGCATCGCCTGGGCGTCGGAATCGTGCAGCATGCTGATGGTCGCCATCCCCCCGGCTTCATGAGCCAGTGTGCGCGCCATCGGCGCGTGACAGGTCATGCACTTGTCCTCGATGGCCTCCGAGGCCACCGGCGTCGCGGCGGTCTCGGCCGAGACCATCGCCCGCCAGAAAGGATCGCGCGACGCATTGGCCATCATCGAGGAGCGCCACAGGTCGTAAAAGCCGATGGGTTGACCACTCGAGTCGCGCATGGCGTCGGATTGCGAGTCGTTGCTGTGGCAATCGGAGCAGACCTTCGCTGTGGCAAAGCCGCCCTCGGTCACCGCCCGCGACGCGGCCAGGTGGATCTCGTCGGCCGGCACCGTATCTGTGTCGCTGCGGACATCGCCTCCCGTGCCATCGGGGCGCGTATCCGAGTACGCCTCCACTTGATCTCCCCGGCCACTGCCGCTGCAGGCGATGATGCAGGCGCCCCCCCAGATCGTCAGAGCGACTGTGCCAAACCAAATTCGGTAGTTCATCTACTCTTCCTCAATAGGATGAAGTGGGTCCGGCCGCTCGAGCCGACGACACCAGATATTGAAGCGCCTGTTGCAATATGTTGGGCCCACTTGAAACAAAACGCGTCCACCTCCACCTCGTCGCCGGCGGAGCGCGCGAGCCGCAGAGAAGTTTGCAAGTCTGAGGCCGACTTGGCTCTAAAGATCTCTGCGCATCGATGGTATGACTCTTCTATAGTGTTAACTGGACCATATTCACCACTGAGTCTGCTATGTTTGAAATGATCACGCGCCGCTTCTTCGTCCTTCTCCTCAGCACCGCACTCGTCGCCGCCTGTGGCGACGACGCCGTCGACGAGACCCCCCAAAACCAGGATGCCGGCGAGTTAGCTGACGTCTATGGGGACGCGCCCGACGCGGACGGCGATGCCGATGCCGGCGTCGATGCCCAAGATGGTGGCGACCAAGACGGCGGCGAAGAGATCGTCCGCGACAAGGCGCTGGACGACTTTGTCGCCGACGACAGCAACTTCGAATACGAGCTCGTCTGGGAGAAGTCGGGCCCGGGCGCGACGACCTGGCTGCTCGACGTCACCTCCCAGAAGTGGCGCACCGAAGACGAGGTCGACCGCACCACGTGGCGCCACGACGTCACCATCTCGGTGCCCAATAACGCCAACACCTCGACGGCCCTGGTGCTCATCAACGGCGGCGATAACTCGGGCTCCCCCCCCGAAAAGACCGACGACGATGTCACGACCATGGAGCTCGTCGCCGGCCTCGTGCGCACCCCGGTGATCAGCATCTCCCAGATCCCCAACCAGCCGCTGACCATCTATGGCGAGGGCGAGGACATGGTCGAGGACGACCTGGTGGCCTCCAGCTGGCATAAGGCGATCGAGACCGGTGACCCCACCTGGTCGGCCTACTTTCCGATGACCCGGTCGGTGGTCCGCTCGATAGACGCCGTTCAGGACTTTATGGACGAACGCGACGATCCCATCGAGGACTTTGTGCTCACCGGCTTCTCAAAGCGCGGCGCGACGACCTATCTGGCCACCGCCGCCGACCCGCGCGTGGTAGCGATGGCCCCGGGCGTCTTCGACTTCTTGAACTTCCGCCCCCAGGCCCGCCATCATCTGGACGTGTACGGCGAGCCGGCGCCGGCGGTCGCAGACTATGCCGAGTACGATCTCTTGGAGCGCGTCGAAGATCCGGAGGCGCAGATCCTCTTGGACACCAGCGACCCGTACGCCTACCGGGACCGCTTCACCATGCCCAAGCTGATCATGGCCTCGACCGGCGATCAATTCTTCCTGCCCGACGCGATGCGCTTTTATATCGACGACCTCCCCGGCGAGACCCTCGTGCGCTACGTGCCCAACTCCGGCCACGGGCTGACCCCTCCCGGCGAAGACCTTCTGGACACCATCGATCCGCTGGTCGCCTGGTACAAAGCAGTGGTCGCCGAAGACGCGCGCCCCACTCTGTCCTGGACCCACGACGACGGCGAGTTGACACTGACCGCCTCGCCGACGCCCGACAACGTCGAGATGTGGTCCGCCACCAATCCGGAGGCGCGAAACTTCCGCATGGACGTCGTCGGCGCCATCTGGGAATCCACGGAACTGAGCGCCAACGGCAGCGGCGAATACACCGCCCAAGTCGACGCTCCCAGCGAGGGCTATTCGGCCTATGTGATCGAGGCCGCCTTCGGCCAGCAGCTCTACACCACTCAGGTCTACGTCACCCCGGATGATTGAGGCTGGATGGCTCGCCCCTACCAGCGGTGCTTTCCACTCACGAGGACTTCCGGCGCGAAGGGCCCCGACTTGCCTTCCATGGCCCGCTCGGCCGAGGCGCCCATCGCCCAGTTCTCCGAGA
>CAYLTX010000253.1:0-6930 GCA_964386725.1 uncultured Bradymonadales bacterium | reverse complement strand
CCGAAAATAGCGACGAGGCGGCCAGCGAACAATCCGCGCCCGAAGAGCCCGCCGCCGGGCAGCCGGTCAATGATTGATCGCCCGCCGGGCACCTTGCCACGTGTGCGCCCGGGCACTAATGTGCGCGCTCCAATAAGCCGCCTCCTCAATGCCTGAGCCGAAAAGCAAGATCCGATGAGAGTCCACTTCGTCACACATGGCTGCAAAGCCAACCAATACGACACCGAGAAATTTCGCCAAGAGCTCGAGGCGCGCGGCGCGGTCGCCGTCGACGACCCGGCCGAGGCGGACGCCTGTGTGGTCAATACCTGCACGGTGACCAATAACGCCGACGCCGGCGCCCGCAAGGCGATCCGACGGCTCAAGCGCGACCATCCCCAGGTCAAGATCGTGGTCGCCGGTTGCTCGGCGGCGCTGCGCTTCGATGTTTATGCCGGCATGAGCCAGGTCGACGGCGTGGTCAAAGGCCACGACGCGGTGGCCGTGGCCGGTATGGTCGCGCCCGAGGCTCCCTTGCTGGAGCGCGACGAGGAGCCCATCGGTGGCGTGCTGCTCGAGAAGAACGAGCGCGGCACGCGCGGCTGGATGAAGATCCAGGACGGCTGCAACCGGCGCTGCTCGTTTTGTGCGACCAAGCTCGCCCGCGGCAAGAGCCGCTCGCGCGACGAAGACGATATCATCCGAGAAGCTCGGCAATTGGCCGACTACCACCGCGAGATCGTCTTTACGGGCATCCATATCGGCCACTACGGCCACGATCTGCCCGGCAACAAAAGCGGCAACAAGGGCGAGCACACCCTCTCGAGGCTGATCGCGCGCCTGCTCGACGAGGTCCCCGGGGTGCGCTTCCGGTTGGGCAGCATCGAGGCGACCGAGATCGACGACCTGCTCATCGACCTGCTCGAAAACTCCGGCGGCCGGCTCGTGCCGCACCTGCACGTGCCCATGCAGGCCGGCTCCAACAACGTGCTGCGCAGGATGCGCCGCTGGCATACCCGCGAGCAATACCGCGAGCGGATGCTCGAGATCTGCGACAGGCTTCCCTATCTGGGCCTGGGCGCCGACGTCATCGTCGGCTTCCCCGGGGAGACCGAAGCCGACTTCGCCCAGACCCGCGAGCTGGTCGAGGAGCTGCCGTTTACCTACCTGCACGTCTTCCCGTATTCGGAGCGAGACGGCACCGTCGCCGCCGAGATGGACGGCACCATCCATGGCGATATCAAATCCAGGCGCAGCCAAGAGTTGCGAGACCTCGCCCAAGAAAAAGGCGAGGCGTACCACCGCGCGCGAGTGGGCCAGGCCGCCGAGATCGTCGTCGAGGAGAACGATTACGGCGTCACCGAGGACTACCTTCGGGTGCGTCTGACCGGTAATCCCGACGAGCGAACCGGCGATCTGGTCTACGCAGCGTTGACGATGGACGACGGTCAATTGGTCGCTAGAGTTTGAAGGACGAGGACGCGATGATCGAACAGCTATGGCTGTTTCACTGTGGCTGGATCCGCGTGCCGCGCTCGGCGATCGTCGCCGGCGCGAATATCAGCTTTCCCCGCATGCCCATGCTCGCTGCGCTCGCCTTCCACACCGAGCACGGCCCGATCCTCATCGACGCGCCGTTTGGCCACGAGGGCCCGTCCAATTCGGGCAGTATCATCGGGGCCACGCTCCGGATGGCCGGCTGGAAATTCGAGAACGAGTGGTCGATCGTGCCGCGCCTCGAGCAGCTGGGGTTTCGCCCCTCCGAGATCCACCACATTTTGATGACCCACCTGCACTGGGATCATACCGGCGGCATGAAGGAGCTCGGCCACGCCCGATTCCACATCAGCCGTTCGGAGTGGGAGTTCGCCACCGATCTGACCCCGCTCGACGCGATGAAGCGCGGCTACCAGCCCGACGACTTCCGCGCGATGCGAAACCGCGTCGAGCTGATCGACGACCCGCTGGCCATCGGCGAGATGCCCGTCGGCGAAGAGTTGACCGGCGTCGATCTGTTCGGCGACGGCTCCATCCGGGCGGTCGGCCTGCCCGGCCACACCATCGGCCACCTCGGCTATCGGCTCACCCTCGGCGACGGCCGCACCGTCTTTCTGGTCGGCGACGCCGCCTATTGCGTCGAGCATATCATCGAGCGGCGCAGCCTCGGGCCGATGCCGCGCGGGCTCGCCTACTCGCTCGAGCAGGCCGAGGCCACCCTGCGCGCGCTTCGCCTATACCACGACCAGCACCCCGATCACGTCATGGTCCCCGCCCACGACTTCGAGTGGGGCGAGCGCTGCCTCGACGGACCCACCGCCCTCCACCGCGTCTGAGCCAGCGCACTACCGGTGCCAGGGCATCCTGCCCTGAGCAAATTGCATCGTGCTTGAACCCCTCAGAATCTGCGTGTTAAGTTGCGCTGTTGGATAGACGACAAGACTGCAGCGAACGAGACCCAGCGTGACAGAATCGACGAGCTTTTGGCTGTGCGACGCGACCATCGTGACGATGAACGATCAATACGAGGTCGTCCGTGGCGACGTGCTGGTGCGCGACGGCAAGATCGAGGCGGTCGGCGAGGTCGATGAGAAGCAGGCCGACGGCCTTCGGCGCATCGACGCCAGCGGCCAGGTGGTCATCCCCGGCTTTGTGCAGACCCATATCCATCTATGCCAGACGCTGATGCGCAATATGGCCGACGATATGGTGCTCATCGACTGGCTCAGAAAGCGCATCTGGCCCTACGAGGCCGCCCTCGAGCCGGCCGAGCTCGCCGCGAGCGCGATGCTCGGGCTCAGTGAGCTGATCCTCGGCGGCACCACGACCATCCTGGACATGGGCACGGTGCGCCACACCGACGCCATCGGCCAGGCAGTCAGCGAGTCGGGGATCCGGGCGTTTATCGGAAAATGCATGATGGATTTCGGCGAGCAGGTCCCCGAGCCGCTGCTCGAGGAGACCGACGCCAGCCTTCGTGAGAGCCTCGCTCTGGCCGAGCGATGGGATGGGGCGGCCGATGGGCGCATTCGCTACGCCTTCGCCCCACGCTTCGCCGTGTCGTGCACTCGCGAGCTTCTGGAGTCGGTCGTCGAGGCCGCCAACGACCTGGACCTGTTCATCCACACCCACAGCTCGGAGACCGAATTCGAAAACGAGTTCACCCGCGAGCATTACGGGGTGAGCAATATCGAATTCCTCGAGCAGATCGGCATGACCCGCCCCAAGAGCGTCTTCGCCCACGGTGTTCACGTCAGCGACCACGAATGCGGCGTGCTGGCCAAGACCGGCACGGCGATCAGCCACTGCCCGTCGAGCAATATGAAGCTGGCCAGCGGGTTTGCCAATATGCCGCGCTACGACGAGTACGGCGTGCAGGTCTCGCTGGGCGCCGACGGGGCCCCCTGCAATAATAATCTGGACGCGTTCATGGAGATGCGCCTGGCCGCGCTGATCCACAAGCCGAGCCACGGCCCGCAGTCGATGCCCGCCAGGCGGGTGCTCGAGCTGGCGACCATCGATGGGGCGCGCGCGCTGGATATCGACGACGAGGTCGGCAGCATCGAGGCGGGTAAATACGCCGATATGGTCGTCGTGGACATGTCGCGCGATCCCGGATGCGCCCCGGACGGAGATATCTACTCGCGTCTGGTCTACTCGGCGCACCGGGCCAATGTGCGCCACGTCTTCGCCTCCGGCCGCCAGCTCGTCGAGGACGGGGAATTAGTCAATATCGACCTGGAGCGCACCCTGGCCAACGCCAAAAAGGCTCAAAAAGCCGTCGTAGGACGCATGCAACGGCTATAAGCCCCGGATCGCCTGGCTGATCTCCCCATGCGCTCTGCCGCTGGCACCGTCCTGGCGTCGCACTGCACATTCGCCCACCCCCCTCACAAGCAGTGCACGGCCCGATTTTCACCGATACAATGTGTACTGGAACTGTTTTTGTCGTGATACGATAAAAAGTGCTTTTGGTACGCAGGAAATTCTGGGTCCAGAAATAATTTGACACCCGCGTTGACCGTTCTGGGGGGGATCCTTCAGCCTCAAAGACGTGATGGGGAGTTGCCCAGCCCCCCTCACGCCTCCCCAAGCCAGTAGCTCAAGGAGGAGAAATTGGGATCGATGTCGGCAACGCCGATATCACGAGACGGGCGCCGAGGCGCACCGTCTCGAGGCGATAATCGGTTTAAGTAATTTTTACGCTCTAAGGAAGGAGAGATGTTATGGCGACGCAGGGCTCAGTGAAGTGGTTCAACAACGCGAAGGGGTACGGATTCATTCGAGTAGACGGTGTCGACGAAGATATCTTCGTCCACTACAGCTCGATTCTCGAAGATGGTTTCAAGACCCTCAAGGCCGACGAGACCGTCGAGTTTGAGATGGAGAGAGGACCGAAAGGATTACACGCAACGGATGTCGAGCGTATGGGGCGTGCCAACTGACCCAGCCGCTCCCTTCAGCCGATCCGGTCGCCGGCGTCGTCCCGGAAACAACGCCGGCGGCCGCTCGGTCGTTTGAGTGTATTTAAAAAGCCAGATGTATCCGAAAGCACGACCTTCGGCCTTCGGGCCGACCCAACCTTAATAAATTGGCTCTTTCCATTCTGGCTGCTCCGCGCAGCCGCGACTCTCTCAGGACAATATGGAACAAACGATGGCTTCCACTGCGGCGGACTCGCCAAGGCGAGTTCGGCCGCAGACCTATCGCTGCTTGACCGATCTATACGAGGATAAGCTTATTGAGGGGAAACTGGTCGCAGCCAGCTGCTTGGAGTGCGAGACGATGAGTTTTCCGCCCGCCGATCGCTGTGAATGTTGTGGCTCGATGCGCCAGCGCCCGCTGGTGTTGTCGGGGCGGGCCCGGCTCTGCTCGGCCCGGGTGGCCGATCAGCCCGGCGGGATGTCTGTGGGGCGCGTGCTGCTCGACGAAGGGATCTGCGTGAGCGCGCCGCTGGTGGGTGCCTTTGCCGACGCCGACATCTTGGGGCAAGCACTCCGGCACAAACCGATCGAAGTCCGACCCACCGTTTTGCGCATCCAGGGGCTGAAGATCTTGGCGTTCGCGCCGGCCTAGCGGCGCTCATCCGCGCCGATACAGGTAGATCTTGCCGGCGTCGGTGCCCACCGCCAGATAATCATTATCCCGGGCGAGGCCTCGGACGGGGCTGGGCAACTCGAGGCTCTGGAAGGGCTTGTCGCTGCCCGGCGTGTATAGGTGGACGAATCCATCCGCGCCGGCCGAGGCGGCCGCGCCGTCCTTTTGGAGGTCGACCGCCGAGACTGCGTCGTCGTGAGAGACCAGCGCACGAGGCCCGTCGGAGCCACCCACATACACGCGGCCGTCGGTATTGCCCCACATCGAGCCGGCGGGGCTGGCCGCCAGATGCGACAAGTTACCGAAGCCGTCGAGCTGATCGATTTGCAAGCCGGTGGGGTTCCACACACGCACGGCGCCGTCTTGGCCGGCGCTGAGGAGCGTCTTGTCTTCGAAAGCCACGCCCCGGACGGGGCCGCATTCGCCGTCGAGCGTTGCGCCGAGTTCGCCGTCTGGCAGGTGCCAGGCGCGCGCGGTCCCGTCGTAGCTTCCGCTGAGCAGCACTTTACCGTTTGAAGAGATGGCCAGACTCGTCAGCCGCCCCTGGTGGGCGTCGAGCACCGCGTGGCGCACCGTCTCGGCCTTGGCCAGCGTCTTTGGCGGGATCAACCATGCATGTACCAGGGCGTCGGTACCGCCGGCGAGGAGCATGGTGCCGTCGGGGCTGAATAGAACGTCGTTGAGGCCCTCGTGGTCGATATGAAATTCGTGGCGCTTCGTGCCGTCGAATCCCCAGATAACCACTGAATTGTCGGCGCCGCAGCTCGCTACCAGCTTGGACTTTGCGTGGAGGTCGACCCCCAGGGTCTGCCGGTGGGGCGTGTCGATCTCTTGGACGCGCTTGTAGAGTGTGTCGGCCGCCAGTGCCCGCTTGATGATGCCCATCCCGGGCGCCGAGGCCGCCGACCGGCGCTCCCACAGGTCGCCCATCTCGGTTTCGATGACCTCCGGGCCGTCGTTGGCCTCGGAGGCCTCGCTCGGCTCGGGGACTTGGAGGTCGGAGGCATCCGAGTCGCCGGGGCTCAATCGCCCCCCGCCCGCCGGCTTGAAGACGCCCGTTCGCAGCGCATTGAGGCTACTCGGGTCGACCTTCTGGGTGTGATCGTGCTTGTCATCTTCCTGGGCGGGCGTCTGCACGTCCTGCGCGGGCGTGGCGAATTCGCTGGCCAGCGAGGTCGAGCGCGCTGCCGTATCTTCGTCCTTGGACAGCCCTCCTTGCTCACCGGCGGGCAGGTCCTGGTCGACAATCCCTCGACCGCCACCGCCATTCGAGCTGAGTTGATCGCCCCACTCGGCCCAATCGGGATCGTCATCGAGTTCGTCTTCGACCACAGCTTCCGAGACCTCGTTGCCACTCGACTCTTGCAAAAACCTTTGGGCGGCGTTTTCCTCGGGGGCATTACCCAGGCGGAACCGCTTGATTCCCGGGTTGGTGTTGTCGTCGTCGGTGGAGTGGTGGCTCATGTCGTCGGGGTTCTCGGCGACCTCCGAGGGCATCCCAAGCCGGGTCGTATTGCCGTAGATCTCGTCGACGATCTCTTCTTCGTCCTCTTCGGGCTCGTCGGAGTCGAGCTGCTCGTTGTCTGCCCCGAGAGAGGGAGGGCTGGCCTCCTCGGGGTCGGGGATCAAGTCGTCGAAAACCGAGGCGACGTCGCGGTCCATGCCCAGGTCGACGTGAGACGTCGAGACCTCGCGGCCCATCGACTTCGATTTGACGTCGGAAGCTGCGCCCCCGTCGGCCAAGGGCGTCGGCTCGTCCTCGGCGGGGTCGTCCGGCTTCTGCTCGTCGGGCTCGTCAGCGGCCGGCTCGTCAGCGACCGGCTCGTCAGCGACCGGCTCGTCAGCGACCGGCTCGTC
>CAYLTX010000252.1:0-7045 GCA_964386725.1 uncultured Bradymonadales bacterium | reverse complement strand
TCGGCTCGGGCTCGAGCTGGTGCAACTTGTCGGCATCCTCGACCGGCTCGTTTTCATCGAGGGTGGGCGCGGCGAGCTCGCCGACCTCGGCCTTCTCCTCGGTCGCCGGCGGCTTCAGATCTGCCGGCCCGGGGCCCTGCTCGAGCTTTTCGGCGGCGAGCGTAAGCCCCTTTTTTGACTTGGCTTTTTTGCGCTCGCAGTCCTCGTCGACCCGCTTCGGCCGTAGACGCACGATTTCGGGGCGCCACGTCGGTCGCGGTTCATCGGGCCTACTTCTTGCCTGGACCTCGATGGTGGCGTGCGCCTTCCCCATGAGTTCACTGATCTCCGCTTCAAGTAGTTCCAGGTCAGCCTCAGCAGGTGTCGAAGGATGCTCAACACGCCTTCTTAGGCGAAATAGTCGGGCATCTCGATGGCACTTCTGCGTGCCGGTAGGCCAAGCGCTGCTTAACCCGACTTACGTCAGGTGCTCGTCGTCGAGCCACTGGCCCGGTGGAAACGGGTCCCACAGATTACCGTCCTCGCCCATGTAGAGCACATGCTCGATGCCAGCCTCTTCCGCCCGATCGCGGACGCGCAAGGCAGCCTCTCGGCTCGGCAGAATGAGGTGTAACGCGCGAAGCTCTTCGCCCGCCGGTGTTTCTTTCGCTTCGAGCCACTTCTTTATCTGCTCGAACAACTCTTCGTCGACGCTACCGTCCTCCTGGCACACCGTCGCCTTGTAGCCGTGCCTGGGAATTGGGTCGTAGAAGGTCAGCACCTCGGATTCGGCCTTGGCGCTCGGATTGGCTCGCTGGTCTCCCGCCTCGTTGTAGTTCGAACTTATCGGCGGGTCGAGATGCTCGATGAGCCACACGAGCCTGCGAGTGAGCCGCTCGCGGATGTGCTCCTCGTCGTCGAATCGGTCCACCCATCGCAAGATGACCAGGTCTCCTTGTTCGCGACGCTCCACCCAGTCGGGCATCTCGAGATTTAGGAGCCTCTCGACCTCTCTCTTTCTGCCCTCACTTGCCTCTTTGTCGAAATACGTCCTGCAGAAGCAGTCGACCATCGAAGACTTCTGCAAGACTCTGAAGTTTCGCGGTGGACGGGGCTCCGGGACGCTAATGCCAATGGGTCCAATATCGACGACCGGACCTATTCGTGTCTCGTGGCCGTTGTCGCCCTTTAGCAGGGTTACAAACTGCAGGCTTGCTTCAAGTTGAGCAGCATGTTTCTTCGCCGTGAGGTCTGCAATGATGAGCTTGATGCTCATTGAAGTTGGCAACACGCGTAGCAAGATTTTCAAACTGGGATCTTTGCAGGTTTCTGAGACCAGAAGATACGTCTTCAACTCCCAACTCGCGGCCATCTGTTGTAACTGATCCACCGATTGAAATTTGGTCCAGTCTGGATCGTCACTTCTCGGGCTTACATATCCAACAGCATCGAGCAGTCCGGCGGTTTGCATCAGCCTCAGCACCCAGCCGAGGTGCTCTAAATCTTCCCACCATTTGCAACCGGGTTCCCCCATTTGGATGTAACTCAATTCAAACATCGCTCTCATGTGCCCTCCGTGGTGACCCGTTCCGCAACTCGTTTGGCGGCCTTATCAATTAGTTCTTGAATGGCCGACAACCACTCTTCTGCCACTGCTTCATTGTTGAACTGGTAACGAATGCTATCGAAGATAACGCTCTTCAATTCGCCTCCGGTTGCTCTCAGCCATTCAATTTCGTTTCGAAGCACGTCGCCATAACGTTCCATCTGCTGCCGCTCGCTGGTATTCGGCTCGCGTGGCGTGCTGATAGCCTTGACCTCCACAATCGTTGTCCCCTCATAGCCATCCGCGATAACCTCCTGATCGAGCAACCCAGAACTGATGACCGGCACGGGATCGCGCGTCACCCCATAGTTCTCAGCCACCCACTCCTCGAAAATCTGTCCGATCACCCGGTTGTAATGAGACGGCACCACCTTTGCGCTTAGAACGTTCTTGTCGAGAGCCGCCAACTTGGTTGGGCCTTTGTAAGCTGCGACAACAAGTGCCCTCATCTCTCTTCTGTACTGGTCCGCCCCGATGGAGGGATCAGGCCACTGGCCGTCGTCGACCTTTGCACTCACCAGGACCTCGTCGTACACTGCAATCTTTTCGGCATCCGACGCCGACTCCTTCTCACCGATGAAGCCGAGGTAATCAAGACTCTCCGGCGCATCGTCGGCATGAGCGTATCGTTGGGAGTTTTTCGACCCCACATGGAACCAATCCGATCTCTTCAGGGCTTTCTTCTTATCGGTGTTCCAATGGGAGACCGACAGTTCGAGCTTTTGCTCGTCTTTGAAGAACTCCAGGTAGTGTGGTTGCTTCCAAGGCTTCCGGGAGGTCTCACTAAACGTGACATTCGTGTCCTCGTCCGGGTGGATGAAGACCTCTTTTCCCTCCGCAAGACTCGTCGGCGCAAAGTCTGACCGTTCGCGAAACAACGTAAGCCGGCTGTCAGGGCTGCCAATCACGTTGGTCAGCAGCGCCTTACTGCTCGTCTTCACAGTATTTGGCGCCACCCGCACCTCGAAGTCGACCGCGTTGTCCTGCGCATCCTTGCTGGCCGATTCGGTGAACTCGATGGTCATGCGCACAGGCCGCTCGAGCTTCCTATCGTAGGTCTGCTCGAGCCGATCGGCCTGCTCTCGCTTCTGACGCCGGAAAGCGTCGAAGGCGATCGCCTCGTCTGGCGGCTCTTCGAGCGCCTCTTTGGCGGCCTGGGCATACCTCTTGTGCTTCTTCTCGTCCTCGGGCGCCGTCTCTCCGTGTTCGGCGTCGGCGTCGCCTCGCTTGCCGCGACGGCTAAACAGGCTCTCGAGCTTCTTTTTGAGCTTTTTGATGAGTTTGACGACCGCCTTCTCGATGCGCTCGCGGATCGACTCGATAAACTCCTCGACCGTTTTGCCAAGGCCCCCGAGGCCGATGAGATTCGCAAGCAGGCCGATCGCCACCGGTAGCACTCCGGCCAGTACTTGCTCGACCTTCTCCTTGGCCGGACCCAAGGTGCCCTGGACGATGAGGTCGAGGGCGTCGACGACCGAGGTGACCACGTCCATGATCTGTGCGAACTGATCTTTGAGCGCCTGGAAGACGTCCCAGACGGTAAGCACCAGTTGGACGACGGCACCGACCGGGCTAAACAGACTGGCGATCTTGACGATCGCCTTTTTGATGACGCTGACGACCAGATACTCCTGGATCTTGGCGAAGAGCTCCTCTTTGAGCCCGCTCAAGCTGTCTTTGATCTTGTCGAACAGCGCCTGCCAGCCGCCTTCGATGAGCGTCTTTAGCTGCTCGATGACCCACTCTAAACGCTCGACGTTCTCCTCGCCGATGATGCGCGCGGCGGTTTTCTTGAGGAAATCCCAGCCGAGCCCGATGACCTGGCGGGCGAGGCTGAAGACGCCCATCAGATTGAACTGCTCGGGGATGTCCAGCGAGCCCATCGCGCCGGTGAGCCAGCCGATGAAGCCCTGCAGCGCGCCCTGGTAGACATCGATTCCGATGCTAATGCCTGCTTTGAGGGCGGATACAGCCTGCCCGTCTCACTGAGCCTTTCGTAGCCCGGTTAGAACGACGAGTATGTCCACCCCACGAGGCACTTCCCATCGGGTTCCAGACCCGCTAGCGCTGAAAGCAGCGCACGCACCGCCTCTTCCGTGGCCCAGCGGCTCATCAGTTCGCCGAGTGCGGCTTCATCAAAATGCTCGACGAGGATTTCGCTCATCGCAATAACCGTCTTGGTCTCTCCAATCGAGGTGCAATGGATACTTTGCTCCTTGCGCGGCGGTGGCGCTTTGCAGTCAAAGAGTTGAGCAGCGGTTCTCTTTGCCTTCTCACCTGCTGCAAGGCCCTTGAACGCTTCTAGGGCGTTTTCGTCGCAGGCGGGAATGCGCTCGGCCACTGTCGTCGAGATCTTCCAGAGCTGACCGAGGGCCTGGAGCGCTGTAAAGACAAACGGGACATTCGGCCCCAGCGGTTCATAGAAGCTCGATACCTGATGGCGAAGCTCCCAGATGTCGTCGACCTGGCCGCGAAACCAGGTAGGCTCGATGAGATACAAGTCGGTGATAAGGTTCATGGCCTCGAAAGTCCGATCGCAATAGAGAAACAAGCGAGAAAAGCAAGCTCAGGTACGCGTCTGCACAACAACTTTTCGCTCGGGAAACAAAGAGTTCAGGTCACCTAAGAGCGATGGATGGGGCTTTTGAGTAAACCGCTCGGTCAATTGCCAGGCCACGCCTTCCGCCAACTCATAGGCTTTGTGAACCGGCGCATCGAGCAGGCGCTCGCGCCCAACAGCGTCGGCCGTTTCACTGTTGATCCACGTCCACCAAGTCACTGTGTCGGGGAACGGCTCTTTGTTCTTCTTCTCTCGAAGTGAATCAACGGGCGCCGTGCTCAGATAAGCCACAAACCCCGCGCGTAGTTCGAGCCAATCTTCTGCTATCTCCACGAGCAGGGCGGCGCGCTCATCTAGATACTCGTTCGTCAGTCGGTCCTGGTCGTAAAATAGCGGCGCGTCCATGGAAAACCCGCCCCGAAAACGCTTTGAAGTCGGCGCAAAACCGAGCGTGACCCCATATTCCTCGATCGCCTCGGGGGCATTTTCCGGCAGCAGAGGAAACGCGTGTATAAGACTCCACTTTTGCCCCGCTTCAGGTATCGGCAGCGTATGAAAGTGCTCGATCTTCATCTCATGGCCGAAGGGCCGTAAGCGAGGCCAGATATCTTCGGCCACCGCAACCGCTTCGGTCGAATCCGGCAAGGCGCTGTCATCTTCGTGTATGTACACGTAGAATGCTTCAAACATGACTCATATCCTCTCTAAGTCCACTTGCTCTAAGTCCACGTATTTGCACGTAAACTCACCTTTCATCTTCACAATGATCGCGCGAATCTGTTCTGGCACGTCTCCTACCCAGTCCACGATGACCCCGCGATACCGGGAATCCTGAAGGTAGCGCCGAAGTTGCATCTCCATGCTTCTGAGCCGCCGTCTTGCCTCCACGGGATCCTTCTCGAGCAGTTCATGAATTCCCGTCCAATTCTTCACCTCGCGGATAGTCTGGGGCATATCTTCGAAGCCGACCCGGCGCAGATAATCGCTCGAGAAATACTGACTCTTCTCGTAGGTGGTCAGATCGACATGCAACCTGTCGTTGGACTCCAGTCGAACCTCGACGCCAGCGAGCAAGGGCCAGGCCTCGTCCTCTCCACCGGCAAATTTCTCGACATTCTGTGCATATGCGACGGCTTGGCGAATTTGTGTGAGGAATCCTGCGGCGAAGTGAAGTAGCCCGGCGCCGCGCGTTCCCAAGAATTGATTCCTGAGTCCCTCCGGATTTCCTTGGAGTCCCGGCCATCCAGGAGGCTCATCTAGGCTCTTGAGCTGGGTGGTGCGTTCGTCAAACTCTGAGAGGAATTCGAGTTCATCCTGCGTCAGAACTGGAACCAGTCTTGGCAAGTCTGGATTGCCCTCATCAAGATAGCTTTGCTCGACTACGGGGGTGGGGATTTGCCCACCGAAAAGATAGTCCAACAAGGCTTCGCGAGCTTGCGCGTAGGGCACCTCTGGCCTGTGAATCTTCGGCTTGCTACGGTCGATGAGAACTTCGACTGGATTGTCCACTCCCCCATAGGCATTCGGATTCCTTCCGCGGGTTTGCACTGCATGCGTGGCCGCATCCTCGACGTACTCGACGTTCTTTTTGGCTATCCGAAGATCGGAGCGCAAGAAGTAGCTAAAGGCAGTCTGTGTCAACAACCAACCGCGAAGTTCTCCTGCGGTTGCATCCGTCCCTAAGTCATCCTTTAGGTCGCCGAGGTTCTCCTCGAGCTTCTCTCGTGTATATCCTCTGGCTTCGCTGGCCATTGTAGCAATCCACACCTGCCACAACTCGGGAAGCTCCGAGGTCATGTTCTCAAAATCGCCTTCTAACTTCACGTCATTCGGAGCTACCCGAACCTCGAATCCCATCGACTGCGGCCCTGTCGAGACACTCTCAAAATCAATCGTCATCCTAACCGGCCGCTCGAGCTTCCTATCGTAGGTCTGCTCGAGCCGGTCGGCCACCTCGCGCTTGTGGCGTCGGAAGGCGTCGAAGTCCATCGCCTCGTCTGTCGGCTCTTCGAGTGCTTGTTTGGCCTCGCGGGCGTACCTCGCATGCTCGCGCTCGTCCTCGGGCGCCGTCTCGCCGTGTTCTGCGTCGGCGTCGGCGTCGCCGCGCTTGCCGCCACGGCTGAATAAGCTCTCGAGCTTCTTTTTGAGCTTCTTAATCAGCTTGACGACCGCCTTCTCGACGCGCTCGCGGATGGACTCGATAAACTCCTCGACCTTTTTGCCCAGGCCCCCGAGGCCGATGAGCTTCGCCAGAAGGCCGATGGCCACCGGCAAGACGCCGGCGAGGACCTCTTCGACCTTCTCCTTGGCCGGACCCAAGGTGCCCTGGACGATGAGGTCGAGGGCGTCGACGACCGACGTCACCACGTCCATGATCTGTGCGAACTGATCTTTGAGCGTCTGGAAGACATCCCAGACGGTGAGCACAAGCTGGACGACCGCGCCCACCGGGCTGAACATGCTCGCGATCTTGACGATCGCTTTTTTGATCACGCTGACGACCAAGAATTCTCTAATCTTATCGAAGAGCTGCTCTTTAAGGCCGCTCAAGCCGTCTTTGATCTTGTCGAACAGCGCCTGCCAACCGCCCTCGATGAGCGTCTTGAGCTGTTCGACGACCCACTCGAGGCGCTCGACGTTTTCTTCGCCGATGATGCGCGCGGCGGTTTTCTTGAGGAAATCCCAGCCGAGCCCGATGACCTGGCGGGCGAGGCTGAAGACGCCCATCAGATTGAACTGCTCGGGGATGTCCAGCGAGCCCATCGCGCCGGTGAGCCAGCCGATGAAGCCTTTCTTGAGGTGCTCGACGAACCCGCCGACGAAGTTGTCTAAGCCGCCGACAAAAGCCTGGCCGACGTTGGCGAAGAAGCCGGCCGGGTCCTCGACGATGGCCATGATGT
>CAYLTX010000251.1:0-7158 GCA_964386725.1 uncultured Bradymonadales bacterium | reverse complement strand
CCCCATGGCGGCTGAACGCCGCATGGGGAGGAACCTTCAGCGTGATCGCGCAGTGTTGGGTTGTTGTTTCAAAAAGCAACCCTTGCGCGATCTAGCGGAAAGTTCCTCCCCAGGTCGAAGACCCTGGGGAGGTGCCGAGCAAAGCGAGGCGGAGGGGTGCCACAAAAACCAAACTCTTACGCAGAACCCGCGACGGAGGGGTACCCCAAAAACCAGCCACCTCTCAAATCCCACCAATCTCCCCAAACCTAATCTGACAACCCGGCGCCACCTCCATCGGATCATCACCCTCTTTATGGGTCATGATCTCCGCCCCATCGTCGGTCACCACGATCGTATGCTCGAATTGAGCCGATAGCTGGCGGTCTTTGGTCACCGCGGTCCAGTCGTCGTCGAGGACTTCCACGGGGT
The DNA here is from genome assembly GCA_964386725.1 of uncultured Bradymonadales bacterium. Classification (GTDB taxonomy): domain Bacteria; phylum Myxococcota_A; class Bradymonadia; order Bradymonadales; family Bradymonadaceae; genus CAYLTX01. The sequence goes on along the minus strand of CAYLTX010000251.1, from coordinate 6,747 downwards.
AGTCGCCGAGGTTGATCATCGGCTCGATGGTGAACGCCATACCGGGCCGAAAGCGCATGCCGGTGTTGCGCTTGCCGAAGTGGGGCACCTCGGGGGCGCTGTGAAAGGTGCGGCCGATGCCGTGGCCGATAAAGTCGCGCACCACCGAGAAGCCCTCGGCTTCGGCGTGGGACTGGATGGCCGCGCCGATATCACCGATGCGCTTGCCCGGCCGGACCTCCTGGATGCCTCGGAGCAAACATTGCGCGGTAACCTCGACGAGCTTTCTGGCCTCGTCACTGACATCGCCGACGAAGAACGTCGCGCAGGTGTCGCCGTGGAAGCCGTCGAGGATCGGGGTGACGTCGACCGCGACGATATCGCCATCTTCGAGCACGCGGCCCTCTTCGGGGATGCCGTGGCAGACCACCTCGTTGACGCTGGTGCAGATCGAGCGCGGGAATCCTTTGTAGCCGTGCGGCGCGTGCGTCGCCCCGCGGTCTTTGACCCAGCGCTCCGCCTCGTCGTTGAGGTCCTGGGTCGAAACTCCCGGCTCGACCATCTCCCCCAGGTGACACAATAAGGTGGCCGCATATTGACCGGCCTCACGCATTTTTGCGATCTCATCGGCGGAGAGCAGCGTCAGTTGTCGTCGGCGTCGTTTCATGTGGTGGTTCTTGGTTTTTAGTTCTTGGTTCTTGGTTCTTGGTGTTGCCCGTCGCAGCCTAATACAGACCTTGCTGCTCGGCTTTCAACTCGCGGGCCATCAGGTCGGCGACCACCTGGCGGGTCGGCTTGTCCTCGTAGAGCACGGCGTAGACCTGGTCGCAGATGGGCATCTCCACGCCGATCTCTTGGCTGAGGCTGTGGACGCTCTTGGCGGTCTTGACGCCCTCGGCGACCATATTCATATCGCTCAAGATCTCGTCGATGGTGTAGCCTTCGCCGAGCTTCTCGCCCACGCTGCGGTTGCGGCTCAGGCCGCCGGTGCAGGTCAGCACCAGATCGCCCATCCCCGCCAGGCCGGCCAGGGTCAGCGGGTTGGCGCCCATGCGCACCGCCAGCCGAGACATCTCGTGCAGCCCGCGAGTGATCATGCCCGCCATCGAGTTCAAGCCAAGATCCATGCCCGAAACGGCGCCCGCGGCAATGGCGATGACGTTTTTGACCGCGCCGCCGACCTCCACGCCGACCACGTCGGTGCTGGTATAGCAGCGGAACACGTTATTGCTAAAGACGTGCTGGGCGCGCTCGGCCAATTTGTGGTTGAACGAGGCGATGGTCACCGCGGTGGGCTTGTGGTCGGCGACCTCACGGGCGAAGCTCGGCCCGGACAGATACGCCAGATAGGGGTGACAGCGCTCGGGGAGGACGTCCTCGAGGATATCGGAGACCAGCATCTGCGTCTCGTTTTCGATGCCTTTGGTCGCGCTGACGATCGGGGTCGCCGAGGGGATGACGTCGGCGACCTGCTCGATGACCTGGCGCACCACGTGGCTGGGCACCACCGAGACGATCATCTCCTTGTCGGTGACCACTGCCTCGAGGTCGTTGGTCGCGCGCAGGTTGTCCGGCAGGCGGAACCCGGGCAGGTACTCCGGGTTCTCATGCTCCTCGTTGATCACGCCGGGCAACGGCTTTTCATGGCACCAAACCAGCACGTCGTGGCCATTTTCGGCCAGCAACTTCGCCAGCGCAGTGCCCCACGATCCGCCTCCAATCACACCAATATCCATCGCGTCCTCTTGTTGGCTAATATTGAGCCGTATCTAACTCTCTTACTTTCTCACTCTCTTACTATCTTAAAGCCGTTCAAGCTCGGCCGACATCGCGGCTGCGCCGCCTGAGCATGCGCAGCGTCTCGGCCGGGTGGCCGAAGACCTCGTGCAGCCGGCGGTTGGCGTCGCGCATCTCGTCGACCAGATCTTCGGCGATGGCGTCCACCAGGAAGTAGGCCGCGGGGTGGCCGTCTTCGAAGAGTTGGTCGAAGACCTCACGTGACAGCTCGAGCAGCTCGCTTCGCTCCAGCGGCGTGCCCGCGCTGCCGTGCTCCCACGGATGCACCAACGACGACAGCGTCAGCAGAGAGCCAGCCTCGGTATATTGGACCTTTCGGGTGCCGTCGGGCTCGACGCGATAGCTGATCTCGACGCGCCCGGACACCAGAATATAGGCCGCATCCTTGGGATCGCCAGGCGACCACAGCGGCTGGCCGGGCATGACCGTGACCGGCTCACATGCCTCGACCAACACCTCGATCTCGGAGCGTTCCATTTCGGCGAAGATCCCACACCCGTCGAGGGCGTCGGCGTATGTGCTGGTGTCTGTCATAAATAATCTCGTTATGTCTATGCGCCTCGATTCACCCACCTGGACCCCTGGACCCCCGGACCCCTGAACCCCTGCCGCATCACGCTTTTTTGATGCGGCCCAGCATTTCATGCACCTGCGACTCGAAATTCTCCAAATATTGTTCCGGGTCCTCGAAGACCTCTTCGACGCGGGCGTCGGTCTGACGGCGTCGCTCGCCGAGGATGCGCGCCAGGCGCAAGATGATCTTGTAGGCGGCCGGCCGCCGCGCGCTGCGCAGCGAATCGAAGGCGTCGCGGCCGAGCTTGAAGATCGCCGCGTCGCTGACCACCTCGACGCTCGCCGAGCGCGGGCCGCCGGCGATCAGCGACATCTCGCCGACCACGGTGCCCGAGCCGAGCATCGCCAGCACCACGTCCTCGCCGGCTGCGGTGCGCGCGCGGACCTGCAGCTCACCCGACTCCACGATATACAGCGCGTCGGCCTCGTCGCCCTGGCGAAATAGCTCGGTGCCGGCAGCCAGCGACAGCTGCTCGCAAGCACCGACCACCTCGCGCACCTCTTCGGGCGCCAACTCCTCGAACAACTCGATAGACCGAAACACCGTCTCGGCCGCGCCGCTCGTCTCCGCCGAGGACGTCGACGCCCCTAGATCGGCCTGCCCTTCCGGGATGGCCGGTCGGGTCTGGACCGTCTCGCTCAAATCTGCCGACCCCTCCAAGGAGTCATCTTGCGGCTCTTCTTTGGCCTGATCGTCGTTCATTCTTTTCTCACCGCGCGGGGCGTCTAGATCACAGATGGAGTGTACATTTGGCCGGTACTACGCGCAATTAGCCTTCGCCGTTGCCTTTCCCTGGACCCCCGGACCCCTGGACCCCTGAACCCCTGCCGTTAAAAGTCGTCAATCCGCTCCACAATCCCCGGATAATCCACAAACGGATTGCGCGAATTCTGAATGTCGGCGATCCGCTGGTTGCGCGCTCGCTCGGCGTCGTCGGGCGGGTCGGCCTGGTGCCAGTCGCGCAGCGTATCTTCCTCGTGGGCGGGGATCGGAGGGATGGAGCTATCGTTGGCGCCGTAGATGGTCGCAAAATAGAATAGCGCCCGGGCCACATCGCCCTTGTGTTCGTCGCGCGGCTCGAAGCGCGTCGCGCCCTCGGCATCCTCGCCGATCTTCGAGCCGCCCTCGGACCAGGAGACGTTATTAGTTACCACGCCGAAGTAATGGGCCGAACGGCGCTGGTTGGAGCTGGAAGTCGTCGGAAAGAGGTGGTGCATATCAGCCTGCGGGTCGCCCTCGTCGGCGCCGCGGCTCTGCGGCCAGGTATGCTCGACGTTCCACTCGTTGTGGTCGGGCAGGGTCGTCGTCTCGAGGGTCTGGCCGGTGTAGACGCACTCGACGGTGCCGTCGTGGTTGTCCACGTCGGTGAAGATATGCTCCCGCGCCTGGGTGTAGGTGGTGCCCGAGTGGCCCTCGTGGGCGCGCTGGAGCGCCTCGATCAGCGTGCTATTGGCCATCCCCTCGTACGGATCGTTTCCGGCGTCCGGGTCGCAGGCATCGCCGAGGCCGTCGCCGTCGGTGTCGATCTGGTCGGGGTTCGGCTCGGTGGGACAGTTATCCTGGCCGTCGGAGATGCCGTCGCCGTCGGTGTCGTTGCTGCCGCTGCACGGCCCCGACATACACTCCAGGCTGAACTCGAAGTTGCCCTCGACGCCGGCGAAATTCTCCAACTTGAGCACGAAGCGCCCGCCGTCGAAGAACTCCCAGCCCTCATCGAGATCGCTCTCGACATAAGGGATATGCGCGTCGGCGTTGCCCTGCGGATTGCCCCACACCAGCGCCTCGTCGACGCCGGGCTCGAAGATCGACACCGACGGATTCCACTCCGACTGACCGTCGATGCGCAGCCAGATGACCACCTTATCGCCCTGCTCGGCGATCAAGTCGATCTCGTGCGAGTCGGTCGCCCCGATCGTGCCGCTAAAGCTCGTCCCGGCGGTCGTGATCTCGTCGGGGATTCCGTCGTCCTCACCGCCGTCCGCGTCCCCTTCATCGTCGGCGTCGCCGGCGTCCGCCCCACCATCGACGCCGCCGATATCGGCGGCGTCTGCTTCCTCATGGCCGGCGTCACTCGCGGATGGTTCACCGTCTCCGCAGGCGGCCAGGAGAGCAATGAAAACGATCGACAAAAAGTATAAACGGTGATTCATGCGGCGTGGGGCTCGGGGGTATTGTTGGCTGTTTTGGTGGTGCGTGGCATGTAGCGAGGTAGAGTAGACGATATGCGGTCGGAGTGCCAATGGCATGGATTTTTGTGGGAGGCTCCCCGGCGCCGGTGCCTTTAACGTGAACCTGCACGTCTGATGATCCCACACATCTCTGGAGCTGGCTGGCTGTTGCCTCTCAAGGCGCCGTTGGTTGGCGCCTTAAAGGCCAACACCCAGCTAACTCCAAAGATGTGATCGATGGTTAGACGTTCACGTTCACGGGTTACTTCGCGGGCTACCCCAACCCCACCCTCTCCCTCAACGCCACCTCCACCGGATTATAATAATCCGGCGCCCGCTCATACACGCCCTCCAGGCCCTTGCCCTCGTTCACGGGCCGGAACACGTCCGCAAAGACGCCCTCTTCGAGGGTGTCGAACATGCCCTCGGCGCGGACCTTCTCGAGCAGGTCGACCGCCTCGGAGAGCACGGTCTGGGCGCGGGTCTGGATGATGCCGCCGTCCTTGTATTCGATCTCGTCGCCCAGCGAGCGCGCGTTATTCATGACGTATTGGGCGTTCTCCAGCGACAGGTAGCGGTCGCCCATATGCGGGGTGTGCATGGCCTCGGTGGGCATGCCGAGCAGTTGGATGCCCTGCTTGGACCAGATGCCGATCAGATTGAATAGCGCGTCCTGGATATGCCCCTTGAAAATATTGCCGGTCATATATTTGGTCGGCGGCATATACTTTAAGGGCGCGTCCGGAAAGATCTCGCGGGCCATCTCGGCCTGGGCGAGCTCGAAGAGGAAGCCGTTTTCGATCTCGGGGTTCATCTCGAAGGCGTGGCCCAGGCCCATCTGCTCTTCAGGAAGGCCCGAGCGAAGCGCGAGCTGCTCGTTGATGAATTGGCTGGCCAGCACCGTATGCGCAGCCTCCACCGCGTCGGCGGTGGTCAGATAATTGTCCTCGCCGGTGTTGATGACCACGCCGGCGTAGGCGTTGATCATGCGGCTAAAATATTGGTCGACGAAGGTGCGCTGCGGGTTGATATCCCGGAATAGAATCCCGTACAGCGCGTCATTGAGCATCACATCGAGCCGCTCGAGCGCGCCCATCGCGGCGATCTCGGGCATGCACAGCCCGCTGCAATAATTGCAAAGCCGGATATACCGGCCCAGCTCCTCGCCGACCTCGTCGAGAGCCTCGCGCATGATGCGGAAATTCGCCTGCGTGGCATAAGTCCCGCCAAAACCCTCGGTGGTGGGCCCATAGGGGACATAGTCGAGCAAGCTCTGGCCGGTCGACCGGATGACCGCGATGATATCGGCGCCCTGGCGCGCGGCGGTGCACGCCTGGACGACGTCCTCGTAGATATTGCCGGTCGCCACGATCACGTAATGCAGCGGCTCGGGCCGGTCCTCGGAGCGCTCCAGGCGCTCGTCGCGCTCGGCGACGGTCTGCTCGATGCGCCCGACGGCCTGGGCTGCCAGCTCGGCGCCGACTCGCTCGATCTGCGCGTCATCGAAGTGAGGCAGCTCGGCCAGGCTCAGATCTCCGGCGGCCAGGGCCTCGGCGATCTTCTGCGGCCCGCGGTTGGTATGCAGCATCGCTCGACACAGCACACGCGTGACACCCTCGGCGACCAAGCCGGCGTCGGCCGCCTGGTCGACCACGACGTTGGCAAGCGGGACATCGTCGGCGTCCACACCATCCACGCCCATCAGGCGCAACACGGTGCGCTCCACGGCCACGGTGGTCCGGCTGCGAATGAACGCATCCATCGCATCGGCGACCTCACCGGCCGCCTGGCGAGCGCGAGCGATCATATCAGTGTCGAGTCCGAGACGGGACATAATTCAAACCTCTTGAGTGCTCAGAATCTGGCAGTGAATCTCTGGCATTGAAGGGGTGAGGTTGGCAAGTCGGGATGTCATGGGCGGAACCCGCCGAATCCGCCGATTCCGCGGATGCGGCCGGATGAACACGGATTTTCGCGAATCCGCTCGGATGACATCGATAGCGCGAATGATGCCTCGGATGGCCCACGGATGGTGCGGATGATGGCTCGGATTCTGCTGTTTGGCGCTCATCCGCGCTATTCGAGCCATCATCCGCCAAATCTGAGCGCCATCCGAGGCATCATTCGCGTCATCGTCCAATCAGCGCCCATTCGCGCCCATTCGCGCCGATTCGCGCCCATTCGCGCCGATTCCGCGGATGCGGCCGGATGAACACGGATTTTCGCGAA
>CAYLTX010000250.1:0-7166 GCA_964386725.1 uncultured Bradymonadales bacterium | reverse complement strand
TGCGCGTATTGGGCATCATAGTGACGAGCAACTCGCGCTGCTCGGGGGTGAAGCGACGTGAGGGAGCGACGTGAGGGTGCCAACCACCCTACGGAGCGCGAGGACGAGGATGGGCATTCAGACATCCTCGCCCTCGCTTGCAGCCACGCCGGTCTGGTTCTCGTAGTTGCGCTTTGCCATCCCCGTCAGCGCCCGGAAGCCGAGCGGTGAGTAAAATGCCTCGAGTTCGGCGTCGCAGACGATGTCGACCATGTAGAGGTCCCTAAGCTGCTCACAGAGCGTCTCGATGAGGCGCGTGCCGATGCCGCGACCCTGCCACTCCGGCAGTACTTCGAGCAGCGGGATATGGGCGCTCAAGACGCCGTCGGAGATGGCGTTGGCAAATCCGACGACGCGTCCGGCGCCGGTATCGACTGCCAGGGCAACGGCGTAGGCGTTGTCGAGCATGCGCAGATGCGTTGCAGAGTCTGGGTGCGTCGGCCAACCGGCGAAAAAGCCGTCGAGGTCATCGGCGGTGATGGAGTCGAGCTCGGTGTAGTCTTTGATCATTGTTCTTGCCTGTACCCTACTTCCAAGAGCAATCCCTGTCAGCGGGTCGGTCAATTCCCGCGCCGGGGCTGGCTCGACACGCATCTTAGCTGCGTCAGCGACGCGCCACTGACAGGTAGTCGACGCGCAGCAAGATGTCGTCGATGCGGTCGAGCACCAGACCGTCATCGCCGTCCCGGCTGATAAGCGCCGCCGGTATGAACAGCGCGTAGTCGCCGTAAAGCCCGCGTGCAGCAAGCTCGCTGGTCTCACCGTTGGCGTATTGCGAATCCTCGAGCGTGGCGCGGTCGACGCCCATGAATGCCTGGATGCGCGCGCGCGAAAATGCCTCGACACCGTCGGACTCGGGAGATGTCCCCTCGGGCGCGCCCACGCCGGGTTGTCGAAATAGGTTGCGGGCCGGACGCACGCTTGCGTACTGGAATTGCCCCTCGCCATCTGCGGGCTCGGTGCACCACTGGCTGAAGAAGGTGTTTCGCTTGAGCAGGTCGATACGGGTCACGGTCGTATCGGAGCCGGCGAAGATGTCTTCGCCGACGATGCCCGCGTTGACCGACCACAGGCGCTCGGCGCAGTCGGTCTTCGCGTACAGCGGCACTCCACCGGCCTCGAAATCGAACGCCTCCATCGGCGCGAGCGTAAACGGGACTCGCTGACCCACATAGGCGCCTGCCTCATCATACTCGGCGTAGCGCTCCGAGCTGAGCAGGACCTGAAAGCGCTCTTCGACCGACAGCGGCCGCATGCTCTCGGGCCAGGCGCTCTCGTCGCCGAGTCGGAGGACGTCGTCGCGCAGGCTCAACACCGCCGTCAAATCGCTGGGCCGACTGCCGTTGACCGAGCGCGTGGCAGCAGCCGACCACAGCGTCTGCAGGACCGACTCGAGCTCCACCGGCGTCCTGGCGTCGAGCACATCCTGGCGCGCGCCGAGCGACTGCTGGTACTCGTACTCCACGGCACGCACGGCCAGATAGGTGGCGCGGCGGGCCAACTTATAATCGCGTTCATAGCGGTCTACCCGCTCGTTCGCCCACTGGTCGCCGGCGGCATCCGGCATCGTCCAGTTCTCGATTTCGGCCATATAGGCGTGTCCATCGTTATAAGTACGCTGAGCATCGGCGATCTGCTCCCGAATGCGTGCGTTGGCGCGCTTGACGGCAAATACCGCGCTCTCGAGATCCATCGAAGCAGCCTTCAGGCCGACCAGCTCTTGTTTGGCGTCGTTAAAGCAGATCGAAAGCTCGGCACGCTCCTCGATGCCGGCGACGAGGTCCTCGTGTGCCGCTTGGGCACCGTCCATGGTTGCGCCCAGGGAGTTGGCGGCGGTCTCAGCGGCTGCCTCCGCCGCTCCCGCCCCGCATGATGCCGCTGTGGCGGTGCTGCTTTTGATCGCTCCCCACGGCGTCGCTGCCGGACCACTGGCCAACGTGCCGGTACATTCCTTGACCGCGCCCATCGTGGTGGCAACGCCCTCGGCGGCCGTCTTGGCGGCTCGCAGCCCATCCATATTCGCGGTGTGTGCCTCTCGGGCCCCGGCGAGCTGCTCGTTGGAGTCCTGCAGGATAAAGCACGATTCCATTGCGATGTCGTAGGCCTCTTTGTGCTCGGCGATGGCGCGGCGAGCGCTCGCGACGTCGGAGTTCGCATCGACCAGATCCAGGTAGGCCTCACCGATGGAGCCGCGCATGCATTCCGGCTTATCCATCGAGTCATCCGGTCGCGGCACATTGAAACGCATGCCGCGGTGGGTGGCCCGGCAGCTCCCCCGCACCGTTTGCCACGAGCGTCCAGCTTTGAAGTGACGGGGGGCGTCTACTCTGAAGGAATCGTGCCCCAGCTCGACCTCGGCGACGCTCTCGTTCCAGTCACAGCGTAAACAGTTGGCGGAGGAATCGCCCTGGCAGGCACCGATGGAGACAGCGTCCGCGGCCCGTATGCCCTCGTCGGTATAACACTGGCTGGCGAAGGTGCGCATGGCCTCCGAACGGAAGCCGTAAGCCGGGTCCGCGAACCAAGCGTCGACCCTCTTGTTCATACAAAACTGCCCCTTGATATCGTCTTCGGTCCAGCTTGCGTACCAGCGGGAAAAATCCATCGAGCAATCGGCAGCGTCGCGGTTGAGCATGCACGCCTCCGCGTTGAAGCCGGCTGCGTCGATGGGTGAGCCGTCGAGCGGCCCGCAGTACTCACGAAGCGTGGCGTTGTAATCGGCGCGAACATCCTCGACCCAGCGCAGATGTTCTTGTTCATCGCGGGCCGCGCGGGCCTTGCGTTCCGATTCGGCGAGGTAGGCCTCGCGCGCTTCGGTCAAGAACTCCTGGGCTCTTGAAACCGCGGCCGGCGCCCAGGCGCTGCTGCCGGGGCCCGAGCCGGCGATAAAGTCACTGATCGCCGAGAAGCGGCCCCCGGGACCGTCGGCGCTATCGGCCAGGAAGTACAACGGCAGGTCCTCGTCCTCGATCCCCAGCGGGTTGGCGCCGGTGCGCAAGCTGGCGATCAGGCTGGCGAGTTCTCCGAAGCCAGCGTCGGCGCGCACGATCCGCGAATCCAGCGCGTCCATCCACGGGATTTCCGCCCCCGTCTGTGCAGCCCGACGCCGAAGCTCGGCGGCCATGGTCTGGGCGACCAACATCCGAGGCATCATCATTGACAGCGGGTTGTCCTCCCCCTCACCGAACTCCACGCCCCGGGAGCGCTTCTCGATTATCCGGTGCAACAGCTCCGACTGACGCGCCAGGGTCTGTACGATGACCGGCGCCAGCCCCTGGGTGACTTCGTCGTCGGGCAGCCCGTCGAGGTCATGCCGGTGGATGCGATAGTCGGATTCTTCGAGCGCGCCCGGGCTCACCTTGTACACCGCGAAGGCAACCGCGGGGTCCAGGAGCATGTCCCATCCGCGCAAGCTCGTCTCGAGCACCGCGTCCGGCTCGGGGATTTCGGCGGCGTCCTCTTCCTGGCGAAGAACGTCGGCGATCTTCTCGCGCTGGATCGACTCGGCGGCGAAGAATCCGTGGATCTGCAGCCAGCGAACCAGCAATCGCTGCGTATAGGCCGACGCCCTGGCCTCGGCTTCATCGTTGAGCGGAATATTACCCGTCTGCAAGCTGCGTCTCTGAATCGTGATGCCGGATAACAGCCTCGGCACGTCGACGCACTCGGCGTCGTAGTCGAGCATTTCGCCCACTAATCGCTCGCGCTGGCCTTCCGGCGGCGCGTCGGCGAGCTTGGCGACGTCGGTCATGCAACGCTCGAACGTGGCGTCGGCGGTCAACGTCTCTGCGTCGTGATCGATACGCAGCCCCCCGCTCAGGTCGTTGCCCTCGCAGGTCAGGTCGCCGATCTGAGGCACGGTCTCCTGGGTAAAGCGCGAACCCCTATCCCCTATGATTCGCTCCGTGGCCGGACCAAGGCAGGCGATCTGCTCGCCGCATGAAGGATGCAAACTGGGGAGCACGCACCGACGCTTAACCTGGGCGGTGGTCGTCGTCGGGGTCCATTCCGTTGTGGACTGCCAAGAGACTGGCATCGTCAGATCGACGGGCTCGTCGATTTCTTCGATGCGACATCCGGTCACCTCCGCCATGATGTCACAGACGTCGGCTTCATCTCTGGTGGCGGTGGTCGTCTCCCCGTCGGGAAACTCCATGGAGACGGCCATCTCCTCGACGCCGCATACGATGCCATCATCAAAGAACTCCGGTGTCGGAGACACTCCTGAAGAAGGAAGATCACCAGACGGAATATATTCGCTGTTGTCCGCATGGGCTTCCAATAACAGCCATTTGCTGAGCCAAGTCGACGAGGTAAATGACTCGGTCTCGTGGTAACTCCTGCTGAGCCAAGTGGGTCGGTGACCCAGAATTAATTCTGAGAACAGGCGGTGCGCCTCGCGACGAGCCTCGTCGTTGTCATCGCTACACAATGTCGGGGACAAGGGATCGAGACTTGACATTTGAGGCTCGATTTCGCCGACGATCAAAATCTCGTAGGCACTTGCATGCGCAGGTAAGCTGGGCGCCAAAGCTTCCTCCCACGGAGAGAGCGACGCCAGCCGCTGCTCAGGGTCGAAGTCCAATTGTGCTGCTTGCGGCAGTTGGGGGGCGCCATCGGCGTCTCCGGTGCGCTCCAGTTGGACGACCCATCGCACCGTCGGAGTTACGTCCATGCCCATGCCGCGGTAGGACTGGGTCAGCGACAGGCCGAGCGAGCGCGGATTCAACTGCGACTGGACCGTGGCTTCGACGGTCTCGACGATCAACGCGTTGGTGCGGCCTGCGACCACGGCGTCGTCGATAAACGGGTGGGCCACAAATGAGCCGGTTCCCTCCACGCGGCCGTCGCCGTCATCGTCGGTGTCCAGACTCAGCTTTCCTGCGAACGCCTCGCTGCTGGTCAGGTAGTCAAGCTCGTCGTCGATGGCGATGGCGATCTCACCGTCATCCTCCCAGACCGTGGCGGTCAGATCGCTGGCGACCGCGACCGGCGGCTCCGGCAGATCGTCGAGGTCCGCGTCCGTGCCCGCCCCCACCAGCCGCAGCGTGCCTTCGTAACGTCCCTCCACGGGCTCGGGCAACGTATCATCATCGTTCATCAGTACGGCGCCGCCCACCTCTTGGCCGACGTCGATGATTGAGGCGCTCTCGGAGTTTTGGGGGCCGTACACCGTCAACTCGACGATCGCGTCGGGGTCGGCGTCTTCGGCACGGCGCACCGCTACCTCGACCCTATCGCCGGCGTTCAGCTCGGTGAGCTCACAGCTTGCAGCGTAGCCCGACGCGTCCGGGCACTGCACCTCGGCACCGTTGGAGGCGACCACGCGCGCGCGGTTCACGTCGCGTTGCTCGACCCGCACGGTGGTGACCGCCTCGCCTGCCTCGTCGAAGTACCTCCTCGAGGAATCCAGCGCCAGACGACCTTCCGCCTGGTGGCTCGGCACGGGGACGAGCCCAGAAGCGCCCTCCTGGCGACAGCGACCGAACGAGTCACAGACCTCGCCTTCGGCACAATCGGCAGCTTCGGTGCAGCTCGCCACACATTGACCGAGGCTGCAATGAGTCCCGCACGGACAATCATCGTCGACCTGGCAGCGCCGCTTCTCGGCAACCAGGTCGGGATCCGGGGTGCAAATCTGCAGCGTGTTCGACGGCTCTTCGCGGCCGTCCTCACCGGCCTCTTCGCCACAACCTACCAACAGACCACCCATTACCAGACAACACACCACCATCGCTGAACGCATCAATCGCTACCTCGCAACCCAGATCAGATTACGGCCTCGAGCCCGGCCGGCATGAACGTTAGCGAGGAGTGTAGAGAGCGCCCCTTAGAGACGGCAATTCCACTGATTGGTAGAGGTGAGTTTGGCCTGAGAGAAGCCATGTTGGAGGAATTCGCTACTGCTTGCGCACCGCCGCCTCGTACGCCGCGTTCATCGCCTCCACTGAGTTCTCGACGTACTCGCGCTGTGTCTGCATCCAACTCGCCATCAACTCCGCGCGGCTGTTGACGCCCCACTTGCGAAAGATGGAGACGACGTATTGATGGACGGTGCTAAAGGCCAGGCCCATCTCATCGGCGATGAGGCTCTCGGGCTCGCCTTCGAGCAGATGCAGCAGGGTTTCGCGCTCGCGAGGAGACAGGTTTTGCTGGGACGGCAACAGCCCGTAGCTCATCGCCAGGCGCATGGCGAACGGGCCGAGGCCGACGACGAGATCGAGCAGCCAATCGCGCTCGCCCGGCGTCCACGCCACCGGACGGTGGCGGTCGAGGCATATGGAGACCTCGAGGTCGTCGCTCAGAGCATGATAGGCGACCATGCGGTCGTAGGCGCCGTGCGCTTCGAGAACCATGCCGCCGCCGCAACTCGACCACGGCTGGTCACCGAGGATATCCTCGCGAAGAAACGCGCGGTGGGTGCCCGCCTGCCGCATATTTTCGCGGATCCAGACGTCCTTCTGGAAGTGGTTTCGCAAATAGTCGCGGAAAATCTCCATGTCCGGGTTCGAATCCTTCGCCCGAACGATGGCCGCCGGAGACCAACCCTGATGGATTAGGCGTGTCGGCGTAGCCTCATCATCGACGCGAACCGCCAGGACGACGACGCCACCTTCCGCGTCGAGGTAACTGCGCACACTGTCGAGCAGAAGATGCATCGTTTCCACTGGGCGCGTCAGCGGCATGGCCGCAAGGCGGGCCCAGATCATGGCGATTGTCTTCCATCGGTCAGCTCGTGGGTCGTACTGCATGGCCAAATCGTGTCCGCTGCCCATTTAAGTGAGTAAATGACGCGCGCTTTCTACCACGCCCGACCACTAACACGCCATGCGTCTTCGATTCTGCTGACAAGACCCATACTTCGCCGTCGATGAGACGATCGCGGCTCCGTGAGCCGGATCTAAACCACTCCTACTCCGAAACCCGGAGTCTTGGCTTCGTCAGACCAGCGTCTGTCGGTTTGTCCTCAATCCATGTAGCGCTGCTACCTGTCAATCGGCCAAACCGACATCCATCTGGCCTGACTTTGCCAATTTATCCGGTTTCCGAAATAGGAGTGCTTTAGTGGCATGAGCACTCGCCCAGCGGGTTAGGCCCCGTCGTTGTTGTAGAGCCTGCGCAGGATA
>CAYLTX010000249.1:0-7172 GCA_964386725.1 uncultured Bradymonadales bacterium | reverse complement strand
AGAAACCCTCAACCAAGAAACCCCCAACCAAGAAACCCTCAACCAAGAAACCCCGAAGAAGCAGCACCCCCAACAAGCACCACGCCCAACGAAGCCCACCCACCTCAATAACCAAACCAAAAATTTGCGCTTTTCGTCTGATCGGATAGGGTCGCGAGTGTCATGCATCCACTCGTCGCACGCATACATCCGAGCTACCGAACGGCCCTGCTCGCCTGGTTCGTCACCCGCGCATTGATGTGGCTGACCAGCGCCGCCGCCGGCCGCACGGCGTTGATCGATCTGACGACCGAGGGCCTCGCCCGCGGCGGGCCGGCCTGGAGTCTGGTCATCCACGCGGCGCGCGCGCTGGACGGAGTCAGTGCCGTCGCCGAAGCGGGCGCGGGCGCCGTCGCGCTGACCATCGTCGCCGAACTGGCGCTGCTGGCCGCGTCCATCGGCGTGTACCGCTTCGTGCGCCGCGACCAACTGCCCCAGACCGCCGAGCGCGCCACCTGGCTGTGGGCAGCGTGCCCGGCGATGGTGTGGACGCTGCCGGTCAGCGACTGGACGTTCGCGGTCAGCGCCGTGGCGCTGGCGCTGTGGGCGCTCAGCTCCAGCCGCCATCTGCTGGCCACCGCCGCGCTGGTCGTGGCGATGGCCTTCAAACCCGAGGCCATGCTCCTGTGGCCGGGAATCGCTTTTCTGGGAATCAAGAATTATTCGCCGGGCAAACAACACGAAGCCAGCCCGTGGCTGACCGCCCTCGGACCGCTGGCGGCGTTCACCGGGCTGGTGCTGCTCACGATGAGCCTGGCCGGCCGCTACGGCGTCTCGCTGCGCACGATGCAGTCGGGCAGCGCCTGGCGGACGAGCTTCGAGTGGCAGGGACTGGCCGCGCTGGCCCCCGAGCTGCTGCTTCTGGCCGCCCTGGCCGCCGGCATCTGGTTGGCCGCGGCCTACTTCAAGCGATGCCCCAAGAGCTGGCCGCTGATGGCCCTGCCGGCGCTGGCGTGGCCGCTGCTACACCAACCGCCGACCGCGGCGGCCGCCGCGATCCTCTTCGCGGTGCCCTTCTTCGCCTACCTCGCCCGCGCCACGAACGACCCCACGCTCGAGCGACCGGTACTGGCCGGGTTTTTGGGTGGATTGCTGCTGATGGTGATCTAGATACTGCAGAAAGTCAGAGAGTTAGAGAGTAAGAAAGTTAGATACTGCAACGGCTCCCAATCGACCTTAAACGCTCGAAACGAGAGCCTTTATCTAACTCTCTCACTTTCTGACTCTCTCACTCTCTGCAGTTCAAGACCCTTTGATCATCACGCGGTTTCGACCCGCGTCTTTGGCCGCGTATAGAGCCTCGTCGGCGGCGCCGATGAGGTCTTCGGGGCTGCGGGCTTGGATGCCCGGTACGCCGGAGACGCCGACGCTGATGGTGATGGGGATCTTCTGGCCTTCGTAGACGAAGTCCGTGCTGGCCACCAGCTTGCGGATGCGGTTGCCCAGACGGGCGGCCTGCTCGATGGCGATGCCCCGGCAGACCACCGCGAACTCCTCGCCGCCGTAGCGCGCGAAGGTGTCCTCGCCGCGGATCGACTCCATGGAGAGTTGACCGAGCTTGGCCAGGATGCGGTCGCCGGCCAGGTGTCCGTAATTGTCGTTGACCGGCTTGAAGTGATCGACGTCGAACATCAGCAGGCTCAGGTGCGTGCCGTGGCGCAGCGCGTAGGACAGCTCCGAGCGCAGATGGTTCATCAGGTATTTTTTGTTGTACGCGCCGGTCAGCTCGTCACGGAGCGCGGCGTCGAACATCTGGCGCTGGAAGTTCTCGTCGAGCTTGTCGTGGTAGGTAAACTTTAGGATCGTCGTCGTGCCCAGGGTGATCTTGTCGCCATCCTGGAGTTGGTAATCGGAGGTGACGCGTCGGCCGTTCAGATAGGTGCCGTTGGCGCTCTCCAGGTCTTCGACGAAGACATCTTCGCCGTGGCAGACGATCCGGGCGTGCTGGCGTGAGACGCCGACGTCGTTGAGCTGAAGATCGACCTTCGGGGAGCGCCCCATGGTGATGTTGTTTTGGTCGACTTTGTACATCCGGCCGACGTGCGGGCCCGAGATGACGATCAGATAAGCCTGATCGCGCTCATCGAGTCCGTCGCGAGCCTGCTGGAGCATCTCGGTGTTGACGATCATCGTCGTCTCGGATGGCTCCGACAGATCTCCGCCGCCTGCGGAGCCGGCTGGAACATCCTGTTTATTTTGATCAGACATGGAACCCTTCAACTCGCTATCATTCTCAGGCCTGCGGGGCGACGTGACTCGGCCCACTCAGGCTCATTAGACTACCCGACACCGCCCGGTGAAGCAACCTGACGGTGGGGCGGGAAAGCCCGCACCTGCCAGCGGCATCACGGGCGCCAACGCGGGCGGATCTCAAGGCGGACCGGAGCCGACAAACGCCTCGATTTTGCGCTCGAGCACTGGATGATCGACCTGGGAGGCGAGCCGCTCGAGGCGCAGCCGACCGGCCTGGCCGCCGAAGCGACCGATGGCCTCGACGGCGCTGATGCGAAGCTGCAGATCGTCGGCCTCTAAAAACGGCTCGAGCGTCTCGACGGCCGCTGGGCCCTCGATGCGTGCAAAGCTGAGCATGGCGTGGCGCTGGAAGCGCTCGGCGGTCGACCGGCGAGGACTCTCGATGGCTCGTTGCGGCGCGGCGACGATCTCTTGCAAAAAGGCGGCCGTGGACGGCTCGTCGAAAAAGCCCAGCCCGTCGATCGCCCGCACGCGAAGCGACGGCCGGAGCCCCACGTCGGCGCATATCTCGCGCAGCGCTCGGGCGACCGCCGCCGGCTCGCCGAGCGCTTCGAGCTGCTCACCGGAGGGAGCGCCGTGATAGCTATTGAGCCAAAACAGCAACTGCTCGCGCAGCTCGCCGACCTCTTCGCTCCCCCGATTGTCGCTGACTCGTTCGTCACTCACCGGATCTTCGGGCTCCGACACCTGCTGCGCTGCCGCCTCGACGTGCATCGAGCACGCCACGAAGACAACCGCAGAAAATAAAAGCCCCCACGATGGTCGCTTCGCCGGCACCATCCAGCACCGCTGGTTTGTAGTTTCTTTGACGCGCCCACGGTACATCATTCGATCCGCTAAGAAAACCCGTGCCCAGTCACTCACTGAAAAACCCGACCAGATCCTCGTGGATCGCCTCGGCGTCGGCATAACCCATGTCGAGCAACTGGCCGGTGTAGCCGCCGTCGAAGAGCAGGTAGCTGAGCAAGTCACTCTCCTGATAGTCGCGCTCGACTGCGGCGCGGCAGAAGGTCGCCATCAGCCTCGAGCCCCAGAAATCCTCGGGCACCTGGGAGGCAAATTCGGAGGCGACCTGGCCGAGATCCCGACTGGGCCGCAGCAAGAGCGGCTCGACGATGTGGTAGTCTTGGCCGCGGTAGGTGCGCACCACCTGGTTGAGGGCGTCGGTAAACGACTCGTCGCCGAAGAGATCTTCGCCGTGGCGCAAAATTCCGTTGATCCGCTCGAGCACGCTCAGGTCATAATCGAGCGGGTCGATCAGCAGCGCATCGAGCAGTTTGCCCAGCAGCATGGCAGGGTCCGGAAACTTCGGCTCGGGCGCGCCGGCGAGCGGGTCGAAGGGGCCGGGCTTGGGCAGGTTGTTGCGGCTTTGCAGCGAGATGACCAGCACCTTCTCGGCGTGCAGGCGCAGCGCCGGCGACAACGGGGTGTTCTGGCGCAGGCCGCCGTCACAAAACCAATAGTGGCCGACCTTGACCGGCGGAAAGACAAAGGGAATGGCCGCGCTGGCGAGCACCTTCTCGGGGGTGATCGCGCCGCCCACGGCCAGCCTGCGCGGATCGCGCGTCCACGGGGGCATCTCCTCGCCGCCCGTCTCCACGAACACCGTCGTCTGGCCGGTGGCGATATTGGTCGCCGAGACCGCGATGGCGTCGAGCAGGCCGCGGCGCAGGTTGTGCTCGATATTGTCCAGCGGCAGCTCGTTTCGCACCAGGTGGTCGAAGAATTCGGTCTGCAGGATGCCTCCGCGCGCCTCGGCCTCGCCGGGCGCGTCGGATTCACCGTCGCCGTCCAGCCCCACGAAGCTTCGCCCCATCTGCCACATATCGCCCAGCGACGGCTTGATGACCTTGGAAAAAGTCAACGTTCGCCACAGATACCACAGCCGCTGCACGCAAAACGACGTGTCGTCGACGGTGGCGGCCAGCCAGGCGGCGTTGATCGCGCCGACGCTGGTTCCGCAGATGACTTCGAAGCGCGGCGGCTCGTCGAGGTGATCGGGCAAGATCTCCATGATATAACGCAGCACGCCCGCCTCATAGGCGCCCCGCGCGCCACCGCCCGATAGGACGATCGCTCGCCGCGATTTCGACGCCTGCGCACTCTTCTCAGCCATGATAGCCGGCTCCGTTACTCTCCGAGGATCTCGATTCGATTGTCCACCTCTCGAACTCCGTCGACCGAGCGCACCGTCACTTCGATGGCGTCGCGCATCACCCGGCCCTCGACCCGGCCCTCCAACGAGACGCGGCGATCTTCGACGCGAATGTCGAGCGGCTCGACCGGAAGCTTCATCTCCTGGAGTTTCTGGATCACGTCGACGCTGATCCGGCTGTCGGGGATGGTCGCCGGGTCTTTGGCGTAGCCCTGAATTTGCTGCTCCTCGGGGCTCAGCGGATCAGTCGCGGCGACCAAGCGATACGGACCGACCGGAGTGAAAAATTGCTCGGAGCCAGCCTGCTCGAGCCCGGCCGTCTGCTGCTGCGGACTCACGACCAGCCAGGCCGCCGCCGCAACCACCACGGCCACGGCCAGCGCCCAGATGACCGCCCTGGCAGCATTCGACTGTCGGTAGGGACCACTCACGAGATCACGTCGGCTCGATTCACACTCCCGTGAGACAATACGGCAGTCTCAGCCGACCCGCAATCGCTCGTCGGCCGATAGTCCTGTGGACTTTCCCAATTTGGCCGCATGTCGTAGAGTCTTCTTCGAGAGAAATCCTTATCTAGGAAGCTGCTTGTATGTTGAATCGCGTCCACCACGGCCACGATCCAGACACCAGCCTACTCGCCGTCGCACACGGCCCACAGACAGTGGCGCTGTGGAAGCTCGACAACGAGGCGTCTGGGGAAGCCGAAGCGGCGAATAGCCGCGAGCCCGACGAGGGCCGCAAACCCGATCTCTGCGTGCCCACCGAGCGCAGCGCGCTTCGGGGCCTATGTTTTGTCGGAGCCTCGACACTGCTGACCGTCCACGTCTCGGGAGCCGTGGTCGGATGGCGGCTTCCTGTCATCGGCGACGAGGCTGACGACGAACAAAACGACGAGCCCGAGGTCATCTGGGAGCTCCAGGTCGGCTTCGAGCCCTGCGCGTTCGACGTCTTCGGCCGCTACGTCCACGATGCCTTCCACCTCGCCGTGGGCGGCAAGGGCGGCCAGCTGGCCATTTTGAGCCCGGACGGCACCGACGAGCCGGCCGTCGCGCTCCAGGAAAACGCACATAAGAGCGACATCACCGCGCTGGCCTTCTCCAGCTCGGGCGGGCGACTGGCCTCGGCCGGCCGGGACCGGCTCATTAACTTGTGGACGATCGACAGCCCCGCCGACGCCTCCGACACAGCGCTCGACGACCCGGAGACCCTCGTCGGCTGCGAGGCGTGGCCCCTTTGCCTGTCCTTCTCGCACGACGGCTCGCGGCTGGTCAGCGGTTGTATGGACAACGGCATTTACCTCTGGGAGCTCGACGCCGCTGCAGCGGATCAGGACGACGATCCGCTGCTCGCTGCGGTCTTCGAGCACCACGGATGGGTCGTCGACGTCGCCTGGTCGCCGGACGGCTCGGTCATCGCCGCGGCCAGTTGGGACAACTCCATCGGCATCTATGAGGCCGACGGCCTGGTGCCGACGCATAGCCTCGAATACCACCGTGATTACGTCTCCAGCCTCTATTTCGTGGCCGACAGCCCGTACCTGATCTCGGGGAGCTACGACCAGACACTCGGCGTTTGGAATTGGCAGCAGCCGAGCCTCGAGCAGCGGATGCACGCCCATTCGGATTGGGTGCTCGGCGTCCGCCCGCTCGACGAGGGCCAATTCGTCTCGCTGTCGAGCGACAAGACCATCCAGCGGTGGAGCGGCGAGGACTTCAGCTGGCTGGGATCGCTCGGAGAAAGTGTCGCCAGCAACTTCGAGCTCGGCGGGGACTCCGGGCTGATCGATTTTGTCGCCGGGGAGACATCGAACGAAGACGACCCGACCCAAAGCCGCGTGCGCATCGAGAAACCGCGCGACGCCTCGCGCGCCGTACGGGAAGTGCGCCGACGCAACGACGACGAGCACACCGGGGTCAAAACACCGATGCGCATGCTCGACAAGGTGCTCGACGAGCCGGAGACGACCAACGAGTCGAGCGAGCCGCTTTTAGATGATGCGCTCGACGAGGCCGCCGATGAGCAACTCGAGGCCGCACTCGACGACGCCACCTCGCAGAACGACGAGCCCGCTGCCGACCAGCAGCTCGATGCTGCGCTCGACGACGCCACCTCGCAGAACGACGAGCCCGCTGCCGACCAGCAGCTCGATGCCGCGCTCGACGACGCCACCTCCCAGGAAGAAGAGCCCGCTGCCGACGAGCAGCTCGATGCCGCGCTCGACGACGCGGCCGACGAAGAGCATGACGATGCGGCCGATGAAATCGCACTACAAGAGTTCCTGGACAGCGTGCCCGACGACTTCGGCCTCGACAGTATTTCGTCGGTCAATGAGATGGTCGACGCGGGTTACCAAGACGAGGCTGATAGCGTGGCTGACAGCGAGGCTGGTAGCGCGGCTAATAGCGAGGCTGATAGCGAGGACGAGGCTGACGACGAGCCGGACAATCCCTTCGCCGAAAGCCCGGAGACTCAGAACATCGCACGCTCCCGCATCGAAGAAACGGTGGCGGCCGACGGGCGCGCCAACAAGCCTTCGGGGTCCGCCGACGAACCTGTCGAACCCGCTGCCGGCAAAGAAGATTTGAAGAACCGGCTCAAATTTGGGCTGCAGAAGTTAAAGAAGCGCACGCAGCAGCACGCAGCAGCTAAGCGCAGAGAACAAAAGCCGGCCACTGACGAGCCCGACGCAGATGAGCCGGTCGCTGACGAGCCGGTCGCTGACGAG
>CAYLTX010000248.1:0-7213 GCA_964386725.1 uncultured Bradymonadales bacterium | reverse complement strand
GCCCGCAGTTCCCCAAGCCCCAAGCCCGCCGTCCCTCAAGCCCGCAGTTCCAGCAGTTCCCGGTAACGCGGCGCGAGTTCGCGCCAGGCGTAGGAGCTGACGTCGACCGGCTTGGTCTCGCGAAGCTGCCCGGGCTTCGCGCAGAGCTCGGCGAGGCGCCCGATGAGGGCGTCGATCTCACGGGCAGGATCGTCCGGAAAGGACGAATACCGCCACGGCTCGGGCACATAATCACGGTAGGCGAGCCGGTCGGGGGCTAGCGGGATGCAGCCCGAGGCGATCGCCTCGAGCATGGCCAGGCCCTGAAATTCGTGCAGCGACGTCGACACCACCACATCGGCCTGGCGAAGAATCTGTCGGTAGGCGCCGCGGTCTTCGACGAAGCCCCAGGTGGCGATATGGCCAGACAAACGCTCCGAGGCCTCGTCGAAGATCTCCGGGTGATTTCGGAATCGCTGGCCGAGCACGTGTAGCTCGAAGTCGAGGCCGCGCTCACTGAGCCCGAAGAGTGCCTCGAAGAAGCGATCGGGTGCCTTGTCGTACTCCCAGCGATGATTCCACACCAGCGATAGCGGCCGATTGCCCGTCCTCTTGGGCGGTGTCTCGAAGAGTTCGTCGGCCAACGGGACCGGAATGACCGTGGCCTGCTCCTCGAGGTGCGCTACGGCTCCGAGAGGCGCGTGGTCGGGCATCAACTCCAGGAAGTCCGTGGCGCCTGCCAGGAAGGATTTCAGGTTATAACGGGAGTTGAACACGACCCGGTCGGCGGACAGGGCGGCATAGAGGTTGACCACCGACGGCCCGGCGTTGCCGGATTGGGCGCTGCTGGCCGGGTAGGCGAATTGGTTTTCGTGAAAATAGATGATGTTTTGGGCGCGGGTCAGCCGCGGCACGAGGCCTCTGAGGGCCGACAGATCGACCATCGACGTGGCCAGCACGATATCGTAATCGCGCTCGAGAGTAGCGCGCTGTTCGAAGGCCCAGGTAAGGCTATTGCCCCGAATCCTCCACCGGAAGTGGCGAGGGGGCAGGGTCAGGACGGTCCAGTCGTGCTCGCCGAAGCCGGCGCGCAGTTGCTGGTGCCAGCGTCGGTGGCTTCCGGCGTCGTAAGCCGATAAGAGCAGAATACGCATCGGCCTCGATCCTGTTGGTCTCAATCTTGGGTCGGGTCTTCGGTGGGCTCGCCGTTGTGGTTTTCGTCAGCCGAATCTTGTGGGGTGGTGGGCTGGTCGTCGTCGGCCTTTTCGTCGACGTCGTCGTCCTCGTCCGGCGTGTCATCTGCAGGGTCATCGTCCGGCTGCTCATCGTCCGGCGCGTCATCTGCAGGCTCGCCGTCCGCCTCACCATCCGGTGCCGTCTCGGGCTCGGCATCGAAGGGCTCGTCGTCGACGGGCTCATCGCCAACCTCTTCCTCGTCGTCGATACTGGTCGAGTAGAGCACCAGATCGTCGCGGTCGGCGGCGTCGGCGGCCTCTCCGGCTTCTTCGGCGACCTCACGTCCGGTGGGACGCTTCTCGGCGCGCTCGGATTGAAAGGAGGTACAGGCGGATACAGAAATCAGGCAAAAGCCCAGAGATACAACATATAGGAGGTGTTGAAATCTCATATCCGCTACCGTGCCCAAAAGGGAAGGGGGGTCAAAAAACCGGCCGCTGTGAGGCAGCGGCCGGTTGATCTAGCGCGTGTCGCTTAATTAGAGGCGCGGCGAGTAATACTCGACCACGAGCGACTCGTCGACCTGCAGGGGTACGTCTTCGCGCTTGGGAAGCTGGTCCATCGTCGCAGCTTTGGCGTTCTCGTCTACCGTCAGGTAGCTCGGGAGCCGAAGCGACGGGTTGGCCAGGGATTCCTCGACCGCGACCAGATTGCGGCTCTTCTCGCGAAGAGCGATCTGCGAGCCGACCTTGGGCCGGTAGCTGGGGCGGTCGACCTTTTTGCCGTCGACGACGATGTGGCCGTGGACGATCAGCTGGCGGGCAGCCGGGATGGTCGCGGCGAACCCGGCGCGGAAGACGACGTTGTCGAGCCGCTGCTCGAGGAGGCTCAGCAGCATCAGGCCAGCCGGCTCACGCGAGCGCTGCGCCTCGACGAAGAGGTTGCGAAGCTGCTGCTCGCCGATGCCGTAGTTGTAGCGAAGCTTCTGCTTGGCGTAGAGCTGCTTCTTGAATTCACTGAAGCGCTGGCGGCCCTGCCCGTGTTGTCCGGGCGGATAGGGACGGCGGTCAGCGATTTTTCTGGTCAGCCCGGGAAGATCAGTTCCCAGCCGACGGACGATTCTGAGTCGAGGACCCGTATAACGTGCCATATGCGTAACTCTGCATGTCTGATGCGGTGATCATATCTCTGGCGCACCCGCGTGCCGGTCAAATTGGCCAACGCTGGTTTGTTCGCGCCAGATTATAGAACGAATAAAGTCTTGATTTCTTCCAACGAAGCAGGGCGGTCGAGCCGATAAACTTCTCACTGCGCGGCCGCAGTTCTCGCCGGAGGGGCCATATCTTCCATCTTTGAGGGGAGAATGCAAGTATAGTTTGAGTGACTTCACTGGATGAACATCGCATCGCCCAGGTGGTCGATGTCGTCGGACTCGAAGACCCCGAGGGTCTCGGGTTCGAGCGCGGCGCGCAGCGTGGCGATGGCGAGCTTTTCGCGGCGAAGGCCGGGATGCGAATGGCTCCATTGCTCGAAGTCAGCAGAGGCAGCGCCGGCGGACTCCAGCAGGCCGCCGCCTCGCACGCGCACCGGACGCAAGATGGCGACGTCGAGGCCGCGCTCGTCGAGTGCGTCTTCGGCACGCTGCTTGGTTTGCAGGTAGCCGGTGTCGACCGACGGCGGCTGCCCGCCGGCGGATACGAAGACGAATTTGGGCACGCCGTGCTCTTCGGCTTCGCGCGCTGCCAACTCGACCGACTGATGATGGAGCCGCTCGAAGGTCTGGCCGGCCTCGGGGTCCTCGGCAACGATGCCCACGCAATGAACCACCGCCTCGCACCCGTCGAGGTGCTCGCGCCATTTCGCCGGCTCGCATACGTCGGCCTCGATCCACTCGACCCCTTCGACCCACGGCTCATCGACCGCCGGCCGGCCGCCACGCGAGACGCTGATGACCTGGTGGCCCATGGCGACGGCCAAGCGGCATACCTCGCGGCCAACGAATCCGCTGCCACCGAGCACACATATCTTGAGGCGGTCCATCATTCTTCTCCTGTCTGGTGAGCGCTTGGTTCGAAGTGGTGAATGCTTGGTTCGAAGTAGATCGATCAAATAAGCGCCGGTGCGTGAATTAGTAGTTGACGCTGTCGGGCCGCATTCGCCACACTCGTCGACCAAAGAAGCAGATATACTCTGCGGATGCGGAGTTCGGTGGCGGCGCAGCGTTGGCTCGGTTAGCTCGAAGGTATAGGACCCATGGCTAAATATATCCCGATTGGCGACCCTATAAATAAATCGGAAAAGAAAGGGATGCGCCAGCTCCGAGATCAATTGCCGGACCATTATAACGTCATTGGCAATTTTGATCTGCAGCTTCCTCGGCGCAAGAACACCCTCGAATACGACGCAGTGATCGTCGGGGAGTGGGGGTTATATGCCGTCGAGATGCGCGGCTGGGGCGGGGTGATCGAGGGCGATATCCGCCGCTGGGAGTTGGAGTGGGGCCGGGTGGAGAATCCGTTTATTCGCATCGAGCGCAAGGCCAAGGCGCTGCGCGACCTGGTGGTCCGCTCGGTCGATCAATTCCCCGACGAGCTCTTCTGTGAAGCGGTGGTTTTTTTGACCGGAGACGACCCGGACGTGCGCGTTGAAGACGAGCGCAACCGTCGGTTGTTGGTGCCCGGGCAACTCTACGACTTTTTCGTCGACGAACAGCGACTCTACGAGCGCGGCCCAGGCCCGCTCATCGATGCGGACGTGCGCGAGATGATCACCGAAGCGATTATCCCACTGGCCAGCCCGCGCTCGCCGCTGCCGGTCATCCAGAACTTCGAGGTCGAGAGCGAGTTGCCCGCCAAGCACATGCCGTATCGCGAGTATATCGGCCGCCACAAGTTGCTGCAATCTCGCGGCAAGGTGCGTATCAAAGCGTATTCGATGGATCCGCTACTCGACCCGAAGGGCCAAGAGGTCGAGTTTCGCCGCGCCCTTCGCGATATGGAGGCCCTGGTCAAACTCGAGGACAACCCGTATGTGGCGCGTCCCTATGAGATGATCCAAGATCAGGAGGATGAGCTGACGTTTTACCTGGTCAGCGAGTGGGTCAACTCGATGACGCTGCGCGATTACGTCAAGCGAATCGATTATGAGCAGATGGACGCCGAGCAGCACGCCGAGATCCTGCGCATTTGCATGCACCTGCTCAATGCCGTCTCGTTTATGCACAGCCGTAATATCGTCCACCGCAATCTGCACCCCGGGGTGGTCTATATGACCAACTCCAAGAGTTCGGTGCCCTTGAAGATCGCCGACTTCGACTACGCGCGCGTGGCCAATTTAAAGTCGATCGCCGGCCATATCAGCGACCTCGGCACCGAGGGGTATGCTGCCCCCGAGTTGTGGAAGGAAGATGACTACGACCATCGCATCGACTTATTTTCGGTGGGCGTGATCCTCTTCGAACTGCTCAGCGGCCGCTTCCTCTACCGCAACCTGCCCGAGATGTTGCGCCACGAGGAAGTCTGGGCGACCAAGCGCAACATCATCGAGGACGAGGAGATTCGCGAGGTCCTCGACCTGTTGGTCTCCACCGATCCCTGTGAGCGCACCACCGGCCTCGAGGGGGCCCTGCGGGTCTTCGAGGCGCGTACTCAGGGCACCTAAAGCGTGGCCGGTGGACGGCGCGAAGCTTTCTGGAATAAGGGGGGGAAGAAAGCGTTTGACAAGGAGGTGTTGTGCTCTTATAGAGTAACTCGCCTCGAATCCACCGTTGACTCTGGCGCCAAATGAGTGACCGGTGCATTCGGGCAGTGAGAAGAGCTCTTTTCTTTCTATGCCAAATGCATATCTACAGTCTTCACAGCGCGCGCTCATCCCTTACAGGCTGTAACGCGGTGCCCGACGCTTTTTCAGCTCGACCGTGGCGCCGGCCGTCCGTTGTGCCGCCAGACCTTTCTGGCAGTCCGCTCTGAGGCGCGACCCAGCGAACGAAAATTTGAACATTCGGCACGCGCCACCAATCCAAAGTGTGGCGTATGCCGCGCTTCTATAACAGAGATAGTTCAGCAGAATCCCCCAAGGAGAGATGATGGGTCAACCGATCAAAGAGAACTTCCGAGTTCGTAAGGACTACGGGTCCATCAAGCAGGTTGCTGACGTCCCGAACCTCATCGACGTGCAGCGCAGGTCGTACCAAGAGTTCCTGCAGACGGACCGGCCGCCCGAGGAGCGTAACGACGAATTCGGTCTGCAAGGCGTGTTTAAGAGCGTCTTCCCCATCAAGGACTTCAACGAGACCTCGACGCTCGAATTTGTCAGCTACGACTTGGGCAAGCCCAAGTATGACATCGAGGAGTGTAGCGCGCGTGGAATGACCTATTCTGCGCCGGTCAAAGTCGTCATCCGCCTGGTCGTCTGGGATGTCGACGAAGATACCGAGACGCGCACCATCCGCGACGTCAAAGAAAAAGAGGTGTTCTTCGGCGAGATTCCGCTGATGACCAAGCAGGGCACCTTCATCATCAACGGCACCGAGCGTGTCATCGTCAGCCAGCTGCATCGTTCGCCGGGCTCCTTCTTCGACCATGACGGTGGCAAGAAGCACTCGTCGGGCAAGCTGTTGTATTCGGCGCGCGTGATTCCTTACCGCGGCTCCTGGCTGGACCTGGAGTTCGACAGCAAGGACATCATCCAGGTGCGTATCGACCGCAAGCGCAAGATGCCGGGCACGGTGTTGTTGCGCGCTCTGGGGTATTCGGCCGAGGAGTTGCTCGATTATTATTACGATACCGAGCGAATCTATCTCAAAGACGGCGAGTACATTAAGGACATCAACCTCGATGTGCTTCGTGGCCAAGTCGCCTCCATCGAGGTGACCGACGATGACGGCAACGTCATTGTCAAAGCGGGCAAGAAATTCACCCGCAGCGCGATCCGCAAGCTGGCCAAGGCCGAGATCACCAGCATCCCGATCTCGTTTATGGAGCTGACCGGAAAGATCGCCGCCGAGGACATCTTCGACGCGTCGACCGGTGAGGTCCTCGTCGAGGTCAACGAAGAGCTGACCGAAGAGTCCATCAAGGAGCTCGAAGAGCGCGGCATCGAGTCGATTGACGTGTTGTTCATCGACAACGTCAATGCCGGGCCGTACCTGCGCGACACCCTCGAGGCGGACTCGATCAGCACGCCCGAAGAGGCGATCCTCGAGATCTACCAGCGACTTCGTCCGGGCGATCCGCCCACGACCGAGCAGGCCCAGAATCTCTTCGACAACCTGTTTTTCAACCCCGAGCGCTACGACCTCTCGAAGGTCGGCCGCCTGAAGTTGAACTACAAATTCCACCGCGAGACCGTCGAGCCCCTCGAGGAGCGCGAGCGTGAGCTCGAGCAGGCCCTCGAAGACGCCGACAGCGACGCCAAGCGCGAAGAGATCGAAGCCGAGCTCGAGCAGGTCCGCGAGGAGCTCGACCCGTGGCGCATTCAGACGCTGCGCGAGGAAGATATCCTCGAGACGATGCGCTATCTCATCGACCTGCGCACCGGCAAGGGTTCGGTCGACGACATCGACCACCTCGGAAACCGCCGCGTACGTACCGTCGGTGAGCTCCTGGAGAACCAGTACCGCATCGGTCTGGTTCGCATGGAGCGAGGCATCAAAGAGCGCATGAGCATGTCTCAGGAGATCGAGACGCTGATGCCCGATGACCTTATCAACGCCAAGCCGGTCAGCGCGGTCATCAAAGAGTATTTCGGCTCGAGCCAGCTGTCACAATTCATGGACCAGACCAACCCGCTCAGTGAGGTCGCCCACAAGCGGCGCCTATCAGCACTGGGACCGGGCGGCCTGACCCGCGACCGCGCCGGCTTCGAGGTGCGTGACGTCCACGTGACTCACTACGGGCGTATTTGCCCGATTGAGACGCCGGAGGGGCCGAATATCGGTCTGATCACGGCGCTGTCGACCTACGGTCGCATCAACGAGTACGGCTTCATCGAGACGCCTTATCGGCGCGCCGAAGGTGGCAAGGCCACCCTCGATGTGCGCTATTACTCGGCGCTCGAG
>CAYLTX010000247.1:0-7357 GCA_964386725.1 uncultured Bradymonadales bacterium | reverse complement strand
TTCTGGGCCGGCGTCTTCTTCCGGGCCGGCGTCTTCTTCTGGGCCGGCGTCTTCTTCCGGGCCGGCGTCTTCTCCTGGGCCGGCGTCGGGATCAGTGTTGTTGTTGTTGTTGTTGTTGTTGTTGTTGTTGTTGTTGTTGTTGCCCGCGTCGGGATCCGTGTTGTTGTTGACTTCGTCGATGTCTTCGCAATAACCGCTCACGCAGTGGCGAGCAAACCCGCACTCGTAGTCTTCATTGCAGCTTTCTTGGTCGCTTTCGCTCGTGGATTCGTCCCCGCAGGCGGGCAAGAGGCAGCCGAAACAGACAAAACTCAACAACAATAACAGACGTCGTGCATACATAGAGGTTCCTCGACGCTAAATAGATCTCTTTTGTGTGGACACAATTTGGGTAGCAAACTGCCGCATCGAAGGCAACTATGTGCGTCGTAGTAGGTGACAGTCGGCGGTTGGCGGTTGCCGGTTTCCGATGGGGGGACGGCGTCAATACGAAAGTCGCACACCCACGCCCAGGCTCGCGCGGGTGGCCGGGAACGAGAAGCCGCCAAAGCCGCCTTCCAAGTCGGCCCCTTCGGGCGCCTCGAACTCACCGCCGGCCTCGGCGAGTTCGACGACGTCTTCGGAGATCGCCGGGACGCGAAAGCCCTGGGTGAACTCGCCGTCGGCGCCCCAGCTGACCGAGCCGAACGCGAAGGCGCGCAGGTGGGTGAGCACGGTGACGCTATAATCGAGGCGGCTCAAAAAGGAGCGGTCGCTCAGGTTGCCCAGCGTGGCCAGCGAGAAGCTCGAGTCGTCGAAGCGGCCGGGGGAGGGCAACAGCGCGTAGACCGAGGCGTAGTGGCGGCCGGTGTAGAGCGGGCGGAAGGCGCCGTTGAAGACGAGCCAGGGATAGATCTCGGGGTCAGAGTAGCCGGCGTCGTTGAAGAAGTATTCGGCGCCCAGATACAAGGTGTCGTCATCGCCATAGGGCAGGCCGACCTCGGCGCCCACCAGGGCCCGCGGTATCCAGTCGTCCTCGCGCGAGAACGCCTCGGGGATGTCGAGCTCGTTGAGGTTGTCGAGCGCGATCTCGTCGAAGTCCTGAAAATTCGACTCGCCGCGGAAAAACGGCGTGTCGACGTCGTGCAGCAGCGTCAGCGCCGCGCGTACGTCGAACCAGCCGATGCCCGTGGACACGTCCAGGCCGAGCTGGAGCGGGTCATCCTTTTTGGCGGCGGCCGACAGCGCCAATTCGGTCAGCCCGGCCAGAAATTCGGCGCGCGCCGCCCCGCCCACATCCTGCGGGGAGCCGGCGCCCTGGAGGTTGGCGACCGCATAGAAGTTCCAACCGAGCGACTCGAGCGGATAGTGCGCCTTGATGATATCGGCGCCGGTTCGCACGTCGAAGATCGCCAGCGGATCGCGGCGCTGCTCGAAGAGGAAGTCGTTGGGATACCAAAATCGCCCGACCCCCCAGCGCAGGTGCTGGCGGCCGGCGGTCACGTAGACGGTGCGATCGACGTCGAATTTGAGCCACAACTCGTCGAGCGCGACCTGGGTGGGCTCGACGTCGCGGCTGATCGGCGACAAGAGCTCGCTGGTGCCCGTGGGCGTGTGGGTGACGCGGCCCTCGGCGAAGATGCGCAGCCGATTGTTGGGTCGCGCGTCCAGGTACACGTCCAAAAAATTAGGCTGGCTCAGCGGGAAGGTCTCCGGGCTGCCCTCTTCGAGCACCGAATATTGAAGCTGGCTGAACAGCCCGCCGCCGATATCGAGCGTCGCCTCCTCGCGCTCGGCCAGCCGACGGCGCATCTGCTCCTCGATCAAGGTCGTGGCCGCCTCGTCGATCGGCTCGTCTTCTTGTTCTGCTTCTTCCTCGGCCGGCTCACCCTCATCAGCCGGCTCATCATCGGCCGGCTCACCGAACATCTCAGCCTCACGCTCCTCGACGCTCTGCGCAGAAGCTACAGAAGCGCACGCCAAGCCAACGACGACCAACCCCACCAAGCATATATTCCCAACTAAGCGAACAACCACAACTCACCAAGAAACCAGAAACCAAGAAACCCAAAACCAGCCAATCCCACCAGTCGACCAACCTCATCAACCTTCCACGCTCAACGCACCAGAAGACCAAGAAACCAAGAAACCAAGCAGTTCACCGACTCTTACTCTCCAACCACGCCTTCGTGAAAATATTATCGGGCAGCGACTTCAAGTCGACCGACCGGAACAAGACGATGGTGCGGTTGCCCTTTTCGACCTCGTCGAAGATCCGGATCTCCTTGGGGAAGTAGACGAAGTCGTCTTTTTTGTCGCTCTTCACCTTGCTCCACTTCGGATAGTAGGTCGTGCGCATGAGCCTGCCGGAGAGGGCGAATTCCTGGAGCTTGAGCACATTTTGGGAGTCGGTGTCCATCCAAATTTCCATGACCGGATAGGCCACGTCGTCGGTGTCTTTGGCGGTGAGCTTGAGGTGGTGGACGTCGAATTTGCCCAGCTTGGCCTTGCCCTCGTAGCTGGGGTCGAATTGCTCGGCGAGGTTCCACTCGTCGAAGTCGCGCCGCTGCGAGCCGGTGCCGCCGATGCGCTCGCGCTCGGTGCGCCGCTCCCACTTGCCCACGTTGGGGTCGTACATAAATAGGTTCTGGTCGATGCGCAGGTAGCCCTTGCCGGCCTCGGACTTCGGCTTGTTGAAGAGGATGACCATCCGGTCAGCCGCGTCGCGTCGGTAGATGGTCGCCTCGTATAGGAGCTCACTCTTATCGTCGTCCTTCTGATCGATATAGACCCGCGCCTTATAGTCGCCGGTGCTGCGCTGGCGCTCGTCGATCTCCTCGAGCAACTCGACCATCTCGGTCTTGGAGAGCTCGGCGTCGTCCTTGTCCTGGGCGAGGGCGGGTGTGGTGAATAGGAGCGCGGTGAGTAGGATGACGAGTTTTAGTGTCTTCATAGGTTTGCTCTGTCTTTATCTAGATATTTAGTTGCTGTGGCACCCCTCCGCCTCGCGCTAAACTACGCGCTCGGCACCTCCCCAGGGTCTTCGACCTGGGGAGGAACCTTCCGTTAGATCGCGCAGTGGTTGCTTTCTGAACAACTACAACCGACCGCTGCGCGATCACGCTGAGAGTTCCTCCCCATGGCGGCGTTCAGCCGCCATGGGGAGGTGCCGAGCAACGCGAGGCGGAGGGGCACCTCAAAAACCAACCACCTTCATCACTCCGTATGCTGTATCGCATCAACTGGCTGCATTCTCGCGGCCTTCAGAGCCGGCCACAACGCCGCCAATCCCGTAAGCACAGTGATGGAGGCGATCGCAATGAGCAACTGCAAAGGCGCTACGGCCAAGTTGAGCGTGTCGCTCAAAAGGATCGCCTGGACGGCCTCGATGGGGATTTGGATTTCGGCTGCGTCCAGGCCGACGGCCGCGCCGGCGCCGAGCAGGCCGCCCACCGTCGAGGCCGCAAATCCGAGCATCATTGCCTCCAACATGAATAAAACCAAGATCTGGCCGCGCCCCATTCCCATCGCCCGCATCGTGCCGATCTCGGAGGTGCGCTCTCGAACCGCCATGAGCATGGTGTTGATCATGCCGACGCCGATGATCACGCCGAGTACGATGACGATAAATAGGCTGACGGTGTTGATGGCGGTCAGGATCAGATCCAAAAATTCGATCTGGTCCTCCCAGGTGGTCAGGTCGATCTTCTGGCCGGTCCACTCCTCACCCTGCGACTGCCTGAGCTTGGCGAAGAACCGCTGTGAATTATGCTCCATGACGTCGAGGCCCTCGGCCTCCAGCGCCGCTCGAAGCTCGCCGATCGCCCGGCGAGCCTCGTGCGGATCTTCGAGGTAGATCATGATCATGCCGGTGACGTCGTCGCTGAGCCCGTATAATTCGCGCAGCGTATCCTTGGGCATGAAAACCGCGAAGCTGCTCAACAGCCCGATATCCTCGGCGACGGCGGCCACAGTGACATCGGTGGTGTTGGCGACACCGGAGAAGGTCTCGGCGCGCAGCGTCAGCGGATCGCCCACGCCGACCTCGAGGCGCTCGGCCTGGCTGGCGAAGAGCAGCACGGTATTGGGCTCGGAGAGCCGGCTGGGATCGCCTCGGATCTCGTCGGAGCCGCCCTCCTTATAGGCCGACTCGGGCGCCAGACGCAGCACTCCCGAGAAGGCGGTCTCCTCGCTGATATCCACGCCCAAAAGCAGGCTCTGGATGGTCTGGGTCGGGCCGATGATGCGGGCATAGCCCTGCGTGCGATCGACGACGCTGGTCGCCCCGGGGGTGTGCTCCTCGACGATCTCTTTGACCCGCGGCGCGTCGAGCACGATGGGCTCGGCGTCGGATGGGGTCGGCTTGAAGAAGCCGGCGACGTTGACGTGGCCCGAAAACAGCACCGTCGCCGAGTGCACCACGCTCGTTCGAATCCCCTCGCTGAGCGACAAGAGCAACATCAACAGCATCGTCACGCTCGCCACGGCCACCGACAGCAAAAACGAGCGCCGGCCGGCCTTGATGAGGTTTCGAAACGCGATGAGAGAGAGCATCTTCATCGGTCAATTCCCCCGGATGGCGACGATGGGTTGGATGCGCGTGGCGAGCCTGGCGGGATAGAGCGTCGACAGGGTGCTGATCACCTGGATGGCCAAAAACGCCCACAGCACGTTGGCCGTCGACAGGCTCGGATACAGCGTGTCGCCGGCGAATAAGAACCGCAAAAACGACGTCGTCGCCGGGATGCCGGTCTGTCCGGCGATCCAGATCACGAGCACGCCGAGGCCACAACCGGCCAGGCCGGCCGCCACCCCCAGGATCAGCGTCTCGATCAAGAAGAGCGCCATCACATACCAGCGCTTGGCGCCGATGGCGCGCATGGTGCCGATCTCGCTGGTCCGCTCGACGGTCGCCATGACCATCGAGTTATTGATGATCACCAACGCCACCAAAAAGATGATGCCGATGGCGACCAGCAGCGCCAGCCGAATGACGATGACGAATTGGCCGACGATGCCGGCGGCCGTCTGCCAATCGATGACCTCGAGTTCGAGCTCGTTTTGCTCGATGGCGCGCCGGACCTCCTCGTGGGTCTGCTTCAATTTGCCGGGATCCTCGAGCAGGACGGCGGCGTTTCGGGCCAGTCCCTGGTCGATCGTCGCCGGGTCGTAGCCGGCGCGCCCGTCGCGGTTGATGGTCACCGCCGGCTCGTCGGCATCCTCGGCCTCGTCGGGTGGATCGAGCGCGTCGTCTTCCTGCTCGACGACCAACTCCTCGCCGCCGCCGAAAAGCGCGTCCTCGGCCCCGTCGCGCCGAACGTCGTCGACGCCGACCTCCGCGCGTATCTCGTCGAGCTCGGCGAGGGCCTCTTTGGTCATCGCGCCGTAGAGCGTGCGAAACGTCGGCATATCGATGACTTGCACCGAGCCGGCCAACCGCGAATCCTCCATCCCCTCGAACTCGAAGGTGCCCCAGACCTTGACGTTGGCCGAGCGCGCGAACCCGCGCCGGCTAAACGCCTGCAGGGTCAGCGTCTGGCCGACCTCGAATTCATAGAGGCGCATCAGCGGGGCGACCTCGTCGTAGAAGAAGTCGTAGCGCTCCTCGAAGTTAGCGTCGGTCAGCGCGAAGAATTCGGTCAGCACGGCTTTGATGCCGTCGGCCTCTCGGTCCTGGTCGTGGCCCAAAAACTTAGCGATGCGCTGCTCGATCTGCTCGACTTCGCTCGGCGGAAGGCCAAAGGTGATGCGCCCATATTGTTTCTGAAGGCGCTCGACGTCCCCGCGCAGAATCTCGTCTTCGGCCAGCGTGCGGCCCTCTTCGTAGAGCTCCTCGTGGAGCTTGTCGAAGGTGCGCGCGGCGCGGTTCTTCAGCCAGGAGTCATAGGTGCGCTCGCTGACCAGCACGCCGTGTTCTCCGGGCGGAATCATCTCGCCGCGCACGACGCGAAAGCGGCCGAAATGCTCGGCGAAACGCCCCGGATCGGTGCCGAGCACTCTCAGAATGATCAGCCGGCCGTCCGAACCCATCGGCGCAATCTTGGTGTCCAGGAAGAACAGCGCGTCGCTCGGCTCCTCGCGAAGCTCGACGTCCCAGAAGCGATCGCCCAGCACCCGGTCGAGTGCGGCCAGGTTCTCCTCGTAGCGCTCGGGCTCGGAGGTGATCTCGGCGCGTCCCTGTTGCTCCCGGCGCAGGTCGGCGGCCATCGCGCGCATCTGCACCTCCAACGTCTCGACCTCCTCCCAACGCTCCTGCGTGGCCGCGCGACGCAGATCGGCGAGCAATTCGTCGATGCGGTTTCCGATGACAAAGCGCGCCTGGGTCATCCCCATCGGCACCACTGCACGCACATTGTCCACATCCTCGAGCACCTCGCGCACCCGCGCAAAATCCTCCATCTCGCCGACGTCATCGCCTCCAAAGGCCACCTCGCCGAATAAGGCGAGCTGGTCGTTGGCCTCCGAGGAGTATACCTGCAGATGGCCGGCCAAACTCTGGGTCACCGTGCGCTGCATCGACTCCTCGACGCTGTCCAACAGCGAGGTGCCCACCACCAGCAGAGCGGTGCCGAACATCAGGATAAAGCCCACGATCAGGCTCTTCATCCGGTGGCTGACCACGCTGCGCGCGGCGGTGAGCACGAGGAGGCGAAATGTGGAGAGGAAATGACTCATCGGCTATGCTTCCACGCTCTCAGCAGCCTGCCCGGTGGGCTCCGGGGCCACGCGCCCATCGACCAGCTCGATGACGCGGCCGGCGCGCTCGATGATCTTGGGGTCGTGGCTCGAGAAGATAAAGGTGGTCTGCATCGTCTCGTTGATGTCGCGCATCAGGTCGATGATGGTCCGGCCGGTCGCCGAGTCTAGGTTGGCGGTGGGCTCGTCGGCCAGCACGATCTGGGGCTGGGTGACCAGCGCGCGGGCGATGGCCACGCGTTGGCGTTGGCCGCCGCTGAGCTCGTTGGGGCGCTGGCGAAGCTGTGGGGTCAGGTCGACGCGTTCGACCATCTCCTCGACGCGCTCTCGTCGCTCTTGTTTGTCCAGCTCGCCCTTGAGCAGCAGCGGAAACTCGACGTTGTGGAAGAGGTCGAGCACGTCGATGAGGTTGAAGCTCTGGAAGATGAATCCCAGCTTATGCAGCCTCAGATCGGTCAATTCGCCGTCGGACAGCTCCGAGGTCGACTGGCCGTCGATGAGCACCTCGCCGCGGGTGGGCACGTCGATGCAGCCGATCAGGTTGAGCACGGTGGTTTTTCCGCTGCCCGATGGCCCGGCGATGGTGGTGAACTCACCGCGTCGAATCGTCAAGTCGACCCCGCTGAGCGCCTCAACCACGGTATTGCCCAGCGGGTAATCCTTGTCGACATCTCGAAGTTTG
>CAYLTX010000246.1:0-7407 GCA_964386725.1 uncultured Bradymonadales bacterium | reverse complement strand
GTCCAGCCGAGTCGCCACCGGGCGACTCGGCGAGACGCACCCCCAGAGAGGGTCGACGCTCGACCATCCTCTATTCGAGCAACAGCGACGCCACATTCATAATCTTGCGATTGATACCCCGATCCATAAACGAGCTCCTCAACTCCGGGTCGTCGATGCGCTCCTTGCGCTCGACGACGAACCTTCTCGCCCGATCGATGGCGTCGAGCCGCTCGTCACGCGACTCGTCGGCGTCGGAGAGCAGCTGGGTGTGGTGGTATAGAATGGAATCGGTGGCGAATATCTCGCCGTCGTCGAGAATCTTGATGGCGCGTCGAGAATGCTCGATGGCCTCGTCGCGACGGCCCAGAAGTTTGAGCGCGCGCGCCATCAGCGCGTTTGCGTAGGCGATGCCCCAGCTCATCTCGGCCGCGCGGCTTCGCTCGAGGCCGTCTTCGGCCTGCATCAGCGCCACGCGGGCGTCGTCCCCGGTGCCCGCGGCCAGGCGCACCTCGGCAAGCGCCAGAGTCGCGTGGATGCTCAAATAGACATTGGGGATCGAGTCGGCGATGCGCAGCCCCTCGTGGAGCGCCTGGTCGGCGGCGGTGAGGTCGCCGCGCTCCAGATAGCAGACGCCGAGTGAAATCTGGCCGTCGGCGATGACGGCGTTGGCGCCGGTCTTGCGGGCCAAGTAGATGCCCCGCTGGATGTGCGAGGTGGCGCGGTCGAGCTCTCCGAGCAGCACGTAGGCGTGGCCCATATTGACCAGCGCGCTGGCCTCGTCGCGGCGATGGCCGAGCCTGCGGCATTGCTCGAGGGCGGATTCGTAGCGCTCGAGCGCTTCGCTAAATTGGCCGTTATAGACCAGCGCCACGCCGGTGTTGATGAGCAGTAGCCGCACCTGCTTGCCGATGTCGCCGCGCCGAGCATGAACCAGCGCTTCCTCGTAGGCATCGAGGGCCTCTCGGTGACGGCCGGATTGGCGCAACACGATGCCCCGCAGGTTGTGACAATGCGCCAGGCCTTCGGTCACCGCCTCCGCATCGCAGTCCCGGTCGCCTTCGCCATCACCGTCGTACTTGCTATAGGTCTCGATCGCCTTCTCGATGAGCTCGTAGGCGCGCTCGCGCTTGCCCTCGTTGAGCAAGATGAGCACTTCGTTGCGCCAGATATCGGCCAGGCGACGCTGGTCGTCGATGCGCTCGGCGATCTCGCGCGCCTGGTCGAGGTGATCTCTAGCCACCGAAAAGTCGGCCTCATCGAAGAAGAAGCGCGCCTCGCGCAACATGACGTCGATCTGCTCGCAGGGCTCGCCGATGCGCATGACGATGTCGTGGAGCTCGTCGAGGGTCTCACGCCGCGTCTCGACCTGGCCGAGCTCGTAGAGCGCCACTTCGCGCAGCAAAAGCGCCTCGAAGTAGTCCTCGCTGTCGGGCTCGGCGCGTTCGATCACCCGGCCGCAAAGCCGCAGGCATTCGGCCGCGCCGAAGTCGCGCAGCGCCTCCTCGGCGGCGAGTTTATAGTAGGCGATCGCCTCGTCGATGCGGCCGGCTCCGTCGAAATGCTTGGCGATCAGGGCGTTGTCGGCCAAGCCGTGCTCGTCGGAGCGCGCCACGAGGTGCTCGGCGATGTCCAGGTGCAGCTCCTCGGCCTCCTCGGGCAGCAGGCTGCGCGAGGCGACCTCCTGGGTGAGCGCGTTTGCAAAGCGGTAACTGCGCTCCTCGGGCCGCACCGCCGAGGGGTCGTAGGTCTCCGCCGTCGAGCCATCTTTGCGGTCGGCGCGCTCCAACAAATCCAGATGCACCAATTCTTCGAGCTCGGAAACTGGCGTCTGGTCGACGACCAACTCGGCGTCGGCCACCGAAAACGGAGTCCAAAGCAGTGAGACCTTCTGGACCACGACCTTCAACCCCAAGTCGAGCCTGTCGATACGCGCCCCGACGAGCCCCTCGACGCTCGCCGGCAGCCAACTGGGGTTGTCCTCGGCGGCTTCGAGTTGCTTGAGTTCTTCGGGATCGCCGAGCAATCCGCGGTCGCGCAGCACCTCGACGACCTCCTTGATGAATAGCGGGTTGCCGCCGGAGCGATGCCTGACCTCCTCGATGAGGTCCTCGTCGAAGACGCCGTGGACGCGAAGCAGGTCCCGGATGAGCTCACGGGATTCTTCGGGGTTGAGC
This sequence comes from uncultured Bradymonadales bacterium, assembly GCA_964386725.1. GTDB lineage: Bacteria > Myxococcota_A > Bradymonadia > Bradymonadales > Bradymonadaceae > CAYLTX01. The sequence goes on along the minus strand of CAYLTX010000246.1, from coordinate 5,251 downwards.
TCGCCGAGCTCCTCGACGGTGAGCCGGCGCGCCTCGGTGAACGCCTGCCAGGCGCTCTGCTCGTCGGTGACCCGCGCCGGGTTGGCCGTGGCGACGAAGAACGCCGGAACATCCTGGCGCAGGGTCAGAAATTGAGTGGCGAACTCCAGCGTCGACTCGTCGAGGTTATGGGCGTCCTCGACGGCCAGGATGAACGGCTTTTTCTCGGCGAAGCGACGCAATAACTTGCTGACCGATAGGTATTTGCGGCTTCGCCGCTCCTCGCCGTCGAGATCGCGAAAGCTGCTGCCGGGGTATTTGACGTTGAAGATGGAGCCCAGCGAGTGCAGCAGAAGCTCCATCTCGGCGTCGTCCTCCTCGGGAAAGAGCGCCTCGACGCGCATCCTGAGCGTATCGCGCAACTGACGCAGGTCGTCGCGCGGTCCCAGACGCATCATCTCGGTCAGAAAATTGGCCATCGCCCCCAGCGGGACATCGCGCTCGAAGGGGGTGATGACCCCGCGCACGATGCGCACGTTGCGCCGGGTGAGCCCGCTCAAAAACTCCTCGACCAGCGTCGATTTGCCGATACCCTGCTCGCCTGTGATGAGCACGCAGGCCGACTCATCCCGCAAGAGTGCCTCGCTATAGACGTTTCTGAGCACCCGCAGTGAGATCTCACGGCCGCGGAAGGTACGATAGCTATCCCGGAGCTCGGCGAGTTGAGCGCGCTGGCTCTTGCGCGAGATGAGCCGGTGAGGCTGCAGGCGCTGCTTCGCCCCGCGCTTGTCCTCGAACTCCACCGGCTCGACCGTCTCACATTGGTAGTCCCGACGAACCCTCCGGTAGACCTGCCCGCCGAGGAGGACCTCCTTGGCCATCGCCGACTGCGCCAAGCGCAGCGCGACCTCCTGAGAGGTGCCGAAAAACGACCACTGATAATCGCCCCTCTTTTGGTCTCCGGTGCGCTCGATGAGCACCTCGGCGACGCCCGCGCCAATCGCCAGCTGTAGAGAACTGTCCAGGCTAAAGCTCATGCCGGCGACGGCTTCGTGTAGGTCCATGGCCACACGAACGGCGCGCTCGGCGTCGTTCTCGCTGCTCACCGGGATGCCCAGCACGATGACGAAGTCGTTTTCATTGACGCGGTGGACGACGCCCTCGTTCTTGAAGGCGATGGAGTCGACGATGCGCGTGTACTCGTGCAGGACCTGCAACCAACGCGACTGATCGGAGGTGGCCGAGCGCAGCTCCATCAGGCCGAGGACCTCGCCGGCGATGACGACGACCTCCTTGCGCTCGCGAGATAGAATGCGTACCGGATCGCTGCTGGGTTCGTCGAAGTGGCCGCCTCCGTCGGCGATCGGAGTGGGCTCCCGAACGAGTTCGGTGCCCACGTTGGCCGTGGTCGGGCCGCCCGGGGTCAACACATTGGTCAGCGCCGTTTGCCCGGCCTCGTCCGGCTCACCCGCCGACCCCGCGCCGGCGTGCTCCTCGACGTGGGTTATATGGGCGGACAAGGTCATCGCGTCGTGGATGTCACCCAACCCGTAGAGCACCCGGGTCAGCTCGACCTGAAGCTCACGCGCCGAGGCGTGGCGCTCGTCGGGCTCGCGGGCGAGCACCTTATAGAGCAAGTGCTCGAGCTGCGCGGGCACGTCCGGGTTGAGATTGGTGATATCCGGTACGACCGCCGACTTGACCAGACTGAGCGTCTCGTCGCGCGAGGTCTGGCGAAAAAGCGACCGCCCGCAGACCAGCTCGAAGAGGACCACCCCGAGGCTGAACAGGTCGCTGCGATGGTCGACTGGCTGGCCGCTGGCCTGCTCGGGGCTCATATAGCGGAATTTGCCTTTGACCACATCAGGCTTGTCTTCGGCGACGCTGGTCGCCTTGGCGATGCCAAAATCGACGATCTTGACGGTGCCATCTTGGGAAATCAGGATATTCTGCGGGCTGATATCGCGGTGGACGATGGCCATCTCTTCGCCGTATTCGTCCTTGCGCTGGTGGGCATAATGCAGGCCCTTGGCAACCTCGATGGCGATGTAGACGGCCTCGCCGATGGACAGCGGCTTGTCGGCCTTGCGGCACGCCGCGATGACCTGGCTGAGGTCGTGGCCCTCGACGTACTCCATGGCCAGGTAGAAGTCGTCGTCGGCCTTACCGAAGTCGTAGATCTGCACGATATTCGGGTGATTGAGCTGCACCACGATGGTCGCCTCGGAGATGAACATCTCGACGAAGCGCTCGTTTTCGATGAGCTCGGGCAGGATGCGCTTGATGACCAGCGTCTTTTGGAGGCCCTCGGCCCCGTAGCTCTTCGCCAGGTACACCTCGGCCATGCCGCCGGCCCCGATCTTTTCGATCAGCTCGTACTTGCCGAAGTGGGTCTTCACGATTGTGTCCGACCTGTGTCTGGTGCCATGGAGTACTCTTTGCGGGCTAACCGCCCGAAAGCGGCGCCCAATTCAACTGTCGAAGCGCCTCATAGACGACGACGGAACAGGCGTTGGAAAGATTCAAACTGCGTACCTTGTCGGTATTCGGAATGCGCAATAGCCGGTCCTCGTGGCGGCGCATGATGTCGTCGTCCAGCCCGGTGGTCTCCCGGCCGAAGACGAATACGCTTCCCGGCTCGAAATCGACGTCGGCGTACACCCGCGAGGCCGTCTTGGTCAAAAACCACATGCGCTCCCGCGCAAAGATGCTCTCGATGGCCTCGAAATTAGGGTGCACGCATAAGTTGACGTGCGGCCAATAGTCGAGCCCGGCGCGGCGCAGATGCTTATTATCGAGTTCGAAAGCCAGCGGCTCGACCAGGTGCAGCCAGATATTGGCCCCGGCACATAATCGGCCGATATTTCCGGTATTTCCCGGAATTTGCGGCTCGAATAGGACGATATGCAATCCATCGTCGCGCTCGGTGCCCCACCAATCCTGGGGAACACTTATGACAAACCCTTCTTTTTTCATTCGTTGCGTAGTCAGAACTTAGTGTATGTCTGGGCGGTTTCCAAGCGTCTCCTGTAGGTTAACCCATTCGGGCCGCTTGTTCATCCATCGACGGCCTGACGGAACCGGCTAACGGCTAACGGCTAACGGATGACGCAACCCCGGCAACCGTGCCATATTAGCGTTGACGAGCCGTAACACGACTCCTCATTCGGACTCCAAGGCATGTTCGGACTCTTTCGCAAATGGCGCCGCAAGAAGCTCTACGAGCGTGACCTCCCCGCCGCCCTCGACGAGATGCTCCACGAGCATTTCTCGATGGTCGCCGAGCTTCCCGACGACGAGCGCGACTGCTTCTATCGCCACCTCAAGATTTTCTTGTGGGAGAAGGATTGGTTCGGCGCCCACGACCTCGAGGTCACCGACGAGATGAAGCTCGTCATCAGCGCTTCGGCGGCCCGCCTGGCCCGCAAGCTGCCCGTAGAGGTCTACGACCGCGTCAAAGAGATCGGCGTCTACCCGGCCGGCTTCCGCCCACCCGACGACGACGCCTTCCACGCCGCGGGCATGGCCCACGACTTCGGCACGGTCATCTTCAGCTGGGACGCCGTCAAAGACGGCATCGCCACCCCCAATGACGGCCACGACACCACGCTGCACGAATTCGCCCACATGCTCGACTTGAACGACGGCGTCTTCAACGGCACCCCCACCCTGCACGCCCGCGACGACTACCGCAGCTGGGCGACGGTGCTCTCCGAGCATTTCGAGGAACTGCGCGACAACCCCGACCGCCACGACATCATCCGCGAGTACGGCGCGACCAACGAGGCGGAGTTTTTTGCGGTGGCGACGGAGGTCTTTTTTGAAAAGCCGAAGACGCTGAAGAGGAAGGCGCCTGAGTTGTATGAGGAGCTGCGCAGTTATTACCGCGTCGATCCGCTTCGGCGTGAGCCGACGATCTTTTGATCGGATGCGTGGAGGCACGGAGCCTCAGAGGCGTGGAGGCGTGGAGGCGTGGAGGCGTGGAGGCGTGGAGGCGTGGAGCCGTGGAGCCGTGGAGCCGTGGAGCCGTGGAGCCGTGGAGCCGGGGAAATATGGAACCTTGGAACCATTGCTCTCATGGAGGCATGGTAGAGCACATTGAGCAGCTTGGAAGCGTTGAGTTGCCCGTTGTAGCTAGTCGGTTCGTCCGCCCCAGAGCAGCAATCACCGGCTTGTCGTTTTAGTGATTCAAAGGCGCTCCGTGTGCTCTATCCTGACACCTGGGGCCAACGTCCGTCGTGCCCTTTCATATACACGACGTTGCGTTCTTCATCTCTCTTCCACACGTCCCATCCAGGCGGGAACTCCACAATCTGCCGTTCAATAACCTCGTCTTCGACAGTTGATATGATTGTGAGCTTCGTCGGTCGATCGTCGTGCCCGCTCTTCGTCGCGATCTTCGAATCAACCTCGATTTCATAATCAACCCGCGGATTCTGATGCTGCGTATCGGCGGATTGCTGGCTAGAACTACCCTCGGGTGTTTGGCATGAGGAAGCTGCCAAGAGGATGAGAATAGTTAGTAATATCGAACTTTTCATATTCATGTCCCCTGCTCGTCGTAGGATGGAGCGAGTGTAGCGGATTGGGGCGATGAAGCGAATCGAGCGAATGGCGCATCCGCTAAGCCCGCCGACCGCTCTCGCCGGTCTCGACGGCGGCGCCGATCAGGTGCGCCATCCGCAACGGCTCCGGAATATGCCCTGTATAGGTCAGGCGTTCCAGCGCCTCCGAAATCAGCTCAACCGGCGCGCCGGCGACCTGAAAACAGACATTGTCGGCGCGGTGGATGGGCCCGGCGCGGCCGATGAGGTCGAGGCGTCGCTCGGGCTCGGGGAGCTGCCGCAGAGCCAGCTCGACGGCGTCCAAGTCCGGATAAGTGCGCATGACCGCCACGCACGGCAGGCCCAGACGGCGGTGGAGCTCGGGGAGGTCGACGACGTTAAAGCCGCCCAGAGCGATGCCGTCGAGCAGCAGCACGTGCAATTGCGGCAAGAATTTGCCGTCCAGGAGCAGCTCGCAGATGACGTCGGTCGCATCCCAGCCGTCCCCGGCAACCTCGCCCCAGACCATCCCCTCGAATTTGGTATCTGCGCAGACCACGCCGGCCACGTGCACCGGCTTACCGGTTCCACGGGTAAATGGCGCGTCGTCGAAGCCGATGGCGCGCAGCGTTTTGCCTTTTCTGAGGACGCGCTCGAGTGACATGGGGTTGAGGGTTGAGGGTTGAGGGTTGAGGATTGAGGGTTGAGGGTTGAGGGTTGAGGGTTGA
>CAYLTX010000245.1:0-7425 GCA_964386725.1 uncultured Bradymonadales bacterium | reverse complement strand
CGATGTGCTTTGCGCTCGCTGCCACGCCTATCGCGCGCTGGGGCTGACCCGCCACGACCGCCTCGACGAGGCGACCGATGCCTACCGGCGCGCGCTCGAGATCGTCGAGTCGGCCGGCCTGGTCAGCGAATTGCCCATCTATTTGCTCAACGTGGGCACCGCCTACCATCGCCAGGGCCGGCTGGGGATCGCGCGCGAGTATTATACGCGAGGCACGCGGGTGGCGCGGCCGTCGACACGAGCGTCGACCCGGGCCTTATTGTGGGCCAATCAGGCCAATATCGAGCAGGCGCTCGGCCGCCTCGAGGAGGCGCGCGCCTCGCTCGAGCGCGCCTGGCAGGTCGCTCGGGAGCACGAACTCGGCGCGGTGCTCGTCTTTTGCCACACCATCGCCGGCGATATCGCGCTGGCCGACGGCGAGCCCGAAGAGGCGCTCGCCAGCTACCAGGCGCCGCTCGAAGACGACGTTTTGTCGCTTCCGGCCTTCTCCCACGCCGAGCTCTTGCTCCAGAGCGCCGAGGCCTGTTTGCTCATGGGCCAGAACGCGCGCTGCGGCCGACTGCTCGCGGAGGCGCGCTCGCGCATCGAGAAATACGAATTGGTCGGCTTGGAGGGCTACCACGGGATGCTGCGCGCCCGGTCGCAGTGGAGCGAGGGCGGCTCGGTGGCGGTCATGGCCGGCATCGAGCTGTTTCGACGCAACCTGCTGCAGGCCGCGCGCGCCGGCAATCACAAGCTGGTGCTCCGCCAGAGCCCGCACCTGTGGGCAAAGCTCGAAGAGCAGCAGCTCGCCGGCCTGATGGAGGAGGTCGCCCGGGTGGTCCAGGACTCCCGAAACGCCATCGCGATGGGGCTGACGCGCGAGCTTCGCGAGGACTTTTTCGCCCATCTCCCCGCGCTGGCGGCCGACGGCTCGGACTCGGAGGACCTGGGCGCCGATGCCCAGCCATCGGGGCGCGAGCAGTCGGCCGGTGAGCACTCTGCCAGAGATATCCTGCGCGCCCGCCGAAAGGCCAGACAGGGCGCCGAGCGCGACGAACTCATCGAGCGCTTCTATAGGATGTTGTCGCTCAACGAGATCATCCTGAACAGCTCCGACTTGAAGCAACTCACGCCCAAGGCGCTCGAAATCGCCCTGAGCCTGAGCGGCGCCGAGCGCGGCTTCGTCTTGCTTCGGGACCCTACAAAGGCGCGTGTGGGAGAGTTCAGAATCGTCGCCAGCCGCGACGTTCGAGGCCAGCCGATCCCCAAGCCGCACCTCGAGGTCAGCCTGACGGTGGCCGAGGAGGCCGCCCGCACCGGCCAGACCGTGATCACGCTCAATGCGCGCGAGGACCAACGTTTCGAGGCGGCCTTGTCGGTGGTCGACCTGAATCTGACGAGCGTTCTTTGCGTGCCGATCCGAGACTCCGGCGGACTGTTGGGCGCGCTGTATCTCGACCACCGCTTCGAGCCGGGCGTCTTCGACGGCGAGCTGCCCCGGATGATGGAGGCCTTCGGCCACCAGCTGGCCCTGGCGATCACCAACGTGCGCCGCATCGAGGAGCTCGACGCCGAGCGCGGCGAGTTGGCCGAGGCCAAGTCGCGCCTCGACGAGCTCTTGGCCGAGCGCGAAGTCATGCTCGGCGAGCTCGAGGAGCGCTGCGAGGAGCTCACCGAAGAGGTCGAGCGCACCCGCTCTAGCGCCGGCATCCGCGAGCGCTTCTCCCAGATCGCCTTTGCCTCCCGAGCGATGGAAGAGGTCTTGGCGCAGGCCGAGCGCGTCGCCCGCAGCGAGATCCCGCTGGTGGTCACCGGCGAATCCGGGGTCGGCAAGGAGCTCGTCGCCCGCGGCATCCACCGCGCCAGTCCGCGCAAGGACGCGCCGTTCGTGGCGTTTAATTGCGGCGCGGTCAGCGAGTCGCTGCTCGAGTCGGAGATATTCGGCCACGAAAAGGGCGCGTTTACCGGCGCAGAAGCCCAGCGCCGGGGCTTTTTTCACGCGGCCGACGGCGGCACGATCTTCCTCGACGAGCTCGGCGAGATGCCGTTGACGATGCAGGTCAAACTGCTGCGCGTGCTCCAGGAGAAGACCGTGCGACGGGTCGGCGCGACCCAGGCCGAGCCGGTCGACGTGCGCGTGGTCGCCGCCACCAACCGAAATCTAGAGGAGATGGTCGACGACGGCACCTTCCGCGAGGACTTATATTACCGGCTGGCCGCGTTCGTCATCGAGGTACCCCCGCTGCGCGAGCGGCGCGAGGACATCCCGCTGATCGCGCGCACGCTGCTCGATCGCATCGCTGAGGAGATGGGCGACCGACACTTCGTGCTCGAGCCCGAGGGCGCCAGACTGCTGTCGCAGGCGCGCTGGCCGGGCAATGTACGCGAGCTCGAAAACACCCTGCGCGCCGCCTGCGCGCTGGCCGACGGCGAGGTCTTGGGCGAGCGCGAGCTCGCGCCATTGCTGCAGATCCGGCAGGCCGGCGAGGATGATTCCGGCGGCCGCAGCCGCCCGCATCGATGCGCCCCTGGCGGCGATACGCGCGGACGCAAGCCCAAGGCCGGCCGCGCCGAGGTCGTCGAGGCGCTGCGCCGTACCGGCGGTGACCGCGACCAGGCTGCGGAGGCGCTCGGGGTGAGCGTGCGCACCCTTTACCGCTATCTCAATAAGTACGAGATCGAGTAGAAAGACATTTCACCACAGAGGGCACAGAGAGCACAGAGGATAGGCAATCTTGGGCTCGCGCGGCTCCGAAAACTCAGACAAAATAACCCTCTGTGAACGCTGTGGTGAATATCTTTTGCTGTCAGCCTTTCTGAAGTGACCTGGCCTTGCGCACCAGATCGATGAACTCACGCCGATCCTTCTGCCCCTTCATCGTCCCGCCCTCGGCTAGCTCTTCGACCAAATCGAGCGTGATATTCTTAGCGTAGGGGCTATCGCGCAAGACCTCGGCGAAGCCGGCCACGGCGGCGGCGAATTGGAAGTCCTTGCTCGCCGCTTGCAGCGAGTCGCGCAGGTCGGCGCGGCTCAGGGCGAATTCCTGCTCTCTGGCCTTGGCGCCCTGGGGCTCTTTGTGGCGGATGCGCACGGTCGCCAGGCGGTCGACGGAGTCGTCGGCCAGCACGACCTCGTACAGCGCGGTCACGGTGTGCCCGGCGCCGATCTCGCCGGCGTCGACCTTGTCGTCGCGGAAGTCGTCGTCGGCGATGTCGCGGTTCTCGTAGCCGATGAGCCGGTAGGACTCGACCGCCTCGGGCTCGAAGTCGACCTGGATCTTCACATCCTTGGCGATGACCTGCAGCGTGCCGTCGAGCTGCTCGCTGAAGACCTTGCGGGCCTCCTTTTCGCTGTCGATATAGAAGTAGTTGCCGTTTCCTTTATTGGCGAGCTGCTCCATCATGACGTCTTTATAATTGCCCATCCCGAAGCCGATGGTCGACAGCGTGACGCCCTCGTCGACGAAGTGGCGGATACGCTTCAAGATCTCCTGGTGCGAGCTCGGCCCGACGTTGGCGTCGCCGTCGGACAGTACGATCACGCGGTTGACGTGGTCTTTTTGGTAGGTCTCGAGGGCGAGCTTATAGGCGCTCTCCAGGCCGTCGTGCATGGCGGTCGAGCCCCGCGCGCCCAGCGCGTCGATGGCGTCGAGGACGCGCTGTCTCTTGTCCATGCCGGTCGGCGAGAGCACCTTGCTGACCTCGCCGGCGTAGGTGGTCAGGGCGACGGTGTCGCCGGCTTTGAGGTTGTTGGTCAGAATCTCCAGCGATTTCTTGGCCAGCTCGATCTTGTCGGGGCTACCCATCGAGCCGGAGGTGTCGACCAAAAAGGTCAGGTGCACCGGCTTGCGGGTGCTCTTGGTGACGCGTTTGCCCTGCACGCCGATGCGCAAGACTTTGCGCCGGTCGTCGGCGACAAACGGGCTCGGCGCGGCCTCCAGGGACACGCCGAACGCGCCCTCGTCGGGGTCGGGGTAGCTATATCGGAAGTAGTTGACGAACTCCTCGGGGCGCACCGCGTTCGACGGCGGCATCGTGCCGGAGGTGAGCTTGCGGCGCGCGATGGTGTACGAGCCGGTGTCCACGTCCACGGCGAAGGTCGACAGCGCGTCGTCGGCGGTGTCGGTCATCTCGTTGGTGCCGTTGTCGGCGTAGTGCTCGGTGTTGGCGCGCGGTTCGGGCTCTCTTCTCACGCGCCTGTGCACGATGCCCCCGCTGGAGCCGACCGCGCCTCGTGCCGAAATGGCAGCGCCCGTGCCTTTGCCGCCGCCGGTGTCGACCGCGCCCAGGCCGGCAACCCGTCCGAAGCCCTCGCCGCCGCCACCTTTGCCGGTGCCGCTCACGCCCAGGCCGCCCGCGCCGCCGTTAGCCTTCAGTTTGGTTTTGAGCTTGCGTTTCTTTTCTTTGCTTTTCGCGGGGACTTTTTTGGCTTTGTCGGCGATTGGACTCGCTTCGATGGCAGAGACGACCTGCTCCTCGGCACCCTCGGCACTCTCTTCGGACTCGCTCTCCTCGATGGGCTCGGGCTGTTCGGCCGGCTCAGCCGGCGGCGGCGTCTCGGGCTCCGCTTCCTCCTCCACTTCTTGCTCCACCATGGCCTGGACGAATTTGTCGGGCGGCTCCGGTTCGGGGGCGTCTTTCGAATTGGGTTCGCAGGCAACCAACGCACAGATCGCAGCAAGGGGCAGGGCGTATCGCATTCGGACATCTTGCAATAAGGGGCGCATTCTTCTCTCCACAATTCATCACCAAGTTGTCGGGCTCAATAGGTGAGACATCGGGGGAATCAAAAAGTTCCGGGGAGGTCGGCCGATAGGGGGCTTTCGATGAGCGGAGCCGACAGGCGAAGCGTCGCCCCCTGCCTTTCAAGGGGGCCTTTGTAGCCTCATGCGACCGAAGGGAGCTTGAGGTGAGGGTCGGACAACGAGATTTCCCGAGCATCAAATCCACGAATCGCGCGCACATATCGTGAACTCGAAAAGGAAATGTTGAACGTCTTTGCCAGCCCCACCCTCACCCCACGTTCCCTACGCTACGCTTCGGTCACGTGAGGCTACAAGGGCCTCGCGGACAACGCTCGGCGGCGCTTCGCCTACGGCTACGCTTATCGATTGGTTCGTGTGCCTGATCGTGCCTGGGGCTTGAGGTAGCAACCCGTCCGCATAGTTGCGCCCTCGACACCATGCGCTATCATCGAGCGACTCAGAAATTCAGTCGCGAAGTGAAGCGCATAACAAAGCCCCATCGCAGCGAGCAGTAACGTGGAATTGTGGTACCCCTATTTTTATGTGTATGGCATCGGCGGGCTGGTCTTTTTTGGCGGGCTGTTCATCGCCTGGAAGAAGGGCGCGCTGACCAATCCGAAGAAGCTGTTGCCGCTGTTGCTGGGCGGCTTTGCTTTTTATCTGCTGCTGCACGGTATCCTGCAGGCGGCCGGCGCGACGGGGGCCTTCCCGGAGACCGGCACCGCCCGGGGCGCCGACGACATGCTCGGCGGGCCGGCCGACATCGCCGTGGTGCTGATCTACTTCGCCGCCATCGTCGGCGGCGGCGCCTATTTTGCCCGCTATACTAAGACGAGTTCGGATTATTTCTTCGGGGGTAGACGCTTCTCGGGCTGGCTTCTGGCGGTCTCCTGCGTGGCGACGACCATCGGGGCCTATTCGTTCGTCAAATACGCCTCGGCGGGCTTTAGCTTCGGCCTGTCGAGCAGCATGACCTACCTCAACGATTGGTTCTGGATGCCGCTGTGGATGCTGGTGTGGCTGCCGATCATCTACTACGGGCGCATCCAATCGGTGCCGGAGTATTTCCAGCGCCGCTTTGGCCGCAAGGCGCGCGTGGTGGCCACGTTCATCTTACTCTTCTATTTGATCGGCTATGTGGGCATCAACTTCTATACGCTGGGCACGGCGCTGCACGCGTTGACCGGTTGGTCGGTCTTCGGCGCGGCGGTGGTGGCGGCGGTATGCACCGGCCTGTACGTGACCGTCGGCGGCCAGACCTCGGTCATCATGACCGACTTGGTTCAGGGCTTTATCCTGCTGGCGGTGGGGCTGGGCATGTTCGTGCTCGGTATCGACTATCTGGGCGGCTTCGGCATGTTCTGGGACAACCTGCCCGGACCCCACAAGGCCGGCCTCGCCCCGTTGACCGAGCCGGAGGGCTTCCACACGATGGGCCGGTTTTGGCAGGACGCGATGGCCGGGGGCGTGGCTTTTTACTTCATGAACCAGGGTATGCTGATGCGCTTTATGTCGGCGCGCTCGGTCAAAGAGGGCCGCAAGGCGGTCGCGCTGGTGATCCTGATCATCATGCCGCTGGCGGCGATCGCGGTCAGCGGAGTGGGCTGGGTCGGCCAGGCGATGACCGCCACCGGCGATATCGCCGCGGATACCTCGCCGGATAATGTCTTTGTGATCGTCACCTATCTTCTGACCATGCCGGGCGTATTCGGCCTGGTCATGGCGACGTTGACCGCGGCGCTGATGTCCACCGCAGACACGCTTTTGACGGCGGTCTCGGCGATTTTCGTCAACGATATCTGGCGGCCCTACTTCGCCAAAGAAGGCCACGCCGACGAACAAGACCTCAAGATGGCTCGCTATGCCACCCTGACCACGGCCGGCATCGGCATCGCGCTGGTGCCGCTCTTTAGCCAATTCGCGTCCATCTACCTGGCCCACGCCACTTTTGTGGCGGCGGTCGTCCCGCCGATGGCCGTCACTCTGGTGCTGGGAGCGGTGTGGAAGCAGTACAACCACCGCGCCGCGCTGCTGACGCTGATCGGCGGCTGCTTCGCGGTGGCCGTCTCCCTGGTCTTCCCCGAGGTCATCACCCCCTTCGCCCAGGGCGTCGAGCCCGGCGGCGAGGGCATCAAAGCCTATAAATATATGCGCGCCTTCTACGGCGTGGCCGTCTCGGGCGCCCTGGCGGTCATCGGCGTGCTCATCTTCCGCGAAAGAGGCGAGCAGAGCCCGCTGCTGGTCGCCGGCCCCGAGGCCGACGCCATCCGCGCCTTCAAGACCGGCGACGCTGCACCCAAAGAGGCCGGCGCCAAGATCGAGCTCAAGCTCCAGGCGGTCGCCGAGGCCGCTCGCCGCGTCGAAGGCACCGACGAGATCTACGTGCGCATGCACCCCATCGATCGCGACGAACTGGGCACCGAGCCGGGCGACCTCATCCACGTGGGCGCCCTGGGATTCTGGCACGGCGGCCTCAAATCCATTCAGGCGCGCGTCGCCGAAGGCGACTCCGAGCTGCAGGGACGCGTCGAGTTTCCCGAGGAGATGCTTCAGGCGGCTGGTTTGGACGATGGTGAGCAGGTGGTGGTGCGTCTTATTGGGTAAGGCAGGGGTTCAGGAGTCCAGGGGTCCGGGGGTCCAGGGCAGCGGATTCAGCGGATTCAGCGGATTCAGCGGATTCAGCGGATTCAGCGGATTC
>CAYLTX010000244.1:0-7840 GCA_964386725.1 uncultured Bradymonadales bacterium | reverse complement strand
GACGCTGGTCTGACGAAGCCAAGACTCCGGGTTTCGGAGTAGGAGTGGTTTAGAGGGTGTGTCGGACATGTAGCAAGGCTCGTGTTGTTGGCGCGGCAGGTGCGCGGCTGGGTCTTGTGTTCTCTCGGGAGGTTCGGGTTATTGAGCAGCCCCTCCGTCGAGTGCTGTACGGCGCACTCGACACCTCCCCATCGGGCAGACGACGCCCGATAGGGAGGAACTTACTGCCGATCGGCGGCTTGGCAGCTTTTCGCTCGAGTCGAACCGTGGCTGCTTTCTGAGGCCACGAAAAGCAACCACTGCGCGATCTAGCTGGGAGTTCCTCCCTTTGGCGCGTTTTTGGCGCCAAGGGGAGGTGCCTTGCGCGCTGTACAGCGCAAGGCGGAGGGGTCGCCACGGGCGGCTGCGAGCCCTACACCGAACTCTACTCACCACCCAAGAATCGCCGCCATCATCTCATTCTTATCAGGCGTCTCCATGACCAGCGACGGCTCGAGGCCGCGCTCGGTCAGCGCGCCGGCGGTGGTCGGGCCGATGGCGGCCAGGCCGAGGGCGTTGAAGTCAACGCCGTCAGCCTGAGAGACGAACGTGCCCACGCCGCGTGGGCTGGTGAAGGCGATCCAGTCGGCGTCGAGCTCGGCGATCTTTTGGGCCAGGCCGGGGAAGAGTCGTGGGCAGGTGCGGTAGACCGGGATGTCGTAGATGTCGGAGGTCTCGGCCAGCGCCGAGGCGAGGCTGCGCGGGGAGTCTTTGAGGCCGAAGGCGACCGCGGGGAGGGCGGGGCTGTGGCGCTCGAAGGTCTCGACGAGGCCCTCGAAGCGCTCGTCGTCGGGCGTCTTCGCGGTGACCTCGAAACGCGTCTCGATCGCCGCGGCGGTCTTCTCGCCGACTGCCCACACGGAGTGTTTGGACAGGTCGATGTCGTCGAGGACGCCGCTTTGGGCGACGACGTGGACGCTGTTCTGGCTGTAGAAGACCAGCGTGCAGGGCTGTTTGACCAGGAGCTGCACCTTTTTGTGGTCGAAGTCGACCGGCGCCGCCTCCAACATGGGCATATGGGCCACGCGAAGGCGTGCGTCTTCGAAGGTCGGTGCTCGGGTGCCCGTATAGACGACGGTCACCACTTCGTCGGGTTGTCCGGAGTCATCACTCATTGTCTAGAACGTCGCGAGCGCCTTGGTCGATAAGAATCTCGGCCAGCTTCTCGGCCATCGCGCCGGCATCGTCGCCGGTCAGCGTCTCGTCGAGCGTGCGGCGGCCGTCGGGGGTTCCTGCCCACGCCTGCAGTCGCCATTTGCCGTCGGTCTCTGGATCATCGGCGAGCCGGCAGTGAGCGCCCAGGGGCACGGAGCAGCCGCCCTCGAGGCGATTCATGACGATGCGCTCGGCGGTGACCGCTTCGACCGTATCGGCGTCGAAGATGGGGGCGAGCAGCTCCTCGATGTCGGCGCGGCCCTCGCGGATCTCCACGCCGACGGCGCCTTGGCCGACCGCCGGGACATATAGATCGGGGTCGAGCTCACAGGTGACCGTATCGGCCATCTCGAGGCGCTCGAGCGCCACGGTGGCCATGACGATGGCGTCGAAGCCGTGCTTTTTGAGCTTCTCGAGGCGCGTGCCGATATTGCCGCGCAGATCGCGAAATTCGAATTGGGGGTGTCGGGCCAAAAGCTCGGCGCGCCGGCGCAGGCTGCCGGTGGCGATGACCGCGTCCTCGGGGAGCTCGTCCAATGAGCTCCACTTCTCGGAGATCAGACTATCGGTGGCCGTGCCGCGCGCGGGCGAGCCGGCGTATTTGAGGCCGTCAGGCAAGTCGGTGGGCAAATCCTTGAGCGAGTGGACGGCCAGGTCGATGTGGTCGGCCAGCAGCGCCTGCTCGAGCTCGGCGGTAAATAGGCCCTTGCCGCCGATCTCCGGCAACGACTTGTCGAGGACCTTGTCACCGAGGGTGTCCATGGTCACGATCTCGACGTCGAGGCCGTCGTGGGCGTCTTCGAGGAGGCCGGCGATATAGCGGGTCTGCCACAGGGCGAGCCGCGACTTTCGCGAGCCGATCTTAACCGTCGTCGGAGTCATCTTCGAAATCCTGGAGGTTGTATAGAGAGCGCACCACTCGCAGGTCCTCGGCGTCGAGGGTGTTATTCTGCACCGAGGAGCGCAGGTACATAATCGGATGATGCAGGAGTTTTTTGACCAGCCCCTTGGAGAACTCGTCGAGCATGGCGCGCTCTTCGTCGTCCATTTGGCCGCCGTGGCGGTCGATCTCCTGCTCGCGCACCGCGTCGAAGTATTGAGCGAGCGTGGCGATGGTCGGGGTGACCTGCAGCGACTGGAACCAATTGTCCCATTCGCTGACGAAGTGGTCGACGAACTCCTCGGCGGCCGGGATCTCCTGTTTGCGCGCGTCGAGGTTGGTGGCGACCACGCTCTGCAGGTCGTCCATATTGTAGAGGAAGACCCCCGACATCTTGCTGATTGCCGGGTCGATATTTCTGGGGTTGCTGATGTCGATCAGGAAAATCGATCGATGGTGGCGCGCCTTCATCACCTTTTTGAAGGATTTCTTGGTCAGCAGATAGTCCTGCGCGCCGGTGGCGACCAGGACGATGTCGGCGTTTTTACATGCGTCGGTCAGCTCGTCGAGGGGGCGGTAGGTGCCGCTGAATTGACGGGCGAACGCGCGGCCTCTGTCCTCGCTGCGGTTGACGACGGTGAACTTCCTGGCGCCGGCGCCCGCGAAGTGGGTGGCGGCTTTCTCGGAGGTCTCACCGGCGCCGACGATGAGGACCTCGCGTTTGGCGAATTCGCCGAAGATCTTCTCGGCGAGTTGCACGGCCACCGAGCTGATCGAGACGGTGCCCTCGCACAGCGCGGTTTCGGTGCGCACCTGCTTGCCGCAACGCACCGCGTATTGAAAGAGGCGGTCGAGCGCGGGAGCCTTGTCGGCCTGCTCGAGCAATACTTCGTGGGCGTCTTTGACCTGGGCGAGGATCTGGTTCTCGCCCAGAGCGATCGACTCGAGCGAGGCGGCGACTCGAAAGATATGCCGGGAGGCGTCGTTGCCGGCGAAGGCAGTTGGCTGTGGGATGTCGTCGCCCAGGCTTTTGATGTCGCAGACGATCTCGCGCACCGATTCCCAGGTGGTGTTGCCCGCGGGCCCGAATAGATAGAATTCGGTGCGGTTGCACGTCGAGATTACCGCGCCCTCGCTGTCCAGGCGCGCGCGCACCTGGCTGACAAACCGCTGCACATCCTCGCTCGAAAAGGCGAGGGCGTCGCGATCCTCCAACGCCGTATTCTTATGGCTGAAGGAGTACGCCTTGAGTATAAGGCTTCGACTCTTCACTGGAATGAGTGCAATGCGCCGGAGGCGGTGATGATGACGAATACGGTGCCGATGAGCACGAGATAGCCAAATAACGACAGGTAGCCCATGCGCAGCCCGCTGAGCCCACGCACCCTGGCCACGATCAACCCGATGGTGTAGGCCAGCCAGATCAGGTCTGCGCAGATGATGATCGGGTCGAGCGAGCTCATGCTCGCGCCGCTGTCGAGCGCCACCCAGTGGCCGAGCGCCAGCCCAGCCCCGAGCAGGATCACGCCTGCGACGGTGGCCAACCTGCTCATATCCTCCAGGGTCGACAACGCCGGAAGTCGACGAAAGATGACCCCCAGATCGCGCGACTTGAGCTGGCGCGACAGCAACACGTACATCAATGCATAAATCGCGCTGAGGCTGAGCGCGGTAAATCCGAAAGTGGTAAAGAGGACGTGGACTGCAAAGACCGGATGGCGCGACTGAATGGTGACATCGGCCATATCGGCGACCAGAACCGAGCTGGCGAGCTGGAATAAAAAGACCAGCCCCAAAAAGAAAATCCCGGTATTGGGGGCCTTATGGCGAGATTCGACCAGCAGATAGATGGCGGTGATGCTGGCGGCCAGCAGCGACAAAAATTCGGCGCCCGAGGCGATCGGAAAGTGATCGAGCAACACGCCGCGCAACACCAAATAGCCCACATGCACGGCTAGAGTGCCCTTGAGGGCGATCGTGCCGTAGAAGTCTTCGTCGCTGACCGGGTTTAGAAAGTGTCGGAAGTACAGCGCGAAGGTCGCTGCATACAGCGCCGGTAGGGCAAACTCCAAAATGTGCAACAAGCTGGTCATCGTCCACCCGATTAAAACTACTTACCAGTACAGGGACGCTGCTGCGTTCGTACGCAACGACGAGCCGCTGTGCCGGACCGGACAGTTAACAGACATCGAGGGCGAAATCATCCGCGGCTGTCAAAACAGCACTCGCAGGCGCCTCAATATGGCCGATGTCCTACAACTTTCGATGAGTCAGGCTCGGCATGCGCTGGCGTACGTCTTCAAGGTAGTTGAAGTCAAGCTTCGAGGTCACCACACACTCTTTGTCGGGCGCGCACGCGATGCGGCGGCCCCAGGGGTCGTAGACCGCCGAGTGGCCGTAGGAGCTTCGGCTGCCGAAGTGGTGGCCCCATTGGTTGGGGGCGAGCACGTATGCCTGGTTCTCGATGGCGCGTGCTTGCAGCAGCGGATGCCAGTGATCCCGGCCGGTCTGGAGGGTGAACGCCGAGGGCACGGTCAGCGCGGTCGCGCCGCGGGCGCTCAGCTCTCGGTACAGCTCGGGGAAGCGAAGATCGTAGCAGACACTCAGGCCGACGGTCTGGGCCGCGCGCTCGGTATTGCCTGCGGAGCGGCCTTCCACGGTCGCGGTCACGACCACGTCGCCGCCGGCCACCGAATGTGACTCCCGATAGCTGCGCCCACCTTCGACCTCGACGTCGAATAGATGGATCTTTCGGTACACGGCCTCTGTGTGCCCGTCTGGGCGCAACAACAGCTGGGTATTGTAGGTGCGCTCCTCGTCGGGCGAGATCTCCGGGAAGCTGCCCAGCGTCACCCAACTGTCGGTGCTCCGGGCGATCTCACGAAAATGTTCGACGATGGAGCCGTCGGCGGTCTCTGCGACAGCGAGCTTGTCGACGTCTTTTCCCAGAAACGGCGCGTTCTCCGGAAAGAGTATCCAGTCGGCGCCGTCCTCGGCCGCCTCCTCGGCGAGTTGGCGACATTTGGCGAGGTTTCGGTCGAGCTCGCGTGTGGAGCAAAGTTGAATTAACGAAACTTTCATATTGGGCGTCCCGGGGGGGGCAAAGGATTATCTGCGCTCAAGTTTGATGCATCACAAGGTGTTGTCAACGCACGCGAAAGTAGGGAATGAGCGTGGCGCGTCGATCGTTTGTGCGGTGGTAGGATTTGAAGCCCACCATAGACGCGGCGGCGCAGTCGGCTTGACGCGCCCAGACAGTTTTTGTATGCCTCCCAGTGACGCGACACAGCCGAGAATCTAGCGCTGTATGCGTGGTGTGTCTTTGACCGGCTCGATCAGCGGTCGCTGACACGGGCGATGTCACCTTGTAGTGACGTCACATGTTCGCAAGTTTCATGCGAAGTGGGCCCATAGCCCGCTTTTTTTATTTTCAGCAACACGCTCCATTTTAGACGCATAGGAGATCAAGTTGGCTCGACGGCGCAAAAATAAGCGACAGTTTTTTGAAGAGGACGACGATAAATCCTCTCAGGACAAGTCGTATGCCCGCTCTCCCAAGCTCGCCGAGAAGGTCGAGGCTTGGGCTGAGGAGGCAACACAGGCCAAAGAACTGGAGCTCTTCGACGTCGAACTTGTGATCAAAGGGCGTTGGATCTTTCGCGTCTATGTCGATCTTCCCGGAGAAGTCGAACCGGGTGAGGGCGTGGGTGTGGGCGAATGCGCCAAGGTCAGCCGTTATATCGAAGCATATCTCGATGCCGCTGAGGACATCCCGGAGAATTACGTACTGGAGGTCTCCAGCCCGGGCATCGAGCGAAAGTTGAGAAAACCCAAGCATCTTCGCCAGGCCGTGGGTAACAAGGTTCAATTGATTGTCCGCGAGCAAGTGGCGGGAAAAAATAAAGTCATCGGCCAGCTCATGGACTACGAGGATGGCACGCTCAGCGTGCAGCTCGAAGACCGTGATGGAGAAACCGTCGACATCGACTGGGGCAACGTCAAAGAAGCCCGGTTGAAGCACGATTTCGATTTTTAGGAGTAGACGTTCCATGGATCTGAACACCGTCATAGACCAGGTCGGAAGGGACAAAGGCCTCGAGCGCGAGACCCTCATTGAGACCCTCGAAGCAGCCATCTTGACTGCGGCTCGGCGCACGTATGGACCTCAGCGCGAGATTGAAGCGCAGTTCAACGAGGACAGCGGCGAGATCGAATTGTTCCAGATTGTTACGGTCAACAACGACGTCGAGAACCCGTACCGCGAGGTATCGGTCGACGAAGTTGAGGCGGCCGGCTTTAGCGCCGATCCCGGCGACGAGTTACTCTTCCAGATCTTTTATCGTGAAGAGGACAAGGAAAAAGCCAAGGCCCAAGATGACCGCTTCGGCGAGCTGCTCAAGCTCGACTCGTATAACTCGACCTTCGGGCGCATCGCTGCCCAGACCGCCAAGCAGGTGATCATTCAGCGAGTGCGCGAGGCCGAGCGCGACATCATCTATAATGAGTACAAAGACCGCGTCGGTGATATGGTCACCGGAATCGTGCGTCGCTTCGAGAAGGGCAATATCATTGTCGACCTCGGACGCGCCGACGCGATTTTGCCGCGCCGAGAGCAGACCTCCCGGGAGAGTTATCGCCCCGGCGATCGTATCCAGGCGATGATCAAGGAGATCCAGCGCTCGAGCCGAAGCCCACAGGTGGTTTTGACGCGCGCCGATCCCCAGGTGCTCATCAACCTCTTCGAGCACGAAGTGCCCGAGGTCTACGAGAAAATCGTGCGCATCGTCGCCGTGGCTCGAGAGCCCGGTGTGCGCACCAAGGTGGCCGTGTACAGCCGCGACAGTGACGTCGATCCGGTCGGCGCATGCGTGGGCATGCGTGGCTCGCGGGTCCAAGCGGTTGTCCAAGAGTTGCACGGTGAAAAGATTGATATCGTGCCGTATGTGGAAGACCCGGCCCGTTTTGTCACCAACGCCATCAGCCCGGCGGAGGTCGCCAAGGTGCTCATCGACGAGCACAATATGACCATGGAGCTGATCGTCCCCGACGACCAGCTCAGCCTGGCCATTGGCCGAGGCGGACAGAACGTGCGTCTGGCGGCGCAGTTGACCGGCTGGAACCTCGATATCATCAGTGAGACGCGCCTCAAGAACATCATGAAGGAGGCGCGCGAGAATCTGGTGGAGTTCGAAGGTGTCACCGAAGACATGATCGACTCGCTGTTCACGCTCGGCTATAACAAGCTCGAGCACATGGCTCACGCCAATGTCGAAGAGTTGTCCCAGATTCCGGGAATCAACGCCGAGCAAGCCGAGTTGGTCATCGAAGCCGCCAAGGATATCTTGGCGCGTCCCGCCCCGGGCTCGCCCGAGGCGATGACCCCCGAGGACTACGAGCGAAAAGAGCTCGAAGAGGTCCGAGGTGTCGGCTCGAAAGTGGCCGTCAAGCTCTACGACGCCGGCTACAAAAAGGTCGAGCATATCGCCTTCGCCGAGGATACCGACGCGATGGCCGAGTCCGCCGGCATCCCCTCAAAGAAGGGACGCCAGTTGTGGTATGCTGCGCGCGACCTGGTAAAGGAGCGCGAGGAGCTCGAGAGCGACGAGGAACTCGAGGCTTTCGCCGAAAAGTTCTGGGAAGCCGAAGAAGCCGAGAAGGCTGAAGAAGCCGAAGAGGCTGAAGAAGCTGAAGAAGCTGAAGAAGCTGAAGAAGCTGAAGAGGCTGAAGAGGCTGAAGAGGCTGAAGAGGCTGAAGAGGCTGAAGAGG
>CAYLTX010000243.1:0-7874 GCA_964386725.1 uncultured Bradymonadales bacterium | reverse complement strand
AATAGGAGTGCTTTAGTTGACTTCCCCTACCACTGCGGCGCCTGCGGCGCCGCTCAAGGGGAAGGGTATGGCGCGCGATCCGGGGGTGAGTGCTCGGGAAAAGCCCTCGCACTCGCCCCCGGCTACGGGGCCTCGACTCCGCTTCGCTTCGTCTCGGCGCGGCGCCAAAAAACGGCGCCTTGAGAGGCAAAAACCAGCCGACCCGAGTCAAATCGCAGAGGCAAGCAGCCGCTCCGCTAACGGCTATTCTTCTTTTTCGGGTCGCTCGTAGACACTCAACAACGGCACCCCGTCGATGCTGACAACGTGGGCCGGGGCGTAGGTGCCGTAGCTCTTCCACGTGCGCGAAAGTGGCCAGGCGAACGCGCGTTGGTGGTGGTAGAGCGCGAATTGGCTGGAATGCTTGGAGGCGGGGCGGAGGTCGCGTCGGACGAGATCGTCGCGCCGGTACATGCTCCAGGCGTAGCCGACGGTATTATGGGTCCACACGCGGGAGTTTTTGGGGGCGTTTTCGTTCAGCCAGGGCAGCGCCTGTCTGGAGGAGTAGCCCCAGAATTGACGCATCATCTGTGCGTCGGCCGCGCCGCGATACGAGCCGATGAGCTCGTTATAATAGCTCGTGCCAAAGGGGTGGTTGTAGCTGGTCGCGTAGGCCGCCGGGCCGAGCACTGACAGGCTCAACAAGGCGCCGAGCGCCCAGCCAATGCCCGCGAGGCGGATTTGCCCGAGGGAATCTCCGGCGATCTCACCGAGCACGCGTACGCCCTGATGCCAGGCCAGCGCCACGCCGGCGCCGGCCAAGATCGCCAGAAATGGCATCGCCGTCATCCAGTGCTTGGTGCCGCCGAAGACCGGCGTCTCGGGCATGCCGATCAGCGCGATCGGGAAGACGAAGTTGATCGCCAACAAAAGCCCGGTGCCCTTGGGATCGAAGCCATCTTGGGCGTCGCGGGTCTCCGGAAGGCGCCGCTCGCGAAGCGCCGCGACCCAGCGCCGAGCCCAGTCGACCAGCCGCCACTGGCGCGCCGCCGCCCACAGGCCCGTCGCGAAAGCAAAGAGGATCGTCGCCGGCACCGTCACCGCCGTCATCACCCACGGAAACGATATTGGAAACGGGGGCCTGTACAGCCGCTCGCCGAAGTACCACACGAAGTAATGGACGTGCTTGAGGTGGAAGTTGAGATACCACTGCACGCGGTCCCAGGTGTTGAACCAATGCCTGGGCCACAGCGCGTAGAAGAGAAGGGGCCCGACGATGGCCATTGCCACAAACGCCCACGGCACCGGGGGCAGCCGCAGCCGGATGCCGAATTGGTCGCGTTCGATGCCAAAGCCCCGCCAGTTGACCGCCAGCCAGTGCAGCCCGAGCACCGGCGGGATGAAAAAGGCATTGAGCTTGGCCGACAACGCCAGCCCCCACAACACCCCGGTGGCCAGCGCCCACCATTTACTCTCGTAGCTTCGCCAATACGCGTAGATCACCATGATCCACAGCGCGGTCACGGGCACGTCGAAGGTGGTGAGGTGGGCGTGGAAGAAGAAGCGCGGCTGGAACAAAAGCGCGCCGGCGGCGACCAGGCCGGCCAGTCGGCCGAAGGTCTGGCGCCCGAACAGATAGGTCACCACCACGGTCAGCGAGCCGAAGACCGCCCCGGGAAGCCGCATCGCCTCCGAGGCGCTCAGCCAGGCGAGCTGGTCGTGGAAGAGCTTGTGGCTCAGCGCGAATAGCGTCTTGACCAGCACCGGGTGCTCTTTGTTGTAGCCCCAATGCTTGTCGATATTCGATTTGGAGAAGCTCTCGGCGAGGTTGCCGGCGAGCAGGTTGTCCCACAGCGCCTCGAACCAGCCGATATAGTCGTAGGCCGCCTTGAAGTAGAAGCCCTCGTCGCGGCTAAAGCCCATGTCCATCGTCGCCATGAGCAAGGCGAGCGTGGCCACGAAGATCAGGGTGCCGATGACCGTGTCGTTGCGATCGAGCGGGTGCGGGCGCCAAAAAGTAGAGCGATGGGTCGTCACGGGTGTGCTCTAGCCATGCAGGGTTGATCGAACTTTATGCCTACCATAGGACGCTGGCGCGCACTCGGGCGAGACTCTGCGCCTCGTCGGAGGCGCCCGAGGCGTCGTCGAACGCCTCGCCGGGAAAGAAGATACCGTATTCGCCCTTGAGTTCCAGCGTAAGTCTGTCGGTGGGCATATATCGGTAGCGAAGCGCGGCGTCGAGCTCCATGCCGAGGTCGTCGGAGGCGGGCGTTCGGCCGTTGGGGCCGGCGAGTTGGCCGCCGCCCTCGAAGCTCAGGTAGGGGTCGGCGATCGGTTGGTCGGCCTTGGCCCACAGGAAGTTGACGCCGGCCAAGAATCCCTCGGGGTCTCCATAGAGCACGCCCGGGCTCAGATACCAGGCGTTCTCGACGCCGCCGTCGTTGACCAGCCCGCCCAGGCCTTTGGGGGCCTGACCGCTCCTGGCCGGGTCGTCGATGCGGTCGACGCTCGCCCGGGTGACCGCGGGCAGGTAGTGGTCGAAGAGCACCAGGCCGACGTCATAATTGGGGTCAAAGCGAAAGCGATACAGGGTGTCGTCGTCGGCATTGGCGTCGCCCGAGGCGAAACCGGCCAGCAATTGCAGGCCGACCTGCGCCGGCTCGTAGCGCACTTCGAACTCGCTCGCCGCGCCCAGGCCCAGCACCGAGACCGGCTCGGCGCTGCCTTCGGTGAGCGTGCGGTCGGTGCTGCCGGTCAGCAGCGCGCCCTCGGCGGCCGCTCGCAGATGCCAGTCGTCGGCGACCACAAAACTGTGGTCGGCGTACAGATCGACGGCGAAGGCCTCCAAAAAGTCCCCGTCCCGGTCGCTCTGATTGCGATAGACCAGATAGGTGCCGCCCTTGGTGGCCTCGGTGTCGTAGAGCGCGGCGACGATCCCCTGGTAGGCGCGATCGCCGGCCAAGAAATCAGCGTTTTCGTCACGCCACACCGTGTCGCCGCCCACGGCCAGGTAAATATCCCGGGCGACGGGGCTGTCGATAAGCGGCCGAAGCGGCGCTGTGGCGAAGACTGCGCGCACCACCCGATCGCCGCCGAAGTTCTGGTTGAAAAGCCCCTCGCGGTCGGCCGCGCCGCTGTTGGCGAGGATGCCCAGCCCCCATTGGCTGGTCTGCAGTCCGGCGCTGAGCTGGCCCACCGGTGATGTCCACTTTCCGTAGAATTGGCGCGGCTCGACGATTCGGCTGGTCTCGAAGGGATCTCGGCCTGCGCCGGTGCCCGTATCGGCCT
Organism: uncultured Bradymonadales bacterium; assembly: GCA_964386725.1. Classification (GTDB taxonomy): domain Bacteria; phylum Myxococcota_A; class Bradymonadia; order Bradymonadales; family Bradymonadaceae; genus CAYLTX01. Next base: position 4,607 of record CAYLTX010000243.1, on the reverse strand, counting down.
CGTCGGGGATCGTCGCCGGTTGGTCTCCGGCGAGCTGGCCGGCCAGCAGGTCGACCTCGGCGATCATGCCCAGATCGTCGTCGCCGATATCGAGCCGTGCGCGCAGATACTGGCGAAGCGCGCTGCGCCCGTCGACATTGTCTTCGAAGCTTGGCGTGTCGGCGCGATCGCCCCAGACGCGGTAATGGAGCTGCAGCGGACGATCACCGTCTTCGTCGGCTGCGCGATCATCGGCGGCAGTCTCGGCCTCGGCCGGTTCGACGCCGGCGGCGATCGCTGGTGCGAGCAGAAGGGCAAAGAGGAAGGCGAGTTGCAGATATCTCATGACGACTGGGACCTCGAGCTGAGTGTATGCTCTGGTGTACATTCCGACCGTAGGTGGTGGCAAGCTGCCCCGCCTTCTGCAACTCGAAATTTGCGGCGAAATGTCCAAGAAACGCCAGAGGCGGCGCCGTTTCCGGCGCCGCCTCTGGATGATTGATACGATGTCATTCGGTGGTTACGCGACTTCCTTTTCGTCTTCGTCGTGACGCTCTTTGAGCTTGGCCGTGCGGACCGATCGGCGGGTGCGGTTGGAGTCGTCGTACAAAAACGGCTCGCGGTCGCGGATGATCCCGCGCTCATAAGCGGTGTCGACCAAGGCCTGCCGCATCATCTTTCGGCCGCGGAACAGACGGCTCATCACCGTACCCACCGGGCAGCCCAGGATATGTGCGATCTCCTTATAGGAGAAATCGTTGAGGTCGGCCAAAACGACGACCATGCGGAATTCTTCGCTCAACGACTCGAGCGCCTCTTTGACGTCGGTGCTAAACGCCTTGTGCAGCGTCTCGCGCTCCGGGTTATCGTAAAAGTCGGTCTTCTCGCGGCTGAAGAAGAATTGCTCGATCGGACGCAGGTCGTCTGCGTTCAGGATCTCGCGCTCTTTCTTCTTGCGGCGATATTTATTGATGAACGTGTTGGTCAGAATCGTAAAGAGCCAGGCCCTACAATTGGTGCCCTGCTCGAAGCGATCCCAATTATTATACGCCTTGAGGAAGGTCTCTTGGACCAGGTCCTCGGCGTCCTTCTCGTTTTTGGTATACCGAAGGCCGGTCGCATACAGCTCGTCCAGGTGGTCCATGGCCGTCTCCTGGAAGACCTGCATCTTGGTGCCGTCGGCTTCCTCACCGAGCTCGCGGTTAAATTGATTGAGTTTGATCATGTCGACTCCTCTCTATCTATCTGGAAGGCCTCATGCCGACTACGAAAGCGGCCGGCTCGTCGAGGCCTGAACTTCGCCCCTTTCAACTCTTTAGAAGCGTTCTAAGCGAAAAGGTTTCATAACAGTTGTAAAATTACACCTAACTCGCCTCATGGAGCTCGCGACGGTCGGTCCATCGGCTTCGAACGTCCGGTTGACTAGGCTCTCGCGCGCCGAGCGGGGCCGCCTCGAAAACGTGCGCGCAACCCTAATGCGATGGGAATGACGCCGGGGTGTCGTCGGTTGAATAAACTGAGAGACCCGTGTTCCGACCTTCCCGGAGAAATTAACCAGCGCGGCTCGAGCGGCAAATGATTTGCCCACAAAACATCCGCGCCGGTCCACAACCCTCTTTGGCAGTGATCCCCCGGGCCATCGCCCTACATATTGAGATGCACGATCGCCTCAGAAGGTTTCAGGTCGCTCCAGATTTATCCGCAGAGCTTGCCGGTGGGGAGCGTTATTGATAGCCTCGCCGCGCTCTCGATGCGAATCTGGCGTTCGAGCCGGTCGCGTCGGCCCCAAATTTGTAATCCAATCGTAGTTTTTCGAGGCGCCCGCCTTTCGGGTGCGCCTTCGTCAAGGAGATTTTCTCATGGCAGATGAGTCGGCCAACGTCATCCCGATTAATATCGAGGACGAAATTCGTCACTCGTATCTCGATTATGCGATGAGTGTGATCATCGGTCGGGCCTTGCCCGACGTGCGCGACGGACTCAAGCCGGTCCACAGACGCGTCTTATACGCCCAGCACGAGCTGGGGAACCGGTGGAACGCCGCCTATAAGAAGTCGGCGCGTATCGTCGGTGACGTCATCGGTAAATATCACCCTCACGGCGACCAGTCCGTCTACGACGCGCTGGTGCGTATGGCCCAGGACTTCAACATGCGCGTGCCCCTGGTCGACGGCCAGGGCAACTTCGGCAGCGTCGACGGCGACCCCGCCGCCGCCATGCGATATACCGAAGTCCGCATGAACCGGGTCACCGAGGCGCTGCTGGCCGACATCGACAAGGACACCGTCGAGTGGGTCCCCAACTATGACGGCAACGAGGCCGAGCCGGAGGTTCTGCCGGCGAAGGTGCCCAACCTGCTGGTCAACGGCTCGTCGGGTATCGCGGTCGGTATGTCGACCAATATCCCGCCGCATAACCTCACCGAGATCGTCGACGCGACCATCGGGTTGATCGACAACCCGGAGATGACCGTCGCCGATCTCATGGAGATCGTGCCCGGCCCGGACTTTCCGACCGCCGGTCTCATCTACGGCGCCGACACCATCCGCGAGGCCTACTCGACCGGCCGCGGCGTCATCCGAGTGCGCGCCCGCGTCGACATCGAGACCGACGACAAGACCGGCAAGTCCAGCCTGATCGTCCACGAGCTGCCCTACCAGGTCAATAAGGCGCGTCTGATCGAGAAGATCGCCCAGCTGGTGCGCGACAAAAAGCTCGACGGCATCACCGACATGCGCGACGAGTCGGATCGAAAGGGGATGCGCGTGGTCATCGAGCTGCGCCGCGACATCATGCCCGAGATCATCCTGAACAACCTGTATAAGATGACTCAGATGCAGTCGTCTTTCGGCATCATCATGCTGGCGATCGTCAACGGCCAGCCCCAGGTGATGTCGCTCAAAGAGGTGCTCAACCACTTCATCGACTTCCGCCGCGACGTGGTCACCCGGCGCACCATCCACGATCTGGGCAAAGCCGAAGATCGCGCCCACATCCTCGAGGGCCTCAAGATCGCGCTGGACTTCCTCGACGAGGTCATCGCGCTGATCCGCTCGTGTGATTCGCCCTCCGAGGCCCAAGCCGGGCTGATGGATCGTTTCGAGCTCAGCGAGCGTCAGGCCGACGCGATCTTGCGCATGCGCCTGCAGAAGCTGACCGGCCTCGAGCGCGAGAAGATTCTGGGCGAGTTGGCCGAGGTGCGCGAGACCATCGCCTACCTCAAGAGCCTGCTGGCCAACGAAGACAAGATGATGGGGGTCATCAAAGACGAATTGCTCGAAGTCCGCGACGGCTACGGCGACGAGCGACGCACCGAGATCCTCTACGACGTCAGCGAGTTGTCCCTCGAGGACCTCATCGCCGAAGAGGATATGGTCGTGACCCTCAGTCACCAGGGCTATATCAAGCGGACCCCGCTCGATGAATATCGCGCTCAGCGACGAGGCGGCCGCGGCAAGCGCGGCATGGGCACGAAGGACGAGGATTTCGTCACCGATATGTTCGTGGCCTCGACCCATACCAATATTCTGATCTTCACCTCGGTCGGAAAGCTGTACATGCTTCGCACCCACGAGCTGCCCTTGGGCTCGCGCACCACCAAGGGCCAACACGTCGCCAACCTGCTTCCGCTCGAGGAGGGAGAGACCGTCCAGACGGTGCTGTCCTGCGACGACTTCTTCGAGGACCGCTTCGTGGTCTTCGGCACCCGCAAGGGCAGGATCAAGAAGACCGAGTTGGTCGCCTACCAAAACGTCCACTCCGGCGGCATCATCGCCCTGAATATCAAAGAGGGCGACGAGCTGGTCTCGGTGCGCCTCAGTGAGGGCGACGACGAGATCTTCATGGCCACCCGTAACGGCCAGTCGATCCGCTTCCACGAGTCCGACGCCCGCGCCATGGGCCGCACGGCCACCGGCGTGATCGGCATGCGCTTCAAAGGCGAAGACGAGCTGATCGGTATGGAGGTCCTGCCGCGTGAGCGCGACGAAGACCTCAAGATCCTGACGATCACCGAAAACGGCTACGGCAAGCGCACCGTCATCGACGAGTATCCCCTGCAGTCCCGAGGCGGCAAGGGTGTCATCACGATGAAGGTCAGCGAGCGCAACGGCCCGATCGTCGGCATCCGCCTGGTCCACGAGGACGATCAGTTGATGCTGATCACCGACCACGGCCAGATCCTGCGCACCCGCGTCGGCGAGATCTCCATCTACGGACGCAATACCCAGGGCGTCAAAGTCATGGTCACCGACAAAGACGAGCGCGTCGTCAGCATGGCGCGCCTGGCGGAGACCGACGACGAGGACGAGGACCTCGAAGACGGCGAGGAGATCGAAGAGGCCGAGATCGAAGAGATCGAACAGGGCGAGGAAGAGCCCTCGTTGGGCGAAGATCTCCAAGAGGAACTCGACGAGGACGAGGAGTGAGTTAGATTGAGCTTGTGGGGCATTACGCCAAAGGCCCCTCCGCCTTCGCTTCGCTCAGGCACCTCCCCACGGCTGAACGCCGCGGGGAGGAAATGGTAGACAATCCGACAATTTTCAGAGTGTCGACCATTCGCCCCCCATTGCTTTGCCCACTCGATCCGAATCAGCGATCACGGCAGGGGGGGGAGCGTCGAGAGCGGG
>CAYLTX010000242.1:0-7880 GCA_964386725.1 uncultured Bradymonadales bacterium | reverse complement strand
CCAGGGTCTTCGACCTGGGGAGGAACCTTCCGCTAGATCGCGCGGTGGTTGGTTTCTGAACAACAACAACCGACCAATGCGCGATCACCCCGAAAGTTCCTCCCCATGGCGGCGTCCAGCCGCCATGGGGAGGTGCCGAGCAACGCGAGGCGGAGGGGCACCACAACAACCGACCAATACACGATCAAACCGAAAGTTCCTCCCCACGGCGGCGTCCAGCCGCCGTGGGGAGGTGCCGAGCAACGCGAGGCGGAGGGGCACCACAACAACCGACCACCTCCACCATTGCCACCACACCTTTTCAACGCTAATGTCCACGCAAATTCGCCGCCCCCTGAGCAGAAAAAACGAAGTGACCACCATGAAAATCGGAGATACCCCGCTCACCCTCGACGACGTCGAGCGCATCGCCCTCGGCGGCGAGCCGGTCGAGATCGCCGCCTCTGCCCATCCCAAGATCGAGGCGTCAGCGCAGTATGTGCGCGAGATGGCCCACAGCGGCAAGGCGGTCTACGGGGTGACCACCGGCTTCGGCGCCAACCGCGACCGCGTCATCCAGCCCGAGGACGCCGAGACGCTCCAGGAGCGCCTGCTGGTCAGCCACGCCTGTGGGCTGGGCGAGCCGCTGGACACCGAGGTCGTGCGCGCCATGATGCTGCTTCGCATCAACGCGCTCGCCCAGGGCAACTCCGGCATTCGGTTGTCCACCCTCGAGTTGCTGGCCGATATGCTCAACGTCGGCGTTCACCCGGTGGTCCCCGAGCTCGGCAGCGTCGGGGCGAGCGGCGATCTCTGCCCGCTCGCCCATATGTGCCTGCCGATCATCGGCCTGGGTGAGGCCGTCTTCGAAGGCGAGCATCTCGACGGCGCCGAGGCGATGCGCCAGGCTGGCCTCGAACCGATCAGCCTGACCTATAAAGAGGGCCTCGCGCTGCTAAACGGCACCCAGGCAATGACCGCCGCGGGCATGATCGCCGCCATCCGCTTCCGGCAACTGTTGGACTGCGCGGACACCGTCGGAGCGATGAGCTTCGAGGCCGTCGCCGGCCGTCTGGCCGCACTCGACGAGCGCATCCACCAGGCCCGCGGCCGCAAAGGCCAGCTCGACAGCGCCCGCGCGCTGCGCTCGCTTCTGGAAGGAAGCCAGCTCGCCGGCGCCGCGCCGGGCACCATCGAGGGCAAAGTCGAATACGTCCAGGATAGCTACTGCCTGCGCTGCATGCCGCAGGTCCACGGCGCCAGCCGCGACGTGCTCGACCACGTCACCGACGTGCTCACCACCGAGGCCAACGCCGTCACCGACAACCCGCTGGTCTTCGTCCCCGAAGAGGGCCCCAATGGGGAAAAGAAGCCTGGCGCGATCCTCTCGGGCGGCAACTTCCACGGCCAGCCGGTCGCCCTGGCCCTCGACTATCTCAAGACCGCCATCGCCGAGCTCGGCAGCGTCTCCGAGCGCCGCTCGGCCAAGCTCACCGACAAATACTTCTCCGAGGGCCTGCCGCCGTTTCTGGTCTCCAACCCGGGCCTGAACTCCGGCATGATGATCCCGCAATACGTCGCCGCGGCGCTCGTCTCCGAGAATAAATCGCAATCCTTCCCATCCAGCGTCGACTCCATCCCCACCAGCGCCAATATGGAAGACCACGTCTCCATGGGCATGCACGCGGCGGTCCACACGCTGCGCTCGATCAAAAACGCCGAGTCGATCGTCGGCATCGAATACCTCATCTCCGCCCAGGCCCTCGACCTCCGAGACGGCCACCGACTCGGCGAGGGAACCAAGCGCGCCCTCGGCGTGCTCCGCGAGCACGTCTCCTTCATGAAGCACGACCGCGTGATGTACCCCGACATACAAAAAGCCGTCACGCTCGTGCGCGACGGCTCCCTGGCCGACTCCGTATCGACCTACTTCAAAAACTGATTTTCAACGCGGAGGGCGCTAAGGGCGCTGAGTTTTTTCGACTGGATCTGCGCCCGACGCCACGACCGCGTTACCCGCCGCTAAAAGCTAATATTAAGCTGCCTTTCCTTCGCGCTCTCCGCGACCTCTGCGTTGAAATCTTACGCTGTTAGCCTGTCCAACATCGGCGGCAACTCGGCCTGTACCACCGGCATGCCCGCTTCCTTGGAGACCGCCCCGTCGGCGCCGAGGCGCTCGGCGGTGGCGTCGAGCTCGTCGGCGTCGATGCCCGACACGAGGATCACGGGCACCTCGCGCAGCGCGTCGATCGCGCGCAGCGCGCTGACCACGTCGCGCTCGCCCAGCCCCGGCAGGTTCAGGTCGCTGACCACCACCGTGGGCGCCTCGCCCTGCACAGCCTCCGGCACGGCGCTGAATCGATTACAGGTCACCGTTCGATAGCCCGCCTGTTGGCAGACCATGTCGAGCATCTGCAGAATCAGCTCGCTGTCGTCGATGATGAGGACCAATGGATTCATGACCTTACCGGATGACTTGACCGTATCGGCGTATCAACTACTTCTATCTGACCAGCGACGCGACTTCTTCGACGATCTCGCGAAGCTTGTCGCCGCCGACTTCACCCTTTATTAGGAAGCGATCGGCCCCCATGTCCAGTGCCTCTTGCTGAACCTCGGGATCTTGCAGGCTCGTGAGCAATATCACGGGCAGCTCACCGAGCCCACCGTCGGCGCGAATCGTCTGGAGCAACTCTAAGCCGCCCATCTCGGGCATTTGTACGTCACTCAACAATAAATCGTAAGTCCCCTCGCGCAGCCGGGCCAGCGCTTTGGCGCCGTTTCGGGCGATCTCGATCTCGAACGGACCCTCCGATAGCACAAACGCAATGGAGGCGGCGATGGTCTCGACGTCCTCGGCGATGAGAATCCTCCGAAGCTCGTTGTCGGAGCGAAAATCGCCGGCGGGCACATCCGGGGCAAATTCGAGCAGCTCTTTGACCCTGCTCAACAGCTCGCCGCCGCCGATCGCCCCCTTGATGATATAATCGGTCGCCCCCGCCTCGATACCCGCGTCGCGCTCGTCGGGCCGGTCGAGACTGGTCAGCAAGATGACCGGAATCTCACTGGTGGCCTCGTCGGCGCGGATCATGCGCGTCAGCGCGATCCCGTCCATGCGCGGCATGGAAACGTCGCTGATCACCAGCGAATACGGCCGGCGCCGCAAGATCTCGAGCGCCTCCTCGCCGTGCTCCGCCATATCGATGGGGACGCCCAGCTCCGAGAGCACGAAGCCCACGCTGGCCGCGATCGTCTCGACGTCGTCGACCACCAAAATACGCTTTTCGAGCGGCCCCTCGTATGAGTCCAGCGGGTTCGGGCGCGGCTCATCGTCGTTGACACGTTGGTGCGCGGGCAGCTCTGCGGTCGTGCGATCGACCGAGGCCGGCTTTGTAGAGGCTGGCTCTTCCGGGTCGGCCTTCGCTGGGTCGGCCTTCGCTGGGTCGGCCTTCGCTGGGTCGGCCTTCGCTGGGTCGGCCTTCCCAGATGCCGGCGCCCCACCACTGTTGCGCCACCCGGCGAGCGCGCCGACGACCTCGTCGGCCGCCGCCACGTCGAGCTCCAGATGCGCGTCGCCGACGGCGTTCTCGAGCAGGTGAAAGCCACGCATAAGCCACCGCGTCGGCCAAGTGCGTTCTGCGGCCGACTGCCGCTTCATCTCCAGGACGACCTGCTCCATCGCCGAGACCAGCCGCGAGATCGCCGCCAAGCCGACCATCGCCGACGCCCCCTTCATCGCATGCATATGGTCGGCGGTCTGGACGAGCGCGTCTTGGCTGGCGCTCTCACTGAAGATGCCCATCATCGAAATCGACAGACCCGATAGCCGCTTTCTGGCCTCCTTTCGGAACATCTCCCGAAACTCGCTGGCCGGATCATCGGCCGCCGACTCCGCCTGAACTGCACGATCGCCGGGCAATTCGCGCGCCGACATCAGCTCGGCCAAGGTGCGCAACCCCCGCAATACGACCTCCAAGCGCGCCTGGTGCGTCGCCGCATCCGCCTCGAGCTCGCCGAGCAGCTCGGCCAGCCCATCGGCGATGCTCCGATAGCCCTCGCCGCGGCTGGCGTCACCACGAGCCAGCTCGACAAATTTATCGCGAACGTCCACGAGCTCTTCGGCGAGCTCCTCTGCCGGGTCTTTCACGTCGGATTCCATCGCTCTCAATTGCCTTCGGCTAATCCCAAAATCGTTCGTTAATGATACGCCGCTCCGCCTCTTAAAGGCAAATGCGCCGGGAACCGACCAAACAAGACAAGGAATTCACCACAGAGTTCACAGAGGACACAGAGATAAGAAAATTTAATAATTTTTCTCTGTGCTCTCTGTGCCCTCTGTGGTGAGCCCGCAGTTAGCCGTTCCAACAACGCCACAAGACCCGCCCGCGGCGCACCGCCCGGTCGTCGGCGGGCGCAGACGGCTGGAGCATCGGCTCGAGGACCGCGCCCGCGTCCTGTTTATAGCCGTTCTGGTAGAGCAATTCGGCCAGCGCGGCGCGTGCACGCCACATCTGGGGATCGCACGACACCGCCTGGTTGAGGCTCTCGACCGCCCCACGGAACGCGCCCTGCTCATGACGCACCAGCCCCAGCGCGTACCAGCTATACGCGTTCGAGGGCCGCACCTGCACCAACCCGTGGAAGATCGCCCCGGCCTCCTCGTACCGACCTCGCGAGTAGAACAAGAAACCCAACCTGGCCAAGCTCCACACTTCGGTATCGTCGAGGTTCATCCGCTCTCCCGTCGCATCGGTGATTCGTTGCAGTATCTGACTCTCTTACCTTCTCACACTCCAGACTCAGCCCGCATCTGATAAACAAAGCTCAAAACTTCGGCGACCGGCTCGTAAAACTCGGCCGGAATCTGTTGGTCGACATCGATATCCACCAGCGCACGCGCCAGATCGACGTTTCGCACGATCGCCACCCCGTAACGCCGCGCGATGCGCTTGATCTCCTGGGCGAGCTCGCCGCGGCCGGTGGCGACTACCTCGGGGGCGCTCATCTGCTCGTCGTCGTAGCGAAGCGCCACGGCCACGTGCGTCGGGTTGACCACCACGGCGTCGGCGTTCTTGACGTTTTTGATTCCGGTATCCCTGAGCAACTCCTTGTGCAACTGCTTGCGCTTGCCCTTCTGCTGCGGGTCGCCCTCACTCTCCTTATGCTCCCGCTTGACCTCATCTTTGGACATCATCAAGCCCTTCTCATGCTGGTGCCGCTGCCAGATCAGATCGATGACGCCAAACGCGATCAGCACCGCCCCCAGCCACATGCATAGCGTAAACGCCACATCACCCAGCGCCGCCATCGCACTCCACAGCTCGAAGCGCGGCAGCTCGATGAGCATCGTCAGCTTGTCCTTGATGACGAAGTAGCCCACTGAGCCGGAGATGGTCAGCTTGCCGACATTCTTGGCCAGATCGACCAGCTTCTTCGGCTCCACCATCCGCTTCAGGCCCGCCGCCGGATTCAGCCGCTCGCCCTTGGGAATGAGCGGATCGATGGTGAACAGCGCCCCGATCTGCACATAATTGAAAAACGCCGCCGCCACGAACCCCACCGCCAAGACCGGCCCGATCATCCAGGCCAACTCACCCAGCGCCGCCAACATGAACGGACCGATATCCGCATTCGTCGGATTCCGCCCGCTCACCAACTCCAAGCTCTGCCGAATGAGCGACGCCGACCGCCCCACGATCGCCCCCATCCACCCCACCAGCGTCGCCCCGGCAAACAGCATCACCATCCCGCCGGTAAACTCCGCCGACTTCGCGACGTTACCCTCCTCCCGCGCCTTCCGGCGCCTTTTGGGCGTGGGTTTCTCGCTCTTCTCACTCATCCGCTCATCAGCTCCAAGAGTCGCATCACCTGCTCGACGCCCCCGGCCGCCTCCGCCAGAAACCGCTCCACCAACACCCGCATCCCAAATAGCACCACCGCCACACCCAACACCGCCTTGAGCGGCATCCCCAAAAAGAACACGTTGATCTGCGGCGCCGCCTTATTGATCAGCGCCAGCATGATATTGGCCAACAAGATGGCCGCTACGACCGGAAAAGACAGCAAGACCCCCAACATGATCGCATCGGCCGTCAGCCGCACGATGCCGAAGGTGATCGTGCCCAGATGCTCGCCGAAGTTCGGAAACGTATGCGGCGGCACCATCACGTAGCTCTTGACCAACGCGGCCAAAAAAAGTCGATGCCCTCCGGTGAGCAGGAAGACGACCACGCCCAACTGGTACAGAAAATCTGCCGAGACGCTCGTCTGCGTCTTCAATTGCGGCACGAATGAGGTCGCCATCGTCTGGCCGCGCGCGTTGTCGATGACTTGGCCGGCCACCCGCAGAGCCTCGAAGACCAGCGCCGCCACAAAGCCGATCATCAGACCGACCACCAACTCCTTGACCACCAGAACCCCGACGTGCAGCGAGCTCTCGGGCAGCGCGCTCGCCGCCCCGGTATGCCACACCGCCGGGTACACGAGCACCGTCAGCGCCAGCGCAATGCCCATCTTGACCTGCTGCGGAATCGCCTGGCCGCCCAGATACGGCACCAGGTACACCACCGGCATCAGCCGCGCGCTGACCAGCGCCGCCAGCAGGATCATCTGATTGATCCCACGCTGCACGCCCTCATCTGTGAGCAGTTCAAACATGCAGTCTCGCTAGAAGAGCCCGGGGAAGCCTTCAAAGAGCATTCGCGTAAAGCGCAGCAACTGCGCCCCGATCCACGGCCCTGCGATCACCAAACTCGCAAACACCGCGATCAGCTTGGGCACAAACGTCAGCGTCTGCTCCTGAATCTGCGTCGTCGCCTGGAAGACGCTCACCAACAACCCCGTCACCAGACTCGCCATCACCGGCGGCGCCGACGCCACGAGGACGAGCATTAAGCCTTCGCGGCCGATCTGAAGGATGTAACTTTCCATAACTGCCTCCTCTCGTTAGCCGTTAACCGGAAACCGGGTGCCGGACGCCGGATACCGGGCGCCGTTCGCCGTTGCCTTTCCTGGCCCCCCGGACCCCTGGCCCCCCGGACCCCTGATCTCATACGTAACCGAGCACAAGACCCTTCACGACCAAGAACCACCCATCCACCAACACGAATAAGAGCAGCTTGAACGGCAAGCTAATCGTCGTCGGACTCAGCATATGCATGCCGAGGCTGAGCAGGATGTTGGCGATGACCATGTCGATGACGATAAACGGCACAAAGAGGATAAAGCCGATGGTAAACGCCTCTTTGAGCTCGCTGACCACGAAGGCGGGCACCAAGATGATCAGATCGTCCCGCTCGAGGCCCTCGCGCTGGTCCTCCTCGCGCAGCTCGAGCGCCAGCTCGTAGAGCAGTTGGACCTCCATCTGGTGAGCATGCTTGCTCAGGAAGGCGCGCAGCGGGTTGGCGGTGCTCATGGCCAGCTCGCGGTACTCGTCGAAGCCCGGCCGCTCGTCGGTCTGCTCGAAGCGCTCGACCGTCGGGGCCACATCCTCGTAGATCTCGATGCCCACCGGCGCCATGATGTAGATGCTCAACACGATCGCCAGGCCGGTGATCACCTGGTTGGGCGGCACCTGCTGGGCGCCAATCGCCGTGCGCAGCAACGACAAGACCACCGCCACCTTCACGAAGCTGGTCACCATGATCAGCAAAAACGGCAGCAGCGCGAGGATGCCCAGCGCCACGACTAAGCCCAATGGGCTACCCGAACCCCCGGGAACCTGCGCCCAGGCGGTTTGGCTGCCGAGAAACACGCCGAAGAACGCCGCAATCGCAAAATATTTCCGCATCACCTTCCATCCTCAGCAAAATCGCCGTAAAGCCGTTGCCGTCAAGCAGTTCCTGGACCCCTGGACCCCCGGACCCCTGGACCCCTGGCCCACAGACCCCTGGACCCCCGGA
>CAYLTX010000241.1:0-7906 GCA_964386725.1 uncultured Bradymonadales bacterium | reverse complement strand
TCCCCCCCCTGCCGTGATCGCTGATTCGGATCGAGTGGGCGAGGCGCGGGGGGCTGTTATTTTGCCTCAATAACCGGGGCGGGCTTTCGAGCGATATAATTCTCCCCTTTGAGGGGAGATGCCGAGCAAAGCGAGGCAGTGGGGTTTTCGCGTGGTAGCTTTCACCCCCCCAACAACCCTCGCCCCTTCCCCAAAGCCTCCTCATAGATCTCCCGCACCGACCGCCCACTCTCCCGGGCGAGCCGGGCGCAATCCTCATACTCCGGCGCAGCCTTGATCGCCTCGCCGCCCAAATAGCCGACTTTGATCTTCACCGTGCCCGCCGAGGTCTCCACCTCGACCAGCTCTCGGCGCAGCTTCAGCCGCTCGATCTGCTCGACGCGCACGCCAAACGTGGTCGTCTCGCGCAGCAGGACCTCGGCGAGCGAGTCGCGCGCGGCGGGCTCGCATAGCACCGACAGACGCGTGGCCTGGCGGCCCTTTTTCATGAGCACGCTCTCGCGCACCACGTCCAGGGCGCCGGCGTCAAAAAGTCGCTCCTCGACGGCCGAGAAGAGCTCCGGGTTCATATCGTCGATATCGCAGCTCAGCCGGGTGACCTGGTCTCGTTGCAGGCCGTTGGCCGGCTCGTCACCGGTCTCGAGCACCACAAAGCGCACCACGTTGGAAAGCTCGGCGAGCTCGCGGGTGCCGGCGCCGTAGCCCAGGGAGTGCACGGTCGCCTTGGGGCGCGCGAAGTCCGGGTTGAGCCCGCGCAGTGTCTTTAGGATCGCGGCGCCGGTGGGTGTAACCAACTCGGCCTGCACGTCTCTCGGCTCCAGCTCGAAGCCCTGCAGGATGTCGGCGGTGGCGGGCACCGGCACGGGCACGGTGCCGTGGTCGGTCTGGACGGTGCCGCTGCCGGTGGGCACTGCGCCGGCCGACCAGGTCGCGCCGGTCGCCTCGATGATATAGGCCGCCGAGACGAAGTCGAAGATCGAGTCCAGAGCGCCACATTCGTGAAAATGCACCGTCTCCATCGGGATATCGTGGACCTTCGACTCGGACTCGCCGAGCGTGCGAAACATCTGCTTGGCGCGCTCTTTGACCGGCTCGTCGAGGCCGCTGGCGTCGAGCATCTCCAGGATCGTCGACAAGTGGCGGTGGTCGCGCTCCTCGGCCGGATCCCAGCCCTCGAAGCGCACATGCGTGCCCGACAGCGCGCCGCGGCGCACCTTCTCGGCCACGACTCGAATCTCACCGACGCCCAGCGAGCTCAACGCCCGCTCGATGGCCTCGGCCTCGACCAGCCCCGCGTCGAGCGAGGCCGCCAAAAACATATCGCCGGCGATCCCACCAAGCATATCGATGTGTATATGCATAATTACCGTAGTCGTAGTCGTAGTCGTGGTCGTGGTCGTGGTCGTAGTCGTGGTCGTGGTCGTGAACGTGATCGTGATCGTAGCCGTAAACGTAAACGATCATTTGCCGTTTGGCCGTCTGCAACGATATAGCATATCGTGCGTGTGAATAGGAACGACGCTCGAGGTGACGCCATGCATATGCTCTCAGACCACACTCCGAAAATCCGCACCTTTCCTCGACGCATCAGCGGCGAGGAGGCCGTCGTGGGGGTCGATTTGCAGCTCGAGCGCCTGGCGCCCATCGAGTCGCTGCCCTGGGTCAACTCGCTGCGCGTGACGCTCGAGGAAGGCGACGGCGAAGACCAGCTCTTGCTCGATCCCGACAAGGCGTACGGCGAGGAGCCGGATGTCTTCGCGCCCATTTTCGACGGCGGCCAACACGGCGCTGTCCTCGTGGGGCTGATCTCCACCCCGGAGGCCGCCGAATGGTTCGTGTACTCCTCGGAGCCGTGCGCCGAGCTGCTGGCGGAGGCGATCGACCGGCAATTTGCCCGGCTCAACGTCGAGGGCAGCTCGCGGCGCGACGCCGAGTGGTCGGTGTACCGCGAGTTTTTGCGGCCCTCGCTTTTGGAGCGCAACCTGATCGAGAATCGCGCCCAGATCCACGAGCTCGAACAGCACGACATCTCGCTCGACACCCCGCTTCAGGTCGCCCACACGGTGTGGTTCTCGGCGCCCGGCGACCGAAACGCCTTCGCCGAGAAGGTCGCCGAGCGGGACTTCGAGCTGCATTATCCCGACGAGGACATGCCCATTGATGCCGACAACGGCGACGACGTCGCCTACGGCCTCACGATCAGCCGCCATGAGACGGTCGACGCCGAGCAGATGGACGAACTCGTCCGGCAACTCTTCAAAGAGGCCGCCAGCCTCGGCGGCGATTACGAGGGATGGCACGTCGAGCCCTGATCTGTTGCCAGCCCTTGCCATCTCACCTGCCGCCCGCCAGTCAGTATTCACCAACCTCCTAACGCAGCGCGTCATTCGGACTCATCGTATTCCAGTGAAACTGCTAATTCTGCGCAAAAAGCGAAGTTTCCTTATAGTACACAACCCTGGCGCATCGTACACGACCAATAAAACCGCTAAGCGGTTGTAGCTACTGGTAAAATCGCTATACTGCGGTTTCTGAATCAACCGGAGCAACGAGTGCGCGAGTGATCGCCTGGGCCTCGACGGCTAATGATTCCGCCGTTCATCTCACGTGGACGAGATCCCGATGAGCACCAGCTGGAGCGAAAAGAAGAGGCAAGCCCGAGGCCTGGAAGAGTTGCCCAAATACTTCTGCGGCTCCTGCACGGCTCTGCGCGCCGAGGACGACCCGGTTTGCCTCGACTGCGGCCGCGAGCAGCCCGGTGAGAATGGCTGGACGCCGACTGAGCACGCCTACGACCCGTTTTTGGGTCGGGTGCTCAACGAGCGCTACCTCATCGACAAAATCGAGGGGCGGGGCAGCTCCTCGACCATCTACCGCGCCGACTCCCTCAAAGTACCCAAGCGCTTCGCGGTCAAGATGGTCAAGCTGCGCCATACCGAGGTCGGCGGGCGCAACCAGCACGCCAAAGACGGCTCCCAGGACGGCGTGATCGACCAGATCCGCACCCGCCTCGAGCGCGAGGTGCGCGCGGTGGGCATGCTGCGCAACCCGCATATCGTGCGCGTCTACGAGCTGCTCGAGCTCGACCAGAATTGGATCGCGCTCATCATGGACCACATCGACGGATATACCCTCGAGCAGGTGGTCGAGCACGAGGGCGCCCTGCCCGCCGATCGTGCCTGTGGGCTTCTGCGTCAGGTCGCCAACGGGTTGTGTGAGGCCCACCGTGTGGGCATGATCCACCGCGACATCAAGCCGGCCAATATCATGGTCGAGCTGCTGCCCGACGGCCGCGACTTCGCCTATTTACTCGACTTCGGCGTGGTGCACCTCGAGGGCGAGGCCAAGATGACCCAGGGCTTTTTGGGCACGCCGCTTTATGCGAGCCCGGAGCAGGCATCGGCCACCAAGCTCGACGCCCGAAGCGACATCTACAGCCTCGGGGCGACGTTCTTCTATATTCTAACCGGCCACGCACCCTTCGACAGCGACCGCACCCTCGAGGTGCTCAGGGCCCACGTCTACGACACGGCGCCGCGGCTGAGCGACAAATGCCCGGAGGCGAATTACCCGCCGGCGCTCGAAGCTCTCGTAGCCAGCATGCTGGCCAAGTCGCCCGAGGACCGGCCCGACGACCTCTTCGAGGTCATCGAGTCGCTCCAGCGCATCCTCGACGCCGACACAAACGCTCGGAGACGGCCCGCTCGGGCGCAACTGCCCTCCGACTCGGCCGACTTTGCCGAGCCGGTCGGCGGCGAGGACTCGTTCGGCGGAGCCCGGCACACCCAACTCGCCGGCGACACCGCCGCGCGCGCCGGCCAGACGACCAGCTTTGAAGATCGGCCGCGCACCGCGACGGGGCTCAAACATGTGAGCCCGGATCGCCCGCTAGAAAATCGACCAGCAGGCAAACGAACGAGCGCCGACCAGACGGTGATCCCCGGCGGCTCCCCCGTCGTGCCCGAGACGGTGGCCGAGACGTCCGAGCACCGAGCCCGGCGCGACAGCTCCGAGCTCACCGCGTTCAATCATACCAATCCGCACGGCTTCCAGCGCCCGCCCACCAGCCCGGGTACGGACCCGGCATCTCGGGACATCGAGGTCCGCAGCACCGTCCAATTTCTGCCCGAGCAGCTCGCCGAGACCGCCAAGGGCGCCACGCCGCACCTGGAGGACGGCGAGGAGGCCGCACAGGCCTCCGGGAGTCCCTTCCAGGGGTTTCGCTTTGCCAGGAATATTCGCGCCTGCGCAGCCGCCGACGAGACACTGGTCGCGTTCGTCGACGTCCACAACGAGATCTGGGCGATCGGCGAGACGCAGCTCGACCCGGTCTGCACCCCGATGGAGCGGGTGACCTCGCTTGCGACGACCTCCGAGGGGATCTTTGTGGGCCTCGCCGACGGCACGATCAACCGACTCGACCCGCCCAGCCAGGGCTCCCTCCGGAGCGGAGGCAGCGAGCTCTTGGCACTGTATCGAGACCCCCAAGGCCGCGCCATCGTCAGCCTCGCCGCGCCCACCGGCGCCGGCAAGCTGCTCGCCTCGACCTCGGACGGCACGGTTTACCTGGGCATGCTGCGCCGAAGGCGCAACCGTTGGGTCACCCTCAACGCCAGCCGCCCGGTCGCCACGACCGCCGTCAGCCCCCGCGGAGCGATGTTCGCGGTCGCCTCGACCAACGGCTATATTCGCGCCTCGACCACCGACGCGCCCACCAAGGCGGCGGCCAAATTCAGGGTCGACGCCGAGGTGATCGACATGAGCTTCTCCCACGACGGCCACCTCCTGGCCGTGCTGCTCGACGACGGCCGACTGCCGATCTTCCAGGTCCTGTACGGCCGACAAATCTCCGAGCTACCCGCCGACGATCCCCGCCCGCACAGCCTCTTCTTCTCGCGCGAGAATATCCTCCACGGTGTATGCACCACCGAGGGGCGTATTTGCTTCAAGAACCTGACGCTCACCAAGAGCCCTTCGGGCGAATAAATTGGCGCGTTCACTTGTACTTGTAGCGACGTCAACTTATGAATGGGCGGCGTGCAGTATGCGTGGCGCCCTGCCGGGAGAAACTAAGAAAGTGAGAAAGTAAGAAAGTAAGAAAGTAAGAAAGTAAGAAAGTAAGAAACGACCTCACGATCGAACTTATAAGCTCGATTGCGAGCCGTTGCTGTATCTCACTTTCTAACTCTCTCACTATCTAACTCTCTAGCTGTACCGAACTCCATCGGGCGCAAGCTGTTCAGTAAACGACTATCTACATCGAGACGTAGCAGTGAGTACCACACCCACCAAAAAACAACTCCAGCGCGAGGTCGACCGCCGGCGCACGTTCGCGATCATCTCGCACCCGGACGCCGGTAAGACCACGCTGACCGAAAAGCTGCTCCTGTACGGCGGGGCGATCCACCTGGCCGGCAGCGTCAAGTCGCGCCGGGCCGCCAAGCACGCGGTCAGCGACTGGATGGATATGGAGCAGGAGCGTGGCATCTCGATCACCTCGAGCGTGCTGCAATTTCCCTACGGAAAGCACTCCATCAACCTGCTGGACACGCCGGGTCACGCGGACTTCTCCGAGGACACCTACCGGACGCTGGCGGCCGCCGATAGCGCGGTCATGCTCATCGACTGCGCCAAGGGCGTGGAGACGCAGACCAAGAAGCTGTTCAAGGTCTGCAGCATGCGCAAGCTGCCGATCTTCACCTTCGTCAACAAGATGGACCGCTACGGCCGAAAGCCGCTCGAGCTGATGGAGGAGATCGAGAACCTGCTGGGCATCGGCGTCGTCCCGATCAACTGGCCCATCGGCATGGGTAAGGACTTCAAGGGCGTATACGACCGCCGCGCCGAAGAGGTCATCTTATTCGACTCCGAGGGCACCCACGGAGAGGCCATGGTCGAGACCGACCGGGTCGGCCTCGATGACCCTCAGCTCGAGCGCGTGCTCGGCCCTAGGCGCTACGAGCAGCTCCTCGAGGAGATCGAGCTGCTCGAGATCGCCGGCGAAGAATTCGACCTCGCCAAGGTCCGAGCCGGCGAGCAATCGCCGATGTTCTTCGGCAGCGCGATGACCAACTTCGGCGTCCAACCCTTCTTGGAGGCGTTCATCGAGATGGCTCCGTCGCCGGCCGACGTCAAAGAGCCGCCGGTCGAGCCGACGCGGCCCGACTTTTCGGGCTTCGTCTTCAAGATCCAGGCGAATATGAACCCCAACCACCGCGACCGCATCGCGTTTGTGCGGATCACCTCGGGCCGCTACGAGCGCGACATGCACGCCCACCTGGTGCGCGAGGATCGCGAGCTGAAGCTGAGCTACCCGCAGCAATTCATGGCCTCGGACCGCGAGATGGTCACCGAGGCCTACGCCGGCGATATCTTAGGCCTTTACGACCCGGGCTACTTCAAGATCGGCGACGCCATCGCCAACGGCGAGCCCATCGAGGCCCAGAATATCCCGCGCTTTAGCCCGGAGCATTTCGCGGTCGTCGAGCTCAAAGATCCGCTGCGCCGAAAGCAGCTCGACAAAGGCCTCAACCAGCTCTCCGAGGAGGGCACCATTCAGGTCTTCCGCCAGCCGCATATCGGCAACCAGACCATCGTCGGCGCCGTCGGCATCCTGCAGTTCGAGGTCCTCAAGCACCGCCTCGAGCACGAATACAACGTCAAAGTGCGCCTGCGCACCCTCAACTTCAAATACGCGCGCTGGGTCGAGGGCGACTTCGACGTCGATAAATTCGAGCGCCAGGACTATACGATGGTCCTCAAGGACAAAGACGATCTGCCCATCGTGCTCTTCCGAAACGACTGGGCGCTCAACTTCGTCAAGCAGAATTACCCGGACTTGTCACTGCTACCCAACCCTCCCGGCACTCCGGGCCTCGCCGAATTGCACGGCCAAGGCTGGGATTTTTAGTGAGGCAGGGGTTCAGGGGTCCGGGGGTCCAGGGGTCCAGGCAAGGCAACTTCCAAGCACACCACTACGTCAGCACTCTTCATGCCCCGCGTACTCTCCAAACCTCCGTCAAAACCGGTCGCTTATGCCCTGCTCGGGCTCACCATGGTGATCTGGGCGTCGGCGTTCGCGGGGCTGCGCTTTGCGCTGCGTGAGCTCGACCCGTTCACGATGACCGTGCTTCGGATGCTCTTCGCCACCGGTGCTCTGGTCAGCGTGGGGCTGGTGCTGAAGACGCCCTTTCCCGACCGGGAAGATCTGCCCGAGATCTTGGGCACCGGCATCTTGGGCTTTACGCTATACCACCTAGCGCTCAACTACGGCCTGGGCACGGTCACTGCCGGCCAAGGCGCGTTCATCATCTCGACCATCCCCATCTGGACGACGCTACTGGCGTGGAGGTTCCTGGGCGAGCGGATCACCATCCGCACCTGGATCGGCCTGGCGCTCGGGCTGAGCGGCGTGGCCTATATGAGCCTCGATCCGGAAAAGCTGAGCATCTCACACGGCAGCCTCTTGGTCCTCTTTGCGGCGATATGCGCCGGCGGGAACTTCATCCTCCAAAAGCGGCTCTTGAGCCGCTATCGCGCCCTGGACGTCTCCATCTACGCATGCGTGGTGGGCACCGTCCCGCTGCTGGTCTTCTTGCCCGGCGGCTGGCAGAGCATCACGGAGCTGAGCACCGCCGGCTGGTGGGTGGTCGCCTACCTGGGCCTGGTCCCCATCGCGCTGGGCTACTTTTTGAGCACCGTCGCGCTCAACGCGCTGCCGGCGAACCGGACCTCTCAGATGTTGCTTCTGGTCCCGCCGATCGCGGCGGTGATTGCGTGGCTGACGATCGGCGAGGAGCCGGGGACGAGGTTGTGGGTGGGCGGGCCGTTGATCTTGCTGGGGGTTTTGGTGGGGAATTTGGAGCGGCGGAGGAAGCGCAAGAAGTGAGTGCCGGCGGGAGTGGTC
>CAYLTX010000240.1:0-7924 GCA_964386725.1 uncultured Bradymonadales bacterium | reverse complement strand
GCCCCCAGCCGTTGCCGTTGCTTTTCCCCAAGCCACAAGCCCCAGCCGTTGCCGTTGCTTTTCCCCAAGCCACAAGCCACAAGCCCCAAGCCCGCAGTACTCAAGCCTGCTTTTCCTCGTCCAATAATTCGTCGCGCACCTCGTCCTCCCAGGCGAAGCTCTCGGGCTCGTCGGAGACCAGCGGGCCGAATTCCTCGACGAACTCGCTGGGGGTGGCGTTGGCGGCCGCGGCCAGCCGCTCGACGTCGGCGCGGTCATCGAAGTCCTTGGGGGTCAGCCGCTGCATATAGCGCCGGGCCACCAGGTAGCTCTCCGAGGTGACGTCGACGTTGCGCACCTTGGTGCGGCCGGTCTCCGGGTCGCGCATCTGGTCGAAGGGCACGAATTGGCGCCGGTTGTCCTCGAGCACGACCATGGCGTTGCTGCCCCCTTCGGCCAAAAAATGCACCGCGGCATAGCCGAGATCTCGGGTATACTCGATATCGAAGGGCACCGGGTCGGCGCAGCGCAGCTCGTAGCCGAGCTTGATCTCGCGAAATTTCGTGCCGATGCCGCGCTCTTTGAGCCGCTGGCCGAGAAGATCGCCGAGCACCGAGCCGAGGTTGATATTGGCCAGTCGGATGTGGCCAAACGCGTCGCGGCCGGCGTCGGGAAACTTCTCGAGTTCGGAGGCTTTGAGGATCTCGATGAGCCCCTCGGCCATGACGGCGACTCCCCATCCTCGTCCGTGAGCGCGGCCTTTAATCACAGCGCCCTCGATCAGCGAGGCGAACCGGTCCATGCTGGCCTGGCCGGGCTCGAACTCCTCGGGGATCAACGTGATATGGGCACCGGCGGCTTTACCGATCCCCAGGGCGAGGTGGCCGGCCTGCCGGCCCATCGTGACCACATTATACCAGCGGCCGGTGGTCTGAGCGTCCTCGATGAGGTTCTTGACCATCGCCACCCCTACTTGCCTGGCGGTGGTGTAGCCGAAGGTCGGCACCCCGGGAGGCAGCGGCAGGTCGTTGTCGATGGTCTTGGGCACGTGGGCGCAACGCAAATGGCCGCCCATTTTGCCGGCGATGACGCTGGCGCCAAAGGCGGTATCATCGCCGCCGATGGTCACCAGATAGTCGATCTTGCGGGCCTGGAGCGTCTCGACGATGCGCTCCATATTATCGCCCTGGGCAGGGTTGGTGCGCGACATGCCCAGCACGGCGCCGCCGCGAAAATGAATCCAAGCGACCTCGCGCAGCGACAACTCGTCGAGCTCGTCGTCGACCAAGCCGCGGTAGCCGTCGCGCACCCCATAGACTTCCCAGCCCTGGTTGAGTGCCTCGATGGTCACCGCGCTGATCACCGAATTGATCCCCGGGGCGGGTCCTCCACTGGCGAGTACAGCGAGCCGTTTGGGAGAGTCTTGGTCAGTCAACGTCGCCTCCTGATCGTACTGGGGCTGAGAGTCATCGTCGAAATACGCAGTGGGTCTGGTGGTGATGCAGTCATAAATTTAGCGCTCGAAGCGAAACTTCCAACGACTGGCCAATTCGAAGACGTCTCCGGGCTGCAGCGCAGCGCGCTCGACGACCTCGCCGTTGAGCTTGGTGCCCTGCTCTGTGAGCAAGTCGACCAAGAGCACCTCGCCGGTCTCCAAGGGCAGCAATAAGACATGCTCCTCGGCGACCTCGTCGTCGGGTACGCTTAGATCGCAGCGGTCGGGGTTGCGCCCGATCTTCAGCCCCGCCCGACGCACCATCATCTGGCCGGGCACGAGGCTCTGAGACAGATCCTCGAGCGAGCCGAACGAGCGCGGCTCGGGCAGCGGACACGGCTCGGAGGGCTCGTAGGACCAGGTTTTCTGGCCGCGCGCGACCGCCTCTGGTGCGGATTCGTCACCGGCCGAGGCCACCGCGGCGCGCTCGGCGCTGAGTTGACGCCGGCAGCGGCCGAGGGCGGCGACCATCTCGCCGGCCGAAAAATAGCGCTCGTCGGGATCTTTATTCAGCGCGTGCAACACGATGTCGGCCAAGCAATCGGGCAGGTCCTGGCGAAATCGGCGCGGATCGGGCGGCGAGTCCATCTCGATTCGCTTCATCAGCGGATAACCCTCTTCGCCGTCGAAGGGGACCTCGCCGGTGAGCATCTCATAGAGGGTGACCCCGACGGCGTAAAGATCGGCGCGGTGGTCGACGGTACGCGGGCTGACCAGTTGCTCGGGAGCCATATAGACCATGGTGCCGACCAAGTCGCGCGAATCAGTCACACGGGTGCTCACACGGCCGATCGCTGCGCGCGCGACCCCGAAGTCGGTCAGCTTGACTGCCCCTTCCGGGGTGATCAGGATATTCTCTCCTTTGACGTCGCGATGTACGATGCCGTGGTGGTGGGCGTGGGCCAGCGCGTCGAGGGTGGCGATGATGATGTCGATGGCCGCGATCGCCGCGAAAGGGCCGTCATCGTCGAGCATGTCGGTGACCGCGCGGCCGGGGACGTATTCGAGGACCATCGCCGGGCGCCCGTCGACCTCGAGCTCCTCGTAGCAAGTGACGATGCCGGCGTGCTGGCGGCCGAGGATATTCTGGATACGCGCCTCTTGGCGCATGCGATACACGAGCACCTCGTCGTCGCTGCTTTCCTGAGTGAGCACTTTGATAGCCACCGGCATCCCCGTGGGGCGATAGACCCCGCGGTGGACGGTCGCCATGCCCCCCTGGGCCAGAACGCGCCCGATACGGTACTTTCCCACGATCACCGTCGTTTCCTTGATTGTCTCTTAGAATTAGCTCGTCGAGGTCCCATGAGCGCCATCATGGAGCCAACGCCGCCTGCTACGCAACCGTGATCCGGCCGGCGAACACACGCCGCATCCCGCTGACGAGTATCTCGACTCATCTTGACAACACTACCCGCAGACCTTAGTTGAGGAATTAACCACTATGACAAGACTGTGACGTTGGTAACGTCGTATTTACTCGATTGGCTGAGGCAGTTATTGCTAGTTTTTTTGCCTCGCTTTCTTGACAAGACTCCTTTTAGACTTTTAGCTCGATCTCTGCGCAGTCATCTGGCTGCGAGGATGTGTCCGAAGGAGTAGTCACCATTTCGAAAGGAAAAGTCATGCGCAAGATCTTCATTACGCTCGTCATCGCAATGTTCGCCGTCGCTACCATCGGCTGTGAGCAGCCCGCCGAAGATACCGAAGAAGGCGAAGAGGCCGTAGAGGCTCCGGAGGAAACCGAAGAGGCGGCTGAAGAAGTCGAAGAGGAGACCGAAGAAGCCGCTGAGGAAGTCGAAGAAGAAGCTGAAGAAGCTGGCGAAGAAGCTGAAGAGGAAGCCGAAGAGGCTGGCGACGAAGCTGAAGAAGCCGGTGAAGAAGCCGAAGAGGAAGCCGAAGAGGAAGAGGAGTAATCCTCGCCCTGCTCGAACCTCGCGACCCGGAGCCATCCGGGTCGCACCCACTGCGCGTGGAGGCGCAGTGTTGAAGCCCGGTGCAGAATTTCTGCACCGGGCTTCGTTGTCTCAGCCAACGGCCGCCGCGCCGGAAGAAAAGCTCGGGCCGAACAGTTGTCCTGTGGGGCTGTCTGCTTTACAGTTGACTGGCCAAACCCACGACCTTGCCCTAATTAGGGACACCCTATTTTGTGAAGGGATCTCCTAAACGCCCCGTAGCTCCACTAAATTTTGTAGGCTCCACGATGTCGAGCGATCAGACAGACCCGCGCTTAGCTGATGCGATGGATGCGTTCCACCAACGCCTGCAGGATGCAGGGCTGAAGTCGACCCGCCAACGCGACGTCATCGTCGAGCGGTTCTTCAGGCTCGACAAGCATATCACTGCCGACGAGCTGCTCGAGGAAGTCCGCGAGGTCCAGCCGCGCATCGGTTATGCGACGGTCTACCGCACCCTGAAGCTTCTGGTCGAACAGGACCTGGCTCTTCCGAAGGATTTTGGAGACGGCCAGACCCGCTACGACCCGATCTTCGACCAAGACCCCGAACACGACCACATCATCTGCGTGGACTGCCGCAAGATCGTCGAGTTCAGCGACGAGACGCTCAACGAGCGCATCGAAGAATTGTCCCAGGAGATGAAGTACGCCATTCGGCGCAAAAAGCTCGAACTCTATGCCGAGTGTCGTATCCCCAACTGTCCAGACCGGCCCGACGCCGCCGATTGAGCCAGCTCGTCAGGCCGACTTGGGAATGTTCCAAGCGCCCCGCCCTTGTAGACACGAATTCAGCGCGGGGCTTATGCCCCCGTTCGGCTTGCCAATTCCTACATGATTGCAGTATGGCGTAGGGTGTTGAGGCCGCGGCCAGCCCATCTCGAAGAGACGATCTCTCAGAGACGAACTCCCCAAGACGACCTCCTAAAGATACGGACACACACGTCATGAAAGACGATTTTTCCATAAAAGGTGAAGTAATCTCGGCGTTGGAGAATGTCGAAGATCCGGGCACCGATAAGAGCATCATCGACACTCATATCGTCGAGCAAGTCGACGTCGCCGGCGGCGTGGTCGACATCACGCTGGTGGTCGATCGCGAGCGTGACCGCAACGAGCGCTTCGCCATCGAAGACGGTGTCTATGACGCCGTCGAAGCGATCACCGGCGTCAACGAGGCGAAGATCAAAACGACCACCGCCGAGGCGCTCGAGCGCGAGAAGTCCGGTGAGAGTGCCGCGCCCACGAAGGCGAGCAGCCCGGCGGCCGGTGCCAAAGCTCCCCAAAATCAAGCCGGCAAGAGCCAACCCAGCGTCCCCCAGGCCGAGCCGGTCCAGGGTGTGGGCAAAGTCATTGCGGTAGCCTCCGGCAAGGGCGGCGTGGGCAAATCGACCGTCGCGGTCAACCTGGCGCTGTCGCTCAAAGAACAGGGCTTTCGCGTCGGCCTACTCGACGT
Organism: uncultured Bradymonadales bacterium; assembly: GCA_964386725.1. Classification (GTDB taxonomy): domain Bacteria; phylum Myxococcota_A; class Bradymonadia; order Bradymonadales; family Bradymonadaceae; genus CAYLTX01. The sequence continues at coordinate 3,040 of CAYLTX010000240.1, read as the reverse complement.
CGACATCTACGGGCCGAGCCTGCCCACGCTTCTGGGGATCATGGAGCGCCCGAGCGTCTCCGATCGGCGCATCGTGCCGATCCAATCCCACGGGCTTCGCATCATGAGCCTGGGCTTTTTGATGGAAGAAGACACCCCGGTCATCTGGCGTGGGCCGATCGTCACCGGAATCATCCGACAGTTCCTGCGCGACGTCGACTGGAGCGGGCTCGACTACCTGGTCGTCGACATGCCTCCCGGCACCGGCGACGCCCAGCTGGCGCTGGCCCAGACCGTACCGGTCGACGGGGCGGTGGTCGTTACCACCCCCTCGGAGCTGGCGTTGATCGACGCCGCCCGTGGCTTCGAGATGTTCCGCACGCTCAACATCGACGTGCTGGGCATGGTCGAGAATATGTCCAAATTCATCACCCCCGACGGTGAAGAGTTCTTCATCTTTGGAGAGGGATCGGTCGAAAAAGAAGCCGAGCGCCTCGACACCGAGTTGCTCTCCTCCATCCCGCTCGACCCGGATCTGCGCAAGGGCGGCGACGAGGGTCAGCCCCTATTGGTTTCGAACCCCGACAGCGCCACCAGCAAAGCATTTATGGCGCTCGCCGCGCGCGTCGCCGAGCTCAAGCCGGTCGACGCCGACGGAGCAGACGGCGGCCCGGGCGAGAAAAAGGGATTGTTTTCGTTCCTCAAGGGTTAACACCCTGGGATCGATGCTCGGCCCGCGTTACAGTGGCCTCAGGGCTGCTCTGACGCGGGCTCGAATATTATTGAGCATTTTAGTTGCGTTAATCGTGAGAAAGTCCACAATAGTGAGTGTAGCACGAATTGTGTGACCTCGATGATAAATGTGAGGTCGCTGCTTTTCAGAAGCGGCGCCTTGCGGTATGAAAAAGCTGCGTATTCTGATAATGCGGCGCCCATCGCATCCCTCTCAGGGGTTGGGCGGTCGACTTGCTGGAGACCCTAATGTCAAAGAAGCAGGGACGATCCAACAACTCGATCTCTACAGTAGTCGTCTCGATTCGCGTCGACGAGGGCGTCCTCGAAGAGATCGACCGGCTGATGAATTTTAGATTTCGCGCGCCTATCGGCCGTGAGACCTACTTGCGTATGATCTTGTACGGCGACGAACCGCCGATCAATCCGGCGGTCGAGCGCGACAACCTCGTGCGCGTTGACTTTCGTCTGCCCGCCCCGTCGGTCGCCGAGCTCGCCCAACGTATCGGCGACGGCAATCGCTCCGAGCATATCCGGCGCATCCTCAGCGGCCAGAAAGCCCCGCTTTCACCTCCCCCGCATCATCCTGACTCCTGAGTTCCGTTTTCGACACAACTTAATCCAGCTTAGCCTTCTGCGAAGTTGTGCTATAGTGTTCGTGCCCGGTATGGCTCCCGGGCCTACAGCATCGCAGATCTTCCTATGGCGAGTGACGTTTGAGTCGTTTCGGTCGACATTTTGTGCGCATACGCGAGCTCAAGGCGTGTGAGCGCCGTTTTGTGAAGCTCGTGGTCGAACACCCGGGCGTCGTCCATCCTCGCCACGAGGCGCTGTTTCGCTACGCGCTGGCCCTGGCACAGCTCAATTTATTTCGCACACCGCAAGGCCACGACGTCTCGCTGGCCGAGGATGTCGACCATCTTCGCCGCTGGATGATCGAGGCGATCGTCCCGCTGGTGCCGGCTGACGGCGAGGCGGAGGTCAGCACGCTTCGCGAGATCGCGCCGGTACTGGCGCTTCGCGTCGAGCGCACCCGCTCACAGCTGCTCGAGCGCCATGTCAACGACTTCGGCCCCGGGCATCTCGACGAAGAGCTTCGAAACAAGCGCCTGGTGCTCGTGCTCGGCGGCGGCGGCGGCGCGGGCCTGGTCCATCTGGGCACCTTCGCGCTGTTCAAAGAGCTCGGGATCACCCCGGAGTTCATCGTGGGCAGCTCGATGGGCAGTGTGATGGGGCTTCTGCGCGCGCTCGACCGCAGCTACGACCCGGTCTCCACCGCCCTGTCGCTGCCCAAGACTCTGAGCTACAACGAGATCTTTCGGCCGTTTACCGGCTTTTCTCGCTTCGGGTTTCCGGGCGCCTTCCACATGAATCTTCTGAGGGTGGGTCGCCAGATCTTCCAAGAGTTGCTCGGCCAGCCCATCGTGCCGTTCAGCGAGTTGGCGATTCCGATGGAAGTGGTCACCACCGGCATCCGGCGCGGCTATGAGGTCGACGACGCCGAATACCAACAGGCCGACGCCCCCGAGCCCGAGAGCCTATCGCCGCTGGACGTCACCAGAAAGCTACGGCTTTTCTTCAAGGCGGTGCGCCAGCTGAGCAAGAACCCGCGTTTTCTCACCCAGGTCGTCTTCGGCCGAGACGAACTCACCCAAGGGTTTCCGGTGATCGAGGCGGTCGGCTTCTCCTGTGCGGTGCCCGGCCTGCTGCACTACGACATCTTCCACGACGACCCGCAGACCATCGCTCCGCTCGAGGGCGTCTTCGAGCGCGAGAACCTGCTGCGGCTATGCGACGGCGGCGTGATCAACAACGTCCCCTCCCAGGTGGCATGGGAGTCGGTCCAGGCGGGCAAAATCGGCACCCGCAACGTCCACATCGCAGCTTTCGACGCGTTCGCGCCGGTTACGCGCGGGCGCAACTTGATCTGGATCCCCATCCAACAGATCGCCCGGCCGGCGGTGCTGGCCAACCGCCCCTACTCCGACTTCCACAAGACCTTCCGCAACCCGCCCAACCCCCTACAAGTGCTCGTCAACAGCTACACCAAGCTCAAGACGGTCATCCAGACCGCCCGAGGCGAACTCGACGAAGACGCCGCGTATCTGGCGCGGGCGATGGAGCCACTGCCGCCTTATGGGACGTGGGAGTTGCCGGCTTGATTGGGGATGGTTGGTTTGCGGGGCACCCCTCCGGCGGCTTCGCCGCCACCTCCCCAGGGTCTTCGACCTGGGGAGGAACCTTCCGCTAGATCGCGCAGTGGTCGGTTTATGTGGCACCCCTCCGGCGGCTTCGCCGCCACCTCCCCAGGGTCTTCGACCTGGGGAGG
>CAYLTX010000239.1:0-8072 GCA_964386725.1 uncultured Bradymonadales bacterium | reverse complement strand
GCTCGAAGACGTTTCAACAAAGACGAGTTAATAGATACCCCCAATCCTCATCCCCAGTGGGGAGGGATGCTTCAGCCCAACGCTCATCTTTAGGTTGATGTTCGCTCCCCATGGCTAAGTAAGTGTTTACTAACTTAAAGGATTGCGCTATATCAACCACGTGACAATTGATTCGTGTGTAAGAAGTCGGACCGAGGCTCGGCGAGATGGTTTTTTCGGCATCGAAACCGGCAAGCGCAGGCGATGTGAGGAGCATCGTCGAGCATTGGCGGCGAAGATGCCGGCAAAACCAGCCGTCGACGGCGACGGGAGACTTTTTACACACGAATCACAATCAGAGCCGCCAACGCAAACCCGAGGACAACCAAAAATGGCAAAAGACAAGAAAAACGAAACGATGCGAAAGCTCGTCGCCGAGCTCGAGGAAAAGCGCGAGGACGCCCGGAAAATGGGCGGGGAGCGACGCGTCGAGCGCCAGCACGAGAAGGGCAAATGGGACGTGCGAAAGCGCGTCGACTACCTCTTCGACGACGATTCGTTTACCGAATTCGGCATGCACGGCTATTTTCACTCCAACGGAAAGCCGGTCAGCCAGGACGAGGTACGCTCGCCGGGCGACGGCGTGGTCTGCGGCTTTGGCGAGATCAACGGCCGGATGGCCGTATGCGCCGCCTACGACTTTACGGTGCTCGGCGGCTCGATCGGCGACATCAACGAGCGCAAGGTCACGCGCTGTCGTGAGTTTGCACTTCAAAACCGCGTGCCGATGATCTGGCTGATCGACTCGGCCGGCGCGCGTATCCACGCCGGCAGCGGCATCGACTTCGACCAGATCTCGCTCTTTAGCGACTCGGGCTATCTTTTCCGCGAGCAGGTCACCATGTCGGGCGTGGTCCCGCAGGTCGCCGCGATGGTCGGCCCAGGTGCTGCGGGAACCGCCTATATCCCCGGACTGGCTGACTTCGTTCCGATGGTCAAAGACACCAGCTTCATGGCACTCGGCGGCCCTCCCCTGGTCAAAGCGGCCGTCGGCGAGGACATCGGCGAGCAGGAGCTCGGCGGTGCGAAGATCCACAACAAGCACTCCGGCGTCGCCGACCAGATGTACGACTCCGACGAGGAATGCCTCGACGCCATCAAGGATTACCTGAGCTTCTTCCCGCAAAACTGCGAAGAGAAGCCCAGCCCCATCGAATTTAGCGGCGACGGGGAACGCGAGGAAGGCGGCGAGTTGCGCGAGAAACTGCTCGACATCCTGCCGGAGAACCGCCGCCGCGCCTACGATATGAAGAAGCTGCTGAGCTACGTCGTCGACGACGGCGAGCTCTTCGAGATGAAGCCCAAATTCGCCAAGCAGTTGGTGACCGCCTTTGCCCGCATCGGCGGCAAGCAGGTGGGTATCCTGGCCAATAACCCCAAGGGCGGCCTGGGCGGCGCGCTGGACAACGATTCGGCTGACAAAGCAGCCCGCTTCGTCAACCTATGCGACTCGTTCAATATCCCGCTGGTCTTCTTCCAGGACGTGCCCGGCTTCATGGTCGGCAGCCGCGTCGAGAAAGCGGGCATCATCCGCCACGGCGCCAAGATGCTCTACGAGGTCTCCAAGGCGACCGTCCCGAAGATCACCGTCATCGTGCGCAAGGCCTACGGCGCCGGCTACTACGTCATGTGCGGCAAGGCCTACGAGCCCGACCTGCTGGTCGCCTGGCCCACCGCAGAGATCAGCGTCATGGGTCCCAACGGCATGGTCGAGATCTTCGCGCGCGGCATGATGAATAAGATGGGCGGCGACGTCGACGAAGAGGCGTTCAACGCGCAGAAGAAGCAGATGGTCCAGATGATCGAGCCGCATATCGACATCTACAAAGTCGCCGGGCGCGGCCTCATCGACGAGGTCATCGACCCGCGCGAGACCCGCGACTACATCATCCAGGGCTTGAAGCTCTCGGAGAACAAGCAGGTCGAGCGCCCCTGGCGCAAATCGGGAGTACGCCCCGTGTGACCTGTGTCGCTACGAGAGAGGCCGCCCCGCGGGATGAAATTTTCTGCGGGGCGGCCTTTTGTGTTTTAGAGAGTGAGAAAGTTAGAGAGTGAGAGAGTTAGAAACTGCAACTGCTCTCAATCGTCGACGCCGATGCGGTCCAAGACCGTCTGCAGGACCTCGTAGTCGTCGTAATAGATCTCGACTTTGCCCTTGCCGTGCTTGTCCCGGAGTTTGACGCGCGTGCCCAGGGCGTGCTGGAGCTGGTTGGTGATGTGGCGGGTCTGGGAGTCCTCGCGGTAGGTGGGCTTGTCGGAGCCGGGCTTTGGCTTTTTGTCGCCGTCTTCCTTCATCGACCGGGCGAGCTCCTCGGCCTGTCGGACCGTCAGCCCCTGCTTGACGATGCGGGTCGCCAGGCGCTGGGCGATATTGGCGGGAAGCCCGACCAGCGCGCGCGCATGGCCGGCCGACAGCTCGCCGGTGGCTACCAGGTTGCACACCTTCTGGGGCAGCGTGAGCAGACGGACCGCGTTGGCGACCGTCGAGCGCGACTTGCCGACCTGCTGGGCGATGTCGTCCTGGGTGAAGTCGTATTCTTCGAGCAGCCGCGCGTAGGCGCCGGCCTCTTCCATCGGGTTGAGGTCCTCGCGCTGGACGTTCTCGACCAGCGCGAGCGCGTAGGCCTCGGCGTCGGTGACGTCCTTGACGACCGCCGGCACTTGCTCTTCGCCGGCCATCTGCGCCGCCCTCCAGCGGCGCTCGCCGGCGATGAGCTCGTAGCCGTCGTCGGCTTGGCGCACCACCAGCGGCTGGATGACCCCACTCTCTCCGATGCTCTCGGCGAGCTCTCGCAGGCCGGCCTCATCGAAATCGCGGCGCGGCTGCACGTCGGCCGGTCGAATGTCGTCGAGGGCCAAGTACTGATACTCGCGCGGATTTCCGTCCTGCTGCTGGCGCGGAATCAACGCGCCGAGACCGCGCCCCAACGCGCGTCGGCGCTGGCTGGAGGACTTCTTGTCGTCAGAGTCACTCATGTCTAATAACTGCAGATAGTAAGAGAGTGAGAAAGTAAGAGAGTGAGAGAGCAAGAAGATTGTACCAAGCGTATTAAGTGAGCTGTGAGCCGTTGCATTATCTAACTTTCTTACTTTCTCACTTTCTCACTCTCTGCTGTCCCCGAACCTATCTCACTCTCTGCTGTTCTGCTCCTGGTCGGAATCGATTGCGATTCAAGAATTCGCGGGCGAAGCTGCGGTAGGTCTTGGCGCCGCGCGAGCTGTCGTCGTAGCGAATGATCGGCTCGCCGTACGACGGCGCCTCGCTCAGGCGCACGTTGCGGGGGATCTTCGTGTCAAAGACCAGCTCGCCGAAGTGGCGGTTGACCTCGTCGGCGACCTGCTCGCTCAAGTTTGTGCGCCCGTCGTACATCGTCAACAGCACTCCCTCCCAGGTCAGCCGAGGGTTCAGGTAGTCCTGGACGAGTTCGACGGTCTCGTTGAGCATGCCCACGCCCTCGAGGGCGTAGTATTCGGCCTGAATGGGCACGAGCACCGTGTCCGCGCCGGCCAGCGCGTTGATGGTCAGCAGCCCCAGACTCGGCGGGCAATCGATGATAATGAAGTCGAATTCGAGCTCCATGTCGCGCAGTTCGTCGCGCAGTCGATACTCACGGGTCGAATGCGAGACCAACTCGATCTCGGCGCCGGCGAGGTCGGTGGTGCTGGGCACCAGGGCCAGGTTGTCCATCTCGGTGGGGATCGCCAACGCGTCGACGCCGGCATCGCCCATCAACAGGTCGTAGGTCGACGCCTCGAGCTCCTGGCGATCGACCCCCAATCCGCTGGTGGCATTGCCCTGTGGATCCAGATCGAGCAGGAGCACCTTCGCCCCTTCGTCAGCCAAGCACGCCGCCAGATTGACGGACGTGGTAGTCTTCCCAACGCCCCCCTTTTGATTCGCGATTGCAATAACCTTATTCACTTCCACCTCGACTCGGGTCATCCCCCGACCCACCGTCGGAATACGTAAAACGAATTCGCCGCCACAATATCACGGCTGATCCGATAAACTTCAACAGCGAATTGGGGGTTCACTCGGTAGGCTGCGCTGCAGCGGCGCTGACGTGGCGAGATAAGATGGTGTCCAAGCGTTTCCTGCCGATCGGCTTGACCAGATAATCGACCGCGCCGAGTCGATTGGCCTTGGCTTCGTCGTGGGTGATGCTGCCCACCACCGTCGGAATGTCGGCTGTGTCGGGCTCAGATTTGAGTGCAGCGAGCACCTCCCAGCCGTCCATCTCGGGCATCACGATATCCACGATGATCAGGCCGGGACAGATGCCACGCGCCATCTCCAGCCCCTTGTCTCCCGACAGTGCCGAATAGACTGACACATCGCGGTCGCGCACGAAGCGCTGGATCAACTCGTGGGTGCTGGGGTCGTCGTCGATGATCAACAGGTCGACGCCGGAGCTGTCCTCGCAGATCAACTGGAGCCCCTGGAGGGTCTCGGAGGCCAGACGCGACTTGGCGGCGGCGGCGCTCCGGCCCGACGGCAGCTTCACTCGGAACGTGGTGCCCTCGCCGGGGGTGCTCTCCACCTGGATGTCGCCGCCGAGCACCTCGCAGAAATTCTTGGAGATCGTCAGCCCCAGGCCGGTGCCGCCGTATTTGCGCGTGGTCGACGCGTCGGCCTGAGTAAACGCCGCGAAGATCTCGGAGATTTTGTCCTGCCCGATGCCGATGCCGGTGTCCGATATTTCGAAGACGAGCCAGTCGCGATCACGCTCGGAGTGGGTCGTCACCGCGAGCGTAACCGTGCCGTGGTCGGTGAATTTGCCGGCGTTGCTCAACAGATTGACCAGGATCTGTCGCAGCTTGGTACGATCGGTGCGGATCTGGCCAACCTGTGCGCTGCAATCGACCACGAATCGATTGGCATGCTGGCGAATGCCCGGCTCGCACACCGCGCTGACATCCTCGATGAGCTCGCTGACCGGAAATTCCTCGATATCCAGCTCGAGCTTGCCCGCCTGAATCTTGGACATATCGAGCACGTCGCTGATCAACGATACGAGGTGCTTGCCGGCCAGGCGAATCTTCTGGAGATCCGGGCCGACCTCCGTGTAGCCCAGCGCCTCGGCATCCTCGGCCACCAGCTCCGAATACCCGATGATCGCGTTCAGCGGGGTGCGCAGCTCGTGGCTCATATTCGCCAAAAACGCAGCTTGAGCTTCGCGGGCCTGACGGGCTCGCTCGGCCTCCCCCTGCGCCTTTCGAATCTCGGACTGCGCCTGGCGCTTCTCGTCGAGCATCTCGCGCAGTTTGTCGCGCTCGTCGATGAGCTGGGCGTGCAGCTCCTCCATCTGTTGCGACGAGACATCCGGCGAGCGCTCGCCCCGGATACGGTCCTCGTCGGCGCTGAGATAGGTCTGGTTGACCTGTTTGACAAATTGCAGCCAGGCCTCGCGCCCCGGGGGTTCGTACAGGTCGTCGATACCAGCTCCCTGGAGCTGGCGTTTTAGTTCCGAATGCAGTTCATCCATAGACTAAAGCCACCTGTCGTCGCCGTCGATCTTCACCCAGATTATCCCTCAATAATTCACTGACAATCGTCAGCCTCATCATCAGTTGGTAATGCAGCGCGCTGGCGGCGAGTTGACCGCCATATCCCCAAACTACATGTAAATGACTGAGACAAGTATGGGCGATTGGAGGCGCGCTGACAACGATTGAATTGGCATTATTTGCGTAATCCCGACGACTTTGGGGTCCACCCATGAACCTACACGGCCCCCGCTTGCATCAAAACAATGCGGTATTGCGCCCCTCGGCACGACGGAATGACCATGCGACTTCGCCACCTCGGCTACGCCTGCATCAATCGCTCCTTGGAGCTAACCACAGGTCGAACGCTCCGACTCGACAACCTCGCCGAGGCCTATGTCTCCGAGATCATCGAGGCGAACCTCGAGGCGCTGGCAAGCATCCTCGCCTGGAACGTCGAGCACGGCCTGAAGTTCTTTCGGATCAGCTCGAGCGTCATCCCCTTTGCCTCCCACCCCGACTTCCCCATCGACTGGCGCGCCCGCTTCGCCGACCAGCTCGCCGCGATCCGCGACTTCGGCATCGCCCACGGCCTGCGCCTATCGATGCACCCGGGCCAATACACCGTCCTCAACTCCAACCGACCCGACGTCGTCGACCGCGCCATCGCCGAGCTCGACTACCACGCCCGCTTCCTCGAGGCGGTCACCCCCGACGGCGGCGACATCGTCCTGCACGTCGGCGGCGCCTACGGCGACAAGGCCAGCGCCGTCGACCGCTTCGCCCAGAACTTCGCCCGCCTATCCGAAGCCGCACGCAATCAACTGGTCGTCGAAAACGACGACACCGTCTACACCCTCGACGAAGTCCTCGACCTCAGCCGCCGCATCGCCTGCCCGGTCGTCTTCGACATCTTCCACCACCAATGCAACCACCGCGGCGAGCACTGGCGAGACGGGCTGGTCCAAAAGCTCGAGGCGGTCAACCTCAGCTGGCCCGACCGCCCCCCCAAACTCCACATCTCCACCGCCCGCCACCTCGGCAAAACCACCCACGCCGACTTCATCGCCCCCGACGACGCCACCACCCTGCTCGACCTCATGGCCCAGGTCGACACCGACCGCCCCTTCGACCTGATGGTCGAGGCCAAACAAAAGGACCTCGCCGCCCTCGCCCTCCACGCCGAGTTCATCGATTAACTCCTCGGGAATGCCACCCATCCAAAGGATGTTTATCGAACGGCTTGACACACACACAATCACGGGCTAAACAACCCGTCCCCAACGGGAGCAAGCTCCCGCGAAGGCACATCACGGAGCGTAGCGCAGTATGGTAGCGCACTTGCATGGGGTGCAAGGGGTCCCCGGTTCAAATCCGGGCGCTCCGACTAAGAGAAACCCGGCCGATTTGGCCGGGTTTTTTGTTTCTTGTTGGGGCTTAATGATTGCTGAGGTGACCCCTCCGGTTCGCGTACGGCGCTCACCACCTCCCCTTGGCGCAAAAAAGCGCGCCAAAGGGAGGAACTTTCGGACAGATCGCGCAGGGGTTGCTTTTCGTGGCCTCAGAAAGCAGATAGGTCGCGATGCGATCGCAATGCAGCCAAGCCGCCGATCGGCTGTAAGTTCCTCCTTATCGCGCGTTTTTTGCGCGATGGGGAGGTGCCGAGCGCGTTGTACAGCGCGAGGCGGAGGGGCGCCGCAACAACTCGAACGCCTCGAGAGACCGGCCCAATACAGCGCAATTCTTCCGTCCATGGCTCCGCTTTGGTCAGTGCAATGTAGTTTCTGTCGGTGGGTGCTTGTATGAATCCTCGGAGATTCTCACAGGCTAATGCCTGCATGCCACAACTCTGAGAGAAACTCCCGGTCTTCAGCGCTTAGGTTGCTTCGCATTTGGGGGGTGTGGATATCAGCCGGCGAAGATATCTCGAAAAGCCACAGCATGTACTCACGAAGTAGCTTTCGCGGAAATGGGGCCCAATCCTGTCGATACTTCTCGCGCGCCAGTTGAACAACCAACCACGTTCGAGGCACCTGCAACAATTGGTGTTGGCACAATTCGAACGCTGCCGCCGCGGACCACGCTTCGAAGATCAAAAAGAGCGAAGCCTCCATGAACCCTCGCGGATGAAAGCCGCTGGCTTCGTTAGCGAATCAACTTCAAAATTCGCGTCAACCTACAAGGATGGCAGCTGAGCCATGGTTGGCCCAATTACTTGGCTCTTCGCTTCATGAACCACGTACGGGCTAGCACCCAAAGAAAGCCTGGCACCCACATGGCTGCGAAGAACCCGACAAACGCCCAATGCACGAGGTTATCGAGAGTCCATGGTGGTACCCGCTGCCAGAGAGACAGACTGTGCCAGCAAATATAGAGCGTAATCGTTCCGAGCACGTAGGAGAGAAGCGGCACGACTAGCCATCGCGACGCCCAGCTTGTTGGCACTTCTAGGCGGCCAACGGCAATCGTTATCACGCAAAAAAGCGGAAAGAAGACCCACGCCCACCAAATTGCAGTCTCGGGATCGAGCCACAACTTCACCCATG
>CAYLTX010000238.1:0-8274 GCA_964386725.1 uncultured Bradymonadales bacterium | reverse complement strand
AGACGTTACTTCGGGAGAATTGCACGCGGCTTCTGGGCACGTGGACCCGGCGCACAAGGCGCAGCACCGACGGCAAGCGAAACGCGCGCGTCGCCGAGCGGACCACCCGCTGCTGGGCTTCGATCATCTCGGCCTTACCCAAGATGAGCAGTGTGATGGCCTTTTTCCACGACACGATGCTCAAGGGCTCGTAGGTCGCGTTGAGAAGTAATGCTGGGTTCATGCCGACGTACCTCGAACGACTGCTTGTGGAGTCAGAGCCGGTCGGCATAGGTCCCCTGCGGCTGGTGCGCTGGGCACTGCTGCAGTTTGGCCTGTTCGGCTCTCTCATCCTCGACTCGGCCGGTGCGAGGTCACGATCGCGAACCTGCCGGCCGAGCTATCACAATAGCAAACGAGCGTGCGGCCAGCGTTTATTTCACCTTCATCATTCATAAGCATACTCCGTCCACGCAGCGAAGCTTCTGCTCGCTGGGGCAATCCGTGTCGTCAGTACACTGCTGAATGCTGCCGTCCCATCGCAGATACGGGATGACCACCCGGTCGCCGGTCTGTGGCGGGTTGGGGCCTTGGAAAGTCACACGGTTTACTATGGAATCATAATCCCATCCGTCGTCTCGACCACGTGGCCAGTCCACAATAGTACCCGATGAAACCTGGCCGATATTGACGTCGACGGATGGCGGGGCCGGGGTTCCCCGAAGCCGCAGGCCGCTGGCGATACCTGCTGAGGCGTCGGCGATTTCGCTGAGCGTCGCGGTCAGATCGCTCTGGCAGATGCTCCCGGAGGTCCCGCCGGTGGTGTTGACCACCCGCTGGATGCCCACGGCGGCCTCGGCGGCCGTCGAGCATTGCTCGCCGGGAATCCAGTGGATGCCGAAGACCGTCGCACCAACCTCGGGGCGTAGATAATAATCGGTCAGCGGCTGGATGACTTGGTCGAGGCCGGCCGAGTCGAAGTTCGGGTCGGTGGTCGGATCCTGGGGGGGATTACTGCCGTCGCCGGCCTCCGGCCACCCCATCTCCGATTGGACGTACTCGTCGAATTCGTCGGTCACCGAGATGACCACCACCGCGGCGTCCTCGCGAATCTTGACCGGGTCGCCCGGCGTGCGTGGAAGTGCCCGATCGATCGCCGCAAGGCCCATGCTCACCGTATGCTCACCGGACTCGTCATCGGCGACCGTCTGGACACAGTCTTTGAACTTCTGCGGGTCGCGGGTGAAGTTGGCGTTGTTATGGTCGCATAGCTTGCCGTTGGAGTAGGGGCTAAACGAGATGCCCGGAAACGACGGCAGAGACGGACAACTGCTATCCCAACCGCTGCCGAAGATGCTCGAGACCTCCTGGCTTATCGCGGTGTCGTCTTCGATGCCGTCGCAGCTTCCGGTGGTCACACCCAGGCGCCAGTCCAGGTTGCTCGCCTGCAAAATCTGGACGAAGTCGTCGGCGAACGCGCGCACCTGGCTGATCTCCTCGTTCATCGAGCCGGAGCCGTCGATGACCCAGATGAAGTCGACCTCGGGGTTGGTGTTAACCCGGTAGGAGACGCATTGCTCGGTGAGCGTCTCCGAGGCCTCGGCGATCGCCGCACCGCCGGTGATGTCGGCGATCAGGTAGCCGGTCGCTGCCGTGTCGTCCTCGAAGTCGGACTCGCGGACCACGGCCGCCGAGAGCACATAATCCGAGCCGGAGCGCTGGACCGCTTCGAAGACGAAGAGCAGCGGGTCGGAGCTGCTTCCGCTCGGAAACGAACTCGACAGCGAGTGGGAGGCGGTGCCCGAGCCGAGAGCGCCCAGGATGTCGTCGCGCGCTTCGGAGATATTCGTGACGTCGGCGAGTTCGACGACCGCCCCGACCGCGGCCGAATAGCCGTCGTGAGTCGTGATGCGCCGGCCGGTCGAGCGCCGCACCGAGCCGCTGTACAGGCTGGTCACCTGGCCGACGATCTCGTCGCGCGTGGCTTCGACGGTCGACTGGCTGCCCGAAATGGCGGCGATGAAGCCGGCGAAGTCGTTCGTTCCGTCGTTGAAGACATGCGCCGGCCCGTTCAACCCGCTCACCTGAGCGGTGTCGAGCGCGTTGGGCACCGCCAACTGATAGTCACCGCCGTTGCTGGTGATGAGCTGCGGCTGAGTCAAGTTCTGGGTGTCCTCGGGGCGACAGTCCAGGTATTGGACTTCGTCGTTATCCGGGGTGCCGTCGCCGTCGGTGTCGTTCGAGCAGGGGTCGGACTCGCCATTGGCGCAGCTCGGATCGTAGTTTCGGTCCGGACAGGTGCCGATCTCGCCGTCGCCGTTGGTGTCCTCGACGCCGTCGGGGATGCCGTCGTCGTCGCTGTGCTCGCTTCGCGGGTCCATGCACCCCGAGTCGACCTCGGCGCCGTCGGGTACGCCGTCACCGTCGGTGTCCGGATCGAGAAAGTCGGTGCCGTTGACGCGCTCCTGGCCGTCGTCGAGCCCGTCGCCGTCGGTGTCGGCGGTGCGCGGATCGCTCTCACCCGGATCGAATCGACAGTTTTGATTGGCGTCTTCCTCACCGTCGGGTACGCCGTCGCCGTCGGTATCAGAATTACTCGGGTCGGTGCCCAGGCGGCATTCGCATTCGTTGGTCAACCCGTCGTCGTCGCTGTCGATGCCCGGCGTACAACGGTCGTCGTCGTCGACATCGACCTGGTTGGCTGCATCTGGATCGTAATCGGTATCCGGCGGGACGAAGACGTCATCATCGACGTCGGAGGCCGCGTCGTCCCCGGCGTCAGACGGGTCGTTGTTGTGATTGCCGCCGCGCGTCGGCTCACACTTGCCGTTGACCTCGTTGAAGCGCTCGCCGACCGCGCAGTCGCCCGGGCCGAGATCGCCGCCGCTGCTGGAGTCATCACTGCACGCGGTCAGGCCACCCCCCAGAACGAAGATCAGCACGAATAAGAGGGACCGATACTGAGAAGAGAGCAGGTATGTGCGCATCGCGGCATCCTAATGAGTCATTAAACATCGTGAATAGGTGCACAATGTAGCCGAAAGCCGATGGCTGTTACAAGCCGCTACGCCCCGCGATGGCGCTCAAGTGGATACCGATCGCGCCGCAGTAAGCACATGGACATCGATCGCGCCGGCGCGGCGCAGTGTGCGTGCGGCCTCGCCGGCCGTGGCGCCGGTGGTCAGTACGTCGTCGAAGAGCACGACGTGGCGTCCCTGGACGAGGTCGGGCCTCGGGCAGGCGAACGCTCCGCTGATGTTCGAGAGGCGGTCCAAGCGGCCGAGGCCGGCTTGGGCGGGCGTTTGACGCACCTTGGCGAGTATCTCGTCGCGCACCGTATGGCCGGGCAGGGCGAGCCGGCTCAACAATGCGGCTGCGTTGAAGCCGCGTCGGCGCAGATCGCTGACGTGCATCGGCACGACGGTGACGACAGGGGGCTCGGTCGAGCCACGGTCCCCTAAGCTTCGACCCTCTAGGCTTAGAGCCTCTAGCTCGGCGCCCAGCCACGGGCGAAGGGACAGGGCCATGCTGCGCAGCGCCCAGGTGTGGCGCTGGTATTTCGCTCGCTGGAGCGCCTCGGCGATCACGCCGGTATACTCCCACAGCGCCCGCGCCCGCTCGAAATGCGGCCGGCGCTCCAGGCACCGGGCGCATAGCTCGTCGATGCCCGCATAGCCGCGGCCGACCTGGCGGCGCGGCTCGCCGCAGATCGAGCACAGCGGCCCTTCGACACAAAAGACGGCATGGGCGCAACGCCGACAACAGAGCCCGTCGTCGTCCAGGTAGCTGTCGCAGCCCACGCACCTTGGCGGCAAGACAAGGCGTGTGGCTGCTCGGGCGAGTGTAGTGACGCTGGCAATACATGATCGCAGGCTCATATTCGGATCCGGGCCGAAGCAGAAGTGATTGGTTCAGAGGTCTTTGACCCCCTCCCTTTGGTTTTCGGCGGATCTATGGGATCTGTTGCGTGACATTTTGGAAATCACGCTCTGGCGGCACTCAGGAGGTGCTCTGGTGAAATTCGAATTGATCGCGGTTGGTAAACTCAGGAACCCGAATTTTCGCGAGCTCACCGATGACTATCTGGCGAGGATCGGACACTATGTGCCCGTCGAGGAGATGGAGGTCAACGAATCGCGGCTCACCGATCGGAACGTGAGCAAGGGGCTGGCCGAGGAGGCCGAGTCGCTGGAGAGCGCCGCTTCGGAGGGGGCGATTCAAGTGGCGCTCGACGAGCGCGGAAAGCAACTCACCAGCCGCGAATTGGCCCGCTGGGTCGACGACTGGATGGTCACCGGCACGCGCTACGTGAGCTTCTTCATTGGCAGCGCCAACGGCCTCGATCCCAAATTTCGCAAGAGCTGCAACCGGCGGCTTTCGCTATCCAAGATGACGCTGCCCCACGAGATGGCGCGCATGTTCCTCGCAGAGCAACTCTACCGCGCCATGAGCATCATCCGCGGCGAGCCGTATCATAGGTAGGCGAGCCCCAAGCCCGCTTTACAGCTTTTGCAACTCGAAATGGCCGTAGAGGTCGTCGGGTTGCTCTTCGAGCGGCAGAAGCGGCGCGTCGGGCCACATGCGCTCGAGGTCGTATTCATCGCGCACCGCACCGTTGAAGATGTGCAGGATAGCGTCGCCAAAGTCGATCAGCGCCCACTTGCCCGACTCTACGCCCTCGACTCCGATCGGATCATAGCCGGCCTCTCCGAGTCTATTCTGTACGTGCTTGGCGATCGCCTGGACGTGCCGGTCGGAGGTGGCCGTGCATACGATCACAAAGTCGGTGTAGCTCACCAGACCGCGTAGATCGACCGCGCGGGTGTTGAGTGCTTTGAGGTCCCACGTCAGCCCGGCGATGTCGCGAGCCAATGTTTCGGTGTCGACCTCGTCGGCGTTGAGCGCGTAGATATCGGGGTTGCTGGGTTCTTCGGAGCCCGAAGGGCGTGTGTCGTTACTCATTCGTCTCCTGCGTGGATGTGGGTGGGGATGTCGATGTGTGACGCTGCGTTCATGACGGTGCTCATTGTCTGATCTGCCCGGTGCCGAGCACGACGAATTTGGTGGTGGTCAGCTCGTCGATGCCCATCGGTCCGTAGGCGTGCATCCTGGTGGTGCTGATACCGATCTCGGCGCCCAGACCTAGCTGGTTGCCATCGGCAAAGCGCGTCGAGGCGTTGATCATGACGACCGAACTGTCAACCTCACTCTGGAATCGCTCACTCTGGGTATAGTCCTCGGTGAGCAATGACTCGGTATGTCGCGAGCCGTACGTGTCGATGTGCTCGATGGCCTGCGACAGGTCGTCGACCACGCGCACGGCGAGTTCGAGCGACAGGTATTCGGCGTGATAGGCCTGCTCATCGGCGGCCGATATCTGGGAGGCATCGAGGCCGGCTTGTCGAGCCATCTGCCCGGCGCGTTCGCATAGGTGCAGTTTGACCCCGGCTTCGCAGAGATGCTCGAGCACGCGGGCCAGGTGGATATCGACGGCGTTGTCGAGCACCAAAAGGGTCTCCAGGGCGTTGCACACCCCGGGGCGCTGGGTTTTGGCGTTGAGCACGATGTCGTCGACCACGTCGGCGCGAGCCGAACCGTCGACGACCACATGGCAGACGCCCTCGTCGTGTTTGATCACCGGGATACGCGAGTGTTCGCTGACGAAGCGGATCAGCCCCTTTCCGCCGCGCGGGATGATCACATCGATAAAGCGATCCAGGCCGAGCATCGCTCGGACCGCCCCGCGGTCGGTGGTGTCTACGAAGCCCACCGCTTGGGTGGCCGCCTCGTCGAGTTCGCTGGCCGCCAAGCCCGCCTGGATAGCCTCGAAGACCGCCCGGTTGGATTGGAAGGCGTCGCTGCCACCTTTGAGGATGACCCCGTTGCCGCTCTTCAAACACAGCGCCGCTGCATCACTGGTCACGTTGGGCCGGGACTCGTAGATGATCCCGACCACGCCCAGGGGAATGCGCCGGCGGCCCACCCGCAGCCCGTTGGGTCGCACCCACGTCTTGTCGACCCGGCCGACCGGATCGGACAGCCCGACAATTTCTTCGACCGCCGAGGCCATCTTGTCGATGCGCCCGGCGTCCAGGCGCAGGCGGTCCAAAAACGCATCCTCCAGGCCCTTTTCCTGGCCGGCTTCGACGTCGCGGCGGTTGGCCTCGAGGATCGCAGCGGTGCGCGCGCGCAGCGCGGCTGCGATTTGTCTGAGGGCGTCGTCTTTGGCTGATGACGGCTGGCGGGCGAGGGCGCGTGCCCCGCGATGAACGCGAGCGGCGAGGGCGTTCAGGACATCTTCGTGTTCAGTCTGGTGTGCTGATTGAGGAACTTCGGTCATAGGAGGCCTTCAACCTCTGGAGGGGGGCTTATTGGAACTCTTTGATCCTCTGGTGGTCCGAACGAAAGGTGCTCGAGGGAGTGGACCTACCTCCGATCATAGTGCCCCCCACAGGCCAGTCAAGAGCGCCCCCACGCCCTCCTTGCCGTGTTCGGCAAAGAATCTAGCCTCTGCAGCTTGACCTCGACGCGGCCGTGTTAAGAGTTGGCGCCGATCGACATGCAGCGCGACCGCCTTCGCCGATCGTCAGTCAACTCGGTGAAATGACTCGCCAACGACGGTCTTTCCCGCGTCACCAAAAAATTGCGGTGAACGCCTTGACTTTCAACGGCGGGACGCTATATATCCGCCGTAGTTAGCACTCTCCACCCGAGAGTGCTAACGCGGCAACAACCCCAGCGCCACTCGCCAATCGAGGCGGCTTCGCTGGGAGGCCGCGCAGCATCCATAATGTATTTGAGTAAGTCCGTTTTCCATTCATGTGCGAACGTACGGAGGACATTTTATGAACGTCAAACCACTTTATGACCGGGTTCTGGTCCAGCGTGTCCAGAGCGACGAGAAGAGTGCCGGCGGAATCATCATCCCCGAAACCGCCAAAGAAAAGCCGCTCGAAGGCCTCGTGCGTTCGGTAGGCCCCGGAAAGCTTACCGACGCCGGTGAAAACGCCCCCATGCAGGTCCAGGAAGGCGACAAGATCCTGTTCGGCAAGTATGCCGGCACCGAGATCACCATCAAAGGTGAAGAGCACCTGATCCTGCGCGAGGACGAGATCCTGGCGGTCATTGAAGACTAAATCGAACGGCTGCGCCGCAGTCGGTCGGGGCCACCGCTTGGGCCTGCCCGCCGGGCGCATTTTACGTGACATTTCTAATAGTCCGACATCGCAAGGAGCATAAAGAATGGCAGCTAAAGAGATTATTTTCGACACCCGCGCTCGCCAGCGCATTCTCAAAGGCGTCAACACCCTGGCTAACGCCGTGCGTGTGACGCTCGGCCCGCGTGGCCGCAACGTCGTCCTCGACAAGAGCTTCGGCGCCCCGACGATCACCAAAGACGGTGTGACGGTCGCCAAAGAGATCGAGCTCGACGACAAGTTCCAGAATATGGGCGCCCAGATGGTCAAAGAGGTCAGCGCCAAGACCTCGGACACCGCCGGCGACGGTACCACCACCGCCACCGTGCTCGCCCAGGCCATCTTCCGCGAGGGCTCCAAGCTCGTGGCCGCCGGCCACGACCCGATGAGCATCAAGCGCGGCATCGACAAGGCCGTCAGCGCCATCGTCGCCAGCATCGGCGAGCAGAGCATCAAGACCCAAGATCGCGCCAAGATCGCCCAGGTGGGTACGATCTCGGCCAATAACGACGAGCACATCGGCTCGTTGATCGCCGACGCCATGGAAAAAGTTGGCGAGTCCGGCGTGATCACCGTCGAAGAGGCCAAAGGCCTGCACGACGAGCTCGACTTCGTCGAGGGTATGCAGTTCGACCGCGGCTATCTGTCGCCGTACTTCGTCACCGACAGCGAGCGCATGGAGGTCAACCTCGAAGATCCCTTCATCCTGATGTTCGACAAGAAGATCGGGACGATGAAGGATCTGCTCCCCGTGCTCGAGCAGGTGCATCAGCAGGGTAACAAGCCCCTGATGATCATCGCCGAGGACATCGAAGGCGAAGCCCTGGCCACGCTGGTGGTCAACAAGCTTCGCGGCGTGCTCAACGTCGCTGCGGTCAAGGCGCCGGGCTTCGGCGACCGCCGCAAGCAAATGCTCGAAGACCTCGCCATGCTCACCGGCGGACAGGTCATCAGCGAAGAGCGCGGCATGCAGCTCGAGAACACCACGCTCAAGGACTTGGGAACGGCCGACAGCGTCACGATCACCAAGGATTCGACGACTCTGGTCGGCGGCAAAGGCGCCAAGGAAGACATCCACGCGCGCATCAGCCAAATCCAG
>CAYLTX010000237.1:0-8276 GCA_964386725.1 uncultured Bradymonadales bacterium | reverse complement strand
CCAAAGCAGTTAACCAAAGCAGTTAACCAAAGCAGTTAACCAAAGCAGTTAACCAAAGCAGTTAACCAAAGCAGTTAACCAAAGCAGTTAACCAAAGCAGTTAACCAAAGCAGTTAACCAAAGCAGTTAACCAGCAGTTCAACCAACTGTACTAAAGCACCAGGGAAGCAAATGAAGTACCGAATGCTCGTAAAAACAACTCTCGCCCTCGCAGCCGCAGCGCTTTTGGCGGCTTGTGGCGGAGAGGAGCTCGAATGCGGCGACGGCACCGTCGATCAGAACGGCCAGTGCGTCCCCGCTGAAGAAGTCGAAGATCTCTGCGCCGAAGGCACCACCGTCGAGGACGGCCGCTGCGTGCCCGACGACTCGGTGTGCACCGGCCCGACCAGCCTCGAGGATGGCCAATGTGTCATTCAGGCCTCGGCGTGCAACGCCGGCACGGAGCTGGACCCCAATGAAAATATCTGCGTGATCAGCGACGAGACCTGCTCGGGCGACACGGCCCTGGAGGTCGACGACGACGGCAACACTCGCTGCGTACCCACCGACCAGGTCTGCGACGAGGGCACCACCTTCGACGCGGACACCCGTCTATGCCTGCCCGACGCCACCTGCCAAGAGGGTGACGTCATCGTCGACGGCGTCTGCGTCAGCCCCGCCCAGGAGCTGGCCGGCCAAGCCGACGTCGAAGAGACCGAGAATAACGACCCCGCCACCGGCGGCCAAGCCCAGGACCTGGGTCTGGCCGACGCTGATGAGGAAGTCGTCTTCACCGGCACCATCGACGCGCCTGCCGATTTGGACGGCGACGACTCGGACGACCAGGATGTCGACGTCTTCAGCTTCGAAGCCAATGCAGGCGACTGGTTCCAGATCAGCGTGCAGTCGACCGGATTGCCCACCCCCGGCTTTGTCGTCGAGGGCCCCGCCGGCTTCCTGCGTGAGAGCTACGCGGGCGGCGCCGACTCCACCGCGCGCAAGATCGTCGCACCGGAAAACGGCGACTATACGGTCACCGTGCTCCCCGCACAGCTTCTGCCCAGCCAGGACGGCAGCGGCCCTTACGGCGACGAGGACTGGAGCTATGTCGGTACGGCCGAGGCCATCGATGGCCCCGACGCCACCGACGTGGACCTGAGCAGCGGCAACGCGACGGTCAACGGCTCGCTCGACGACCTGCAGGACAACCTGATCGAACTCAGCGGCGTCGACTCCGGCGCTGTGCTGATGCTCAGCGTCGAGAGCCTCGGCACCGACGCCGACGCCCTCTTCCAGAGCTGGGACGACACTCCGATGATGCGCGCGAGCCAGCAGCTCGGCCTCAAGAATCAATATGTCGTCGACGCGCCTGAAGACGGCGCGCTGCAATTGCTCTTCGACTGGCGCTCGGCCGACGGCGCCTCGCTGGACTATAATATCGAGATCGCCGAGATCGGAGCCCACGACGCGCCGACCCTCGCCGCCGAGGCGAGTCAGTCCGTCGAGGTCTCCGCGACCCGATTCGACATGTTGACCGTCTCTCAGACCAACGGCGAAGACGCCGATCTGGACGTGGTCGTCACCGACGAAGAAGACCGCGAGATCTATGAGTCCTCGAGCCTGAACAACGGCGAAGAGTTGCGCGTGACCGCCCCACGCACGGGCACCTACACCGTCGAGTTCACCAACGCCACCGACGACGAGCTCGATGCGCAGCTGAGCGTCTATGCTCAGCCGCCCACCGACCTGGGCAGCCTCGAGCCGGGCGACGAGGTGACCACCGGCGGCCAGAATCTGGTCGACGACGAGGTCTACTTCTACACCTTCGAGATGGGCGCCGGTGAGGTCGTTGAATTCGGCCAGCAGAATATGGCCCAGAGCGCCAGCTTCGCCCACAGGCTCTACGACCCCAGCGGAGCGCGGCACACCGACACCGGCTCCCTGCCGTCGATGAACCTGCCGACCCCCGCCGAATACGTCAGCCACTACGCTCCCGACGGCGGCCGCTTCTTGCTCAGGGTCGTCGCCGGCACCGACTTGCCGGATACGCGCGTCAAGGCGATGGTCAGCGAGCCAACCGACCTGGGAAGTCCGTCGCAGGACAACCCGGTCACCACCGAGCCGACCGCCTACACCAACAATCAGGCACGCTACTTCAGCGTGGACGTCACCGACGGGCAAATGTTCAGCCTCCAGCACGACAACCTGAACACCCGTCCCATGGAATTGTACGTCCGCGACGCCGCCACCGGTGAGCTGGTCTACGAAGACTCCAGCTTCTGGCCGCAGTCGAATAATTCGGCGGATACGGCCCGTGTGCGCGCCGCGAGTGACGGCACCTATATCGTGGAAATGGTCTCCGATGGCGAGACGATGGACGAGGATGTTCTGACACTCGAATCGTTCACCCCCGACTTCGACCTCGGCACGGTGGACGCGGACAACGCCGTGACGCACTCAGTCCCGAACGATCTCATGGAGGACGAGGTCATCACGGCCACGTTCGACACGGTCGCCGGCCAGAAGGTCACCGTCGCCCACGACAACGCCGAGGCCGAGGAGATGGGCATGGTCGTGCGCGGACCCGACGGCTCGACCCAACTGGACACGTCCTTCCAGGACGCCCTTTCGGACTCGAGCGCCGACCGTCCGTTCGTGGTCAGCTCCGGCGGCACGTATCTCATCATCGCCGAAGCCACCGAGGATCTAACCGACATCAGCTTCGAACTCGAAGCCGAAGAGGCCGAAGATCTGGGCCCCCTGCCCACCGACGGCACGGCACTGACCTCCTCGCCGATCGTCCTCAACGAGGACGCCTTCGCGTACTACTCCTTCGAGATCCCCGACGGATACGGCGTGCGCATCACCCACGACAACGACCAGGAGAACGACACCGACTTCATCCTCTATGGAGCCGACGGCTCGATGCTCCTCGAAGAAGACGCGCCGGCCACCTCCGAGGGCGGACTCTTCGGATGGGAGCCCGAGGACTACATCAATAGCATGCGCGACGGAGGTGGCATGCGCTACCTATCGGCCGAAAACGGTGCCTTCAGCAATAGCACCACACAGACGATCACCCTCGAGGCCCTCGAACCGATCGACATGGGCAACGCCAGCGACGGTGAACTTGTCTATACGAACGACGGCACCTACCTCGAAGGCGAGATCGTCTTCTACCGAGTGACCTTCGACGAGCCGGTCATCCTGTCCGGCGGCATGCTCGACGAGTACGACGATATGACGTTGTACGACTCCGAAGGCCAAGAGCTCGAGAGCGAGTTTAGCGGCGAATTCGAAGATTATTCGCTCCCCGCCGGCTCGTATTACTTCGGCTACGAAGTCGGAGGCGAGTACGACTCCCACACCCTCGAGTTCTCGCTGCGCCCGGGCTACACCCTGCCCTGACGTCGACTCCCACCGAGTGCGGCCGCCTCGATGAGGGCCGCACAAACGCAAAAAGGCCGCCCCGGCTCCGCTTTCGGAGCCGGGGCGGCTTTTTTATGGGCATTTACAGCCTCTCACTTTCTCACTCTCTCACTTTCTCACTCTCTCACTCTCTCACCACCCATCACAAACACTCGCCATCGACGCAGATTTGCTTCTGCTCCTGCGGGCAATCGGCGTCGACCGTGCAGCCGGTCACTGAATTATCCCAGCGCAGATACGGGATGACCACGCGGTCGTTGGTCTGGGGCGGGTTGGGCCCGCGGAAGGCGATCCGGTTGACGATGGCGTCGTAGTCGAAGCCGTCTTCGCGGCTGCGGTCCATCTCCTCGATATTGCCGGTGGACACCACGGCGTGTTTGACCTGCAGCGTCTGCGGTGCGGCGGTGCCGCGGATGCGCAGCCCGGAGGCGATGCCCGCGGTGGCGTCGGCGATGCCGGCCAGCGTATTGGTGATGTCGGTCTGGCAGACCGAGCCGCCGTTTCCGCCGGTCTCGTTGACTACCTCGGCGATGTCGTGGGCGACATTCCTGCCGGTGCCGCATTGCTCGCCGGGGGGCCAATAAAGCCCGAAGACGGTCGCGCCGACGCTCTCCTGGAGCAAATAATCGACCCACGGCTGGGTCTCGGCCTCCAGCGTGGTCTGCTGGCTGGGGGTCAGCGTCAGGTCGGTGCCGCCGATGAAGTCGAGCTTCTCCTTGAAATACTGGTCGGACTCGTCGGTCACCGTGACCAGCACGACCGCCGCGTCCTCGCGAATCTTGGCGGGGTCGCCGTCGGTGCGCGGAAGCGCCCGGTCGATGGCGGCGACGCCCATGGTCATAGTGAATTCGGAGGCGCCGGTGTCGACCTGGTCCAGACGCGACGAGATCGTCGCCGGATCGGTCGTAAAGTCACCGCCGACGAGCTTACCGTTGCCGCCGGACTGAATGATCATCGACGGACAAACCCCCGTAAAGCTCGAGGCCGGCCACAGGTCGCGATACTCCTGGGAGAGATCGGTGTCGTCTTTGATCCCCGCGCAATCGACGCCGGTCACGCCCACGCGCCAATCGACGTTGGCGCCATTGAGCAGGTTGGTGAATTCGGTGGCGAAGCCCGACAGCGCGTCTTGCTCGTCGCCCATCGAGCCGGAGGCGTCCAGTGAGATGATCACGTCGACTTCGGGCTCGGTGGTGACCTCATAGGAGACGCAATCTTCGACGAGCGTGTCACTCATGCCCGCCAGCGACGGCCCCCCGGTCAGATCGTCGACGCGAAAGCCCGTCTCGGCGGTGTCATCTTTATAGTCGGTCAGCGTCACAAACGCGCCGACGACGATATATTGAGACTGCGAGCGGCTGAGGACCTCGTAGACGAAGAGCGTCGTGTCGTTGGCATCGCCCGGATAGCTATCCGACAGCGAGTGGCTCATATCGGCGACGCTCACTCCGGCCAGCTCCGCGAGCACCTCGTCGCGCGCGCTGTCTAAGTCGGTGCCGGCGGGAAGATCGGCCACCGAGCCGACCACGCCCTTATAGCCGTCGTGGGCGGTGATCTGCCGGCCCGAGGAGCGGCGCGCGGCGCCCGAATACACACCCTGGACCTTGGAGATCACCTCGTCGGCCAGCAGCGACGGGTTGGTCTGGGAGTTGGCCGGCTCCAGCGAGGCCACAAAGCCCGTATAATTATGCTGGCTGTCGCCGAAGACGTGGGCGACCGCGTTGCCCGTGCTGAACGTGGCCGCCTCCGAGTCGACGCTGGGTTGAGTGGCCAGCCGCAGGTCCGCCGAGGTGTCCTCGATGAACGCCGGCGGCACCAGGTTCTGGGTGTCCTCGGGGCGACAATCACGATATTGCGCCTCGTCGCTGTCCAGCGTGCCGTCACCGTCGGTGTCCTCGGAGCAAGGGTCCGATTCACCCTGGGCGCAGTCGAGCGCGTATTGGCGATTGGGGCAGGTGCCGATCTCGCCGTCGCCGTTGCTGTCCTCGACGCCGTCGCTCAGGCCGTCGCCGTCGGTGTCCTCATCGAGCGGGTCCATGCAGCCCGAGTCGACCTCGGCGCCGTCGGGCACGCCGTCACCGTCGGTGTCCTGGAGCAGCGGATCGGTGCCCTCGGCGATCTCATCGCCGTCATCGAGGCCGTCCAGGTCGGTGTCCGCCTCGCGCGGGTCGGTCTCGCCGGGGTCCAACTGGCAATTCTGGTCGGCGTCCTCCTCGCCATCGAGCAGGCCGTCGCCGTCGGTATCCTCTTGGAAGGGATGGGTGCCGAGTTCACATTCGCAGTCGTTGGTCAGCCCGTCGTTGTCGCTGTCCTCGTCCGGATCGCAGCGCTCGACGACGTCCTCGGCCGGCCCGCTATCGGTGGGGCCGGTGTCCTCGGGGCCGGCGTCTTCGATGCCGCCGGAATCTTCAACGCCGGCGTCCTCTTGCCCGCCGACGTCGGGATCGCCGCTTCGGGCCTCGCACTCGCCGGTGACCCTATTGAAGGTCTTGCCGGGCGCACACTCCTGAGTCTGCGTGCTATTATTGGTGCCCGAATCATCGTCGCTGCAGCCGGCGGCGACTGCGCACGTCATCGACAAAGCGACCAGAAACGGAAGTAGACGGCTCGAAAAATATTTAGGCATGACAATACCGGAGGATCGAAGGTCAAAAATTTCATTATGCATAACACCCGTAGCATAGCGGAACAGCGCAGGCGTGTCAGGTGGGCGAGCCCATCTGAGCCTCAACAAGCGCATCCGGTGATTAGGCCTAACTAAAATTGCAGTACCGCGACGTCGCCGTTTGACGTCGCCTCAAATAGAGGATGCTCGGTTGCTGTGAAATCTTCCCAACGAACCCTCAGCAATCACATATGCCTCTAGCGCCCAACCCAAATTGCAGTTCCGCGACGTCGCCGTTTGACGTCGCCTCAAATAGAGGATGCTCGGCTTCTGTGAGATCTTCTATTTGGGGCGCCTGAACAGCGGCGCGAACTACGATTTGAGTTAGGGTTTAGGACCGTTTCGGGTTGTTGGGTGGGAACTACGATTCAAATTACCCTTGAACTAACGTATGAGATCATTGCAGCGTTTTCCGCACCCTATTTGTCCGCACAGATTATGACCGACGCACTCAACCCCCGCTTTCCGCACCCGCCGCACCTCGATATCGGCGGCCACAGGCTCACCCCGGAGCAGATCTTCGAGCTGCTCGAGCCCCGGCTGACCGAGCGCCGCCGCGCGCGCATCGACGAGGTCGTCGCCGGGCGCACCTGCGAGATCGCCTGCGTCTTCGACGGGCCTTATGATCTGGGCAACGTCTCGGCGGTCATCCGAACCTGCGAGGGCCTGGGTGTCCAGCCGGTGCACCTGATCGAGACCCAGGAGAAGTTCAAGGCCGCCAACCGCATCACGCAGGGCGCCGAGAAGTGGGTCGACGTGAAGCGATGGGATCAACCCGCCGCGTGCGTGCGATCTCTGAAGGAGCGCGGCTACCAGGTCTGCGCCACTCACCTGGAGGCGGCGCGGCCGATGGCCGACATCGACTTCTCCAAGCCCACCGCGCTGGTGCTCGGCAACGAGCGCGAAGGTGTCAGCGACGAGGTCTTGGCCGAGGCCGACATGCGCTGCATTATCCCGATGTCCGGTTTTACGCAGAGCTTCAATATCTCGGTGGCCGCGGCGCTGAGCCTGTACCACGTGCGCCGCTGGCGCATCGACCACCTGGGACGCGAGGGCGAGCTCGACGCACGCGAGCGCGAGATCTTGAAGGCACACTTCTGGCTGCGCGGCGTCGATCGCGGCGAGGATTATATCGCCGAGCTATTGGAAAGGGAGGGATAGAACGCCGAGCCCACCTTGACACCCCGCCAGACCATGTGTAGGGTCTGGCGTCCTTCTGCCCGGTCCTCGCGCTTGTGCGTGGGGCCCCTGCCAGATGGTTTGAATGAGGAATTTGCGATAGGCCGCGCCCGTTTAGCCAAGCGCTGACGTCCCGGCCCCTAGCTTTGCCGATACAAGCTTTGCAAATATAGATTTGCAGGCAGATCAATTTCGAGGAGCGCAGTCATGCACGCAGTGATCAAAACCGGTGGAAAACAGTACCGCGTCCAGCCCGGCGACGAATTTAACGTCGAGAAGCTTGCGGATGCCGAAGTCGGCGGTGAGGTTACCTTTGAAGAGGTGCTCGCCGTGGGAAGCGGCGACGACCTGACCATCGGTCAGCCCCGCGTCGAAGGCGCCAGCGTCACCGCCACGGTCGTCCAGACCGGCCGCGACCGCAAAAAGATCGTCTTCAAAAAGAAGCGTCGCAAGAAGTACCGCCGTAAGCACGGCCATCGTCAGCCCTATACGCGTATTCGCATCACCGACGTCAGCTCGTAATAAGCTGATTGTCGCTGTGGCGTGAGCGCTCAGATTGATACAGAACACGGAGCAAACAAATGGCTCATAAAAAAGGTCAGGGTAGTACTCGCAACGGCCGCGACTCGAACCCGCAATATCGCGGCGTCAAAGCCTACGGCGGAGAAACCGTCAAGCCCGGCGCCATCATCGTGCGCCAGTGTGGCACCAAATTCCACCCCGGCCTCAACGTCGGTCTGGGCAAGGACTACACCATCTTCGCCAAGAAGAAGGGCCAGGTCCACTTTCGCAACGTCGCCGGCGGACGCAAAGTGATCTCGGTCATCCCCGTCGAAGAGCAAGCAGCCGCCGAATAAGGCGCAGCTCCTGCTCCGAAAGACTCGGCAACGCCCCTGCACCCCTTTCCCGGTGGTCCAGGGGCGTTTCTGTTTCAGGCCCGACCCCTGAACCCCTGGCCCCCTGAACCCCTGCAGTACCGCAGTTCCTGGACCCCCGGACCCCTGGACCCCTGAACCCCTGCAGT
>CAYLTX010000236.1:0-8283 GCA_964386725.1 uncultured Bradymonadales bacterium | reverse complement strand
ATCGAGTGCTGGGTGAAGAAGTTGACGTAGTTATTGAGCATCTGCTGGCCGGTGGCGCCGGATAGCGAGTTGTTCTGGAAGGTCTGCGCCTCCTCGTCGGACATCCAGATGGTGACCAGCTGGGCGTCGGGGCGGATCTTCTGGTCGTTCGAGGCGCTGCCGCTGATGCCCTTCATATACTCGATGCCGTCTTGGGCGGCTTTGAGACCGTACTCGGCGCAGCAATCGTAGCCGCCGTTTTCGACCTCGTCGATCTCGTCCAAAAAGGTGTTCAGATCGGTGTGCCAGCCCACCCCGCTGCGCACGTGGCCGAAGTAGTCTTCGTCCATCGTGGTCACGCCCAGTCGGTAGTCCAAGCCGGTGTTGTTGAGCTCGTTGAAGAATTCGTTGGCCACGTTGCGCACCCGGCCGTAGTCGTCGCTCATCGAGCCGGACTGGTCGAGCACCCAGTAGAAGTCAGCCTTGGTATTCTCTTTGGGCTCGAACAGGTCGCAGCGAAGCAGGTCGCCGTCGCCCGCCGACGCGATATTGGTGGTGTTGGTCAGGTCATCCATGCGGAATTTGACCCGGTCGCGGTTGTCGTATTTGTCGGCCGGCGCGATCGCCACCGAGGTGAGCACCTGCTTCTCGCCGGAGTCGTATTCGCGATAGATGACCGACACGAAGATGCGGAAGTCATTATAGGTCGCACCGCTGGTCGACGGGTAGTCGCTGACGTCGGCCTCGTAGGGGGTCATCGCCTTGAACAGGCTCTCGCGTACTTCTTGGACGGTTTGGGCGGAGTTGGTCTCGATCAGAAAGCGTCCGATGGCGGCGCGTCGGTAGTCGTGGGTGATGAACTCACCGCCGACCAGACCCTGAATCTCGCTGCCCAGCGTGCCGACGCTGGCGCGGTGGTCGTTGAGAATGTCGTTGGGGCTTCGCTGAGATGTCTCGGGTTGGGTCGACACCAGGTAGCCGGCGACCTCGTTGCTGGGGTCGTCGTACATGGAGGCCGCGCGCCGGTTCGTATTATCGGCCCCTTGGACGGTCAGCTCCGAATGGTTGGTGTTGAACGCCGGGGGCAGCGCAATTCGCCAGTTGGCGTCGTTCTGGGCGCGGAAGTTGATCTGCTCGCCCGACGGATCGTCGCAGGCAGTGACCACCCAGCGGTCGCCGTCGGGGATGCCGTCGTTGAACGACGATTCCTTGGTGGGGTCGAGGCCCAGCTCGACCTCTTTTCCGTCGTCGACGCCGTCACCGTCGGTATCTGCCTCCAGAGGGTCGCTGCCCTCGATCAGCTCCTGCATGTCGTTGAGGCCGTCGCCGTCGGTGTCGTGGTTGCACGGGTCGGTGCCGATCTGCTCTTCCTCGCAGTCGAGCAGGCCGTCGTAGTCGCAATCAGCCTCGTCGCCCTCTTCGCAGGTCGGGCCGGCAGTGACGTCTCCAGCGTCGTCGTCGGCGTCTTCATCGCCGCCGCCGTCGACGTCTTCATCGTCGCCGCCGTCAGCATCTTCATCGTCGCCGTCGTCGGCGTCGGCCGCACCGTCAGCCTCGTCGGCGTCCAGCGCAATCGTGTCGGAGGCGTCGCTGGCGTCCACTAGTTCCGTGTCGGCGCCACCGTCCCTCTCGGTGGTGGAGTTATTCGTCGTGTCGGTATCGTCGCTACAACCGGCGAGGCTGACCGATACGAGCAGTAACGCTGCAAAGAGTCTTCGAAACTTCATGATTCGGGCCCTATGAATTTTGGTGCAAACGAACAAGCAGCCATCAATGGCGATGCCCGTCGCGAGAGACGCTGAAAGATAAGTGATTGTGTTTATGAAATCAAACATGCCTCATATCGCTATAATGGGCTGTTCAGGCACGCGAGCAGCGACCGCCAGAAAGCTCAAAAGGCCGGTGGGAGTGCCTCCCCACCGGCCTTTTTGCCACTTCTCGATATGTTGACTCAGCCGGTGTTTCCGCTCAGTCCTCGTCAGCCTGCGCCTCTTCCTTGGAGCGGTCCAGGAAGGTCTCATAAGAGATCGACAAATAGTCGGGAGCGTCGCCTTCGTTTTCGGGCAGCTCCGGCTGGTAATCGCCGAAGAACGCGATGGCGTTGCTCTGGGCGAAGTAGTCGAAGCCATTCTCGCGGCTTCTGGGCACCCACTCGCCGTTGACGTAGACGCGAAGTGAGCTCGAGATGGGCGTATCCGGCAGCTCATAGCCGGTCGAGCCGCTGGTCGCGTAGATGATATCCTCGATGGTCTCGGAGATGTCGGTGGCGCATAGCGAGGCGTGGCCGCCGCCGGTGGCCTGGGCCACGAGCTTGTAGGCCTCGCCGTCGTGAGTACCGCAGCCGCTGCCGTTACCGACGATCGCAAAGCTGATCGAGTGCTGGGTGAAGAAGTTGACGTAGTTATTGAGCATCTGCTGGCCGGTGGTACCGTTCAACGAGTTGTTCTGGAAGTCCTGGTCTTCCTCGTCACTCAAGAAGATGGTGATCAACTGGGCGTCGGGGCGAATCTGCTGGTTATTCGGCGCGCTGCCGTTGATGCCCTTCATATACTCGATGCCCTTGTAGGCCGAGAAGATGCCGTATTCCAGGCCTCCGTCGCAGACCGAGCTGGGGCAGTTGGTGATGTAGTCGACCTCGTCGGTGAACGTGTTGAGATCGGTATGCCAGCCCACCGAGCGCAGCTTGCCCTCGTTGGCCTTGGTCATGTGGGTGACGCCGAGACGGTAGTCCAAGCCGGTGTTGGTCAGCTCGTTATAAAATTCGTTGGCCACCGCGACCATGCGGTTGAAGTGTGAGTACATCGAGCCGGATTGGTCGAGCACCCAGTAGAAGTCGGCCTTGGTATTCTCCTTGGGCTCGAAGACGTCGCAGCGAAGCAGGTCGCCGCTGGAGGCCGGCGCGATATTGGTGGTGTTGGTCAGGTCATCCATGCGGAATTTGACCCGGTCGCGGTTGTCGTATTTTCTGGCCGGTGCGATCGCCACCGAGGTGAGCACCTGCTTTTCGCCCGAGTCGTCCTCGCGGTAGATGACCGACACGAAGATGCGGAATTCATCGTAGGGCGCGCCGCTGGTCGACGGGTAGCCGCTGACGTCGGCCTCGTAGGGGGTCATCGCCTTGAACAGGCTCTCGCGCACGTCCTTGACGGTGCGTTCGGTGCCGGTCTGCACGAGGTAACGCCCGATGGCGGCGCGCTCATAGGCGTGGGTGATGAAATCACCGCCGATCGCGTCCTGCTCGATGGAGCCGAGCGAGGTGATGTGGCTGCGGTACGAGCCCAGAACGTCATTGGGGTTTTGCTCAGAGGTGGCCGGTTGGGTCGACATCAGGTAGCCGGCGACCTCGTTGCTGGGGTCGTCGTACATGGCCGCCGCGCGTCGGTTGGTATTCGTGGCGCCGGCGACGGTCAGTTCGTTATAATTGGCGTTGAATGCCGGGGGCAGCGCAACTCGCCAGTTGGCGTCGTCGTGGCTGCGAAAGTTGATCGGTTCGGCCGACGGATCGTCGCAGGCGGTGACCACCCAGCGATCGCCGTCGGGGATGCCGTCGTTGAACGACGATTCCTTGGTGGGGTCGAGGCCCAGCTCGACCTCTTTTCCGTCGTCGACGCCGTCACCGTCGGTATCCACTACTTGTGGGTCGCTGTCCTCGAGCAGCTCCTGCATGTCGTTGAGGCCGTCACCGTCGGTGTCGTGATTGCACGGATCGGTGCCGATCTGCTCTTCTTCGCAGTCGAGCAGGCCGTCGTAGTCGCAATCGGCTTCGTCGCCCTCTTCGCAGGTCGGGCCCGGCTCGCCGCCGTCCGCATCTTGCTCGTCGGGCTCGGCGTCCCCGGCGTCGTCGACGCGATCGGCGTCCCCGGCGTCGTCGACCGCACCGGTATCCCCGGCGTCGTCGGGTCCGCCACCGTCCTCGTCGGTGGCATCCGGAGTGCCGGCATCGGAGGTGTCGTCCTCGGCATCAGCGGTAGGGTTCGGCTGGTCATTATTGCCGTTGTTGGAGGCATTATCATCGCCACAACCCGCCGCCCCCAATGAGATCACTAAGAGGGCAATCGCTAATCGGCGTATCATCATGGTCACGGCTCCCGCTGCAGCTGCATTAAATTTATATGCACCTATCCACCTTCTCGTGCGCAGTCCAAAGCTGAATCGATAAATTAGGTGGTGGCGTCTCGTCGGCACGAAAATAAAGGAGTTGGGCGACTAAAGCAAATTCAAGCAACTTTCCAGTGATAGGAGTGTGTCCGTGGGGCTCTAGCGGCCGCTATGAGGGCACGGAGAGAGCCTCCAGGACCAAGATCTTCATAGCGGGAACATAAAGAGGCCGACCGAATACAGCTTCGGCCGGCCTTTTAGGAGCGCAAAGGCGAGTTTATTCGTTCTTGGTGAGATCGACGAAGGTTCGATACGTCACCGAGATATGATCGGAGGGTTGGCCCGGGGTGTCGACGTGCTCCGGCCGGTAGTCGCCGAAGAAGGCGATCGTGTTGAATTGGGCGAAATAATCGAAGCCGTTCTCGCGGCTCCTGGGCACCCATTCGTCGTCGACCTTGACCCGCAGCGAGCTCGAGATGGGCGTGTCCGGCAACTCGTAGCCGACCGCCCCGCTGGTCGTCTGGATGATGTCGTCGATGATCTCTCGGAGGTTGGTCGAGCACAACGAGGCGTGCGAGCCGCCGGTGGAGCCGGCCACGATCTGATAGGCCTCGCCATGATCACCGCAGCCTTCACCATCGCCGACGACCGCAAAGCCGATGGTGTGTTGCTTGAAGAACTCGATGAAGTTGTTCAGCAGTTGCTGGCCGGTGGCGCCCCCGAGCGGGTTATCTTGGATGGTCTCGGCCTCCTCGTCGCTGACCCAGATGGTCACGACCTGAGCATCGGGCCGGATCTTCATATTGTCGGGCGGGTTGCCGCTGATACCCTTCATATATTCGATGCCGTCTTGGGCGTGCTGAAGGCCCCACTCGTAGCCACCGCCCTGGTCGATGACGTGCTGGACCTCCTGATCGAAGGTGTTGTGGTCGGTGTGCCAGCCCGCCTGCGATCGCAGCCTGCCCTGGGCGTGATTCATCTGGGAGACCCCGAGGCGCCAGTCCATGCTGGTGTTGTTGAGCTCGTTATAGAATTCGTTGGCCAGGGTGGCCATCTGCGAGTTGATGGTGTTCATCGAGCCGGAGTGGTCGAGCATCCAGTAGAAGTCGGCGCCCGGATCCTCCATGGCCTCCTCGAGGTCACAGCGCATCGTCTCGCCATCCTCGGCCGAGGCGATATTGGTCGTGTTGATCAGGTCGTCCATGCGGAATCGGACGAGGTCGCGGTTTTCGTATTTATCGAACGGGGCGATCGCCAGAGAGGTCAGCACGTGGTCTTGGGTGTGCTGATACTCGCGTTTGATCACCGAGATCGAGACGCGGAATCTTTTGTAGTCACCACCGCTGGTCGTCGGAAAGCCGCTGACCTCGCCCGCATACGGGGTCAGCGTTTGGAAGAGCTCTTCGCGCACGTCCTTGGTGGTGCGTCGAGAGTCGGTCTCGAGCACGAAGCGGCCGATCATCGCCGGCCGGAAATCATGGGTGAGGAACTCGCCGACGTCGGTCTCTTGGTCGGTCTCGCCCACGGCTCTGGCGGCTCTCATATAATCAGCGATCAGCCCGTCCCAGGAGCGCGAAGGCTGGGTCGACATCAAAAAGCCGGCCACTTCGTTGCTGGGATCGTCGAACATCGCCGCCGCCCGGCGGTTGGCGATAGCGGCGCCGTTGACCGCCAATTCGGTGTAGTTGGCGTTGAAGGCCGGCGGCAACGCCAGCAGCCAATTGCCGATGCCATGGGTGCGGAAGCTGACGTCCTCGGCCGAGGGATTGTCGCAGGCGCTGACGATCCATCGGTCGCTATCGATGATGCCGTCGTCGTAGGTGCTCTCCTTGGTGGGGTCGAGGCCGAGGTCGGCCTCCTCTCCATCGTCGAGGCCGTCGCCGTCGGTATCCGCCACGCGCGGGTCGGAGCCGTTGCGCCATTCCTGGAGATCATTGACCCCGTCACCGTCGGTGTCGCTGTTGCACGGGTCGGTGCCGATCTGCTCCTCCTCGCAGTCACTCAGCCCGTCGAAGTCACAGTCGGCGCTATGATCCTCGCAAGTCGCCTCGGGCACGTCCGGCTCGGCGTCACCGGTGTCGTCTGCGTCGGGTTCGGCGTCGGGCTCGCCGACCTCCTCTTCCTCGTCGGCGTCCGGCTCGTCCGTATCATTCGAGTCGGGCGCATCGGGCCCGTCTGCGTCAGCCGCGCCATCGGCCTCGTCGACGGGAGCATTATCGCCCGGATCCGTCTGCGTATCATCGCTGCAGCCGACCAGCGCGAACGACAGTAGAGCCGCAAAGAGCAGTTGAATTGGCAATCGTCGAATCATGGCCGGCCTCCCCATTCTATTGGGATATTTTCGAATTTTGGGCAGCGCCGGCTGTCGCATCGCGGCAGTTTGCGTCGCCTCTAGGGTGATCACTATTCAGTGGCGCTAGGGTACCAGAATGAGGCGATGACCCAAAATGGCGGCGAAAATCGGTCGTGTATGCCGTAGGGGGCGGTTTGGAAGCGCGGCGCGGATGCGCTATGACGCAGGTGTTCTTGCGAGGCATTTCTGTCGCAACCCAGTCGATTCCCGGCCAACAACAACAGTCACAGGGAGCATGCCCAAATGAGTGACGTCAAAAATGAGCTAATCGCCGAGCTAAAACGCCACGTGGCTACCGCCGAGCCGGTGGACGCCGATTTCGGGGCGATCATCGCCGAGGACGCCTCCGAGTTGGTCGCCGCGCTCTTTGCGCTGGCGCCCTCCGAGGAGGTGCGCGGGCAGTGGGCGAGCGGGGTCGACTTCGAGATGGCCGACGCACTGGGTAAGATCGCCTGGGTATCGAGCGAATCCGAGGAGGTCGAGGCGTTTATTGACGCCGGCCTGGCCGACGGCGAGGCGGCCACCCTCGCCGAGGTGCTGGCGCGAGCCGGGGTCGTCTGGGATAGCCCGGCGCTGATCGACTTGCTCGACCACGACGCCTCGCGCCGCGCCGCCGCGCTGATTTTGGCGGTCGCCCGCCCCGAGGAAGTCGCCGACTGGCTCGAAGAGTGCGAGGTGGTCGAAGACGCCCTCGAGGTTCTGCGCGCCGCCTCCATCGACGTGGCCATCGAGCTGCGCGATGCCTTCACCGACTGGCAAGACGAGCTCTCGGAGGTCGAAGACGTCGACTTCGAGCGCGCCCGCATCGACGGGCTCTACGCGGTGCTCGACCCGAAGGGCTACGCGCGGCGGATGCTCGCCGGCGACGCCGAGGCCGACTGGCTGCGCGATCTTCCGATGGTCGCCGACTTCCTGCAGGTCTACGGGCCCACCGAGTGGCTCGAGGTGCTGGGGATCTTGGAAGCCGCCGAAGACCCGGCGATCGAATTGGCCAGCTTCTTGGCGGTCAGCGCCGCCGCCGGGATCGGCTTCGAGGAGCCCGATGAGCAAGAGGCGCGCCAGCTCATCGATCTGCTCACCGTCGAGCCGGACGCCGATCCCGACGAGTGGGAGCCGCTGGCCACGGGTCTGCACCTGGGCTTTGCGGTCGCGGTGGCCCCCGATGACGACTTGGGACTATTGGGCGCGCAGGTCGCCGCCCACGAACGGCTGATCTCCTTCGATATTCATTCGCCGGGCATCCCCGGGCTGCCGTTGTCGGCGACCTACGACGACGCGCTCGATCTGGAAGCCTCGGGCGCGTTGCTCGAGGCGGTCAGCGGGCTCGACGAGCTCCCCGAAGCCTCCGTGCTGGGCGTGGTGCGCACGCTCAGCGACCTGCGCGGGCTGGTCGACCACGACGCCGATACGTTCAAAGAGCACGCCGAGGCGTGGGTCGAAGAGTTCATGGACAGCAGCTCGCGCGCGGTGCGCCTGGCCGCCCGCCAGCTCATGGTCCCGCTGGATCGCGAAGCCGCCCGGCGCGAGGCGTCGCGCCTCGGGCAGGCCGACGCCATCGAGGCGGCCTTGGCCTTCGGCCGCAACGGCGACGAAGCTCAGGCCATCGCCGCCCTCGAGGAGCACGCCCACCTCGAAGGCCCGCTCGGCCTCGACTGCACCCGCCGGCTCGCCGCCATCGGCACCGACGCCGCCCTCGAGGCGATCGCTCGGCTGTGGAAGACCGGCTCGGTTTTCCGGGCGGCGTTTTATAGGGATGCTTTGGTTGAGGGTGTTGTTGGGGCTTGATGAGTTTGAAGTCTGGTTGCTTTTTGGGGTACCCCTCCGCCGGCTTCGCCGGCACCTCCCCAGGGTCT
>CAYLTX010000235.1:0-8429 GCA_964386725.1 uncultured Bradymonadales bacterium | reverse complement strand
CTCGACGCTGATCTCGGCGTTCTCATCGAAGTCGAAATGCGAGTGAATCATCTCACCGAGCTCGCCGATCTCCTCGACGCTCATATAGGTGGGGGTGCCGCCACCAAAATGCATCTGCACCACGCGCCGCCCGGAGGTCAACGCATCGCGACGGGTCATCTCGGCGTCGAGCAGCTTTAGGTATTCCGCGCTCTGGGAGCGGTCGCCGGTGATGATCTTCGTACACGCGCAATACCAACACAGGCTGCGGCAAAACGGCAGGTGAAAATATAGCGACATCGGCCGCTCGCGCTCGTTCTGCTCGGCTAGCCGCCCCTCGATCACCTCGGCGTCGACCTCCTCATCGAAGTGAAGCGCGGTCGGATAGGAGGTGTAGCGAGGGCCGGCGACGTTATATTTTCTGAGCAAATCAATATCGACTTCGACGGACGTCTCCACGAGTGCGGCCTCGTCGGTCCGGGCCTTTTTTTTCGCCTGCATACTCTATCTCCGTAACGCGTTCGAGCTGCGAGAATCGTGTGGTCTTCGAAAAAACGTTTGGCTGGGGTCAACAATCCCGGTGAGCGACACCGGTGGCCCTTGGCTTGCTAGTGGTGTGCTTTGCAAGATCGCCGCCGAGCCGCAAAAAACACGCCTCACATCCACCAAACGCGAGGATTTCGCCCTCTGCCCTACCTCGGCGGCGGGGGCGAGGTGCATATTTTGCGCAAAAATCGGCGTCGGGCGCATCTTTTTCGCCGCTCTGGGGTCGGCAACCGCCCATAGCGACCTGCCCGGGGTGTCCATTGATCTGGAACATAGCTTGCTACTTAATTGTCCCCGGTACACCACCTCGCCGTCGACCGGTGGCGACTTATCCGTTAAACTGAGGCCGCCCCACGATGTCCGCTCGAAGACCTCCATCGCCGAACTCAGACCGGCCGGCCCTGTATTGGCAGGCTGCGCTCGCGTGCTTTGTGATCGCCGCCCTCGCCGGCACGCTCTTTCGCTTTGGGCTCGTCGCCGGCGGGCTGCCCTTCGAGCTGACCTTCGACAATGTGCGGCGAGCTCACTCTCACCTGATGTTCTTTAGCTGGGTGACCCCGGCACTGATGGCGCTGATGGTCGTGAGGCTCGAACGACGCCTGGCCCACGCCTCTGAGCAAGCCAGATCTGGGTCGGCCAGCGCTGATCAGACCGGCTTCGGCCGACCCATGTACGCGACCATCGCGGTCAATATCGCGCTCGGCCTGGCCAGCTTCGTGCCATTTTTGCTCGACGGCTACGGCACGACGAGCGTCTTTGGGATCTCGATGCCGCTGACGATCATCTTGTCGACCCTGTCGATCTTCGCCTGGTACGCATTCGCGTGGCTGTATTGGCGCAAGAGGCGCACCTTGGCGCGCACAACCAGCCTCACTCTGTGGGATCTGGCGGTGGTCGCGCTGGTGATCAGCTCTCTGGGTACCTGGGTGCGCGGCGCGCAGATGGGCATGGGCGTCGAGGATCCGTTCTGGACGAACGGGTCGGTGCACTTCTTTTTGGGCCTATTCTCCGACGGGTGGCTCGCCGTGGGCGCCATGGGGCTGGTCTATGACCACCTAAACCCGAACGCCGGCGGCGCTTCATTTATGGGCGCGCGCCGCTGGTTGACCGCGCTCATCGTGGCCGGGCTGCCGCTGACCTTCGTGCTGGGCATGCCCTCACGGGTGGTGCCCTCGCAGCTGTGGGCGCTGGCGAGCGTGGCTGGACTTGTCGCCGGGGTGGGGTTTGTCGGGCACGCCGTCTTGTTATGGAGGGACTCGTCTCCTGTAGACGATCGCGGCCGCCAGGCCGGCTTCTGGCGACTCGCCATCGGGGCGCTCGGCCTCAAAGGACTGGCCCAGATGCTCTTTATCGTGCCGCCGTTGGCCGTGTGGGCCGAGGGCGCCGGGCTTCGGCTGATGTATCTGCACCTGCTGTTCCTGGGATTCGTAACCCTCGTGCTGCTCGAGTCAGCGCGGCTGAGCCTGCGGAATGTAAGCGTGCGCCACGTGCGTTTGATGCAAGCGTCGGTGGCCGTGCTTCTCGTGACGATGCTGCCGACCACAGGCTTGTGGCCGGCCTCACTCATTGGTAAGTCCAGCCTCTGGCTGACCGCCATCGGGAGCCTTGTCCCGGTGGGTGCAGCCGTCTGGATTCTTTTGACATCGTCACGGGGAGGATATCGTGCTCGACCTGCTGCCTCGAAAACTCGCCGCCCACCTCTGGACGGTCGCTCCGACGGTCCGCCACCGCATTCTGCCGCGCCGCGCGCCGCAGGCCCGACGGTGGTCGATGACCCTCGATGATCCCGCGGTCGGCGCCGTCGAAGTCGAGGGTCGGTACCGTCCCAATCAAAGTGGCGATAAGAGCAGCGACACGCTGGTCATCCTCGTCCACGGGCTGGGCGGCCACGCCGACAGCGCCTATATGGTCGACGCAGCACTCGCCGTCGAGGCGGCCGGGCATTCTTGCCTGCGACTATGCCTTCGCGGCGCCGCCGGCAGTGGCGAAGACTTCTATCACGCCGGGCTGACCGACGACCTGCTCGCCGCGCTCGACCACCCCGACTTTGCACACTACGACAACCTCGTGGTCGTCGGCTTTTCGCTGGGCGGCCACGTCGCGCTTCGCACCGCGGTCGAGGGCGCCAACGACCGCCTCCGCGCCGTGGCCGCGATCTGCCCGCCGCTGGACCTGGCCGCCGGGCAGGCCTGGCTGGACGCTCCTCCACGAAAGATCTACCGCGAATATATTCTGCGCGAGCTGCGCGCCATGTATCGGGAGGTCGCCGAAAGAGGCCGCGCGCCCACGCCGATGGCGCGTGTCGCTCTCGTGCGCACGCTGCGTGAGTGGGACGCCCTGACCGTGGTGCCGCGCTTCGGTTTCGACGACGTCGACGACTACTACCAATCGATGAGCGTCGGGCCGCAGCTCGCCGACTCGAGCGTGCCGACGCTGCTGGTGGTCAGCCGCCACGATCCGATGATCCCCTCGGAAAGCATCGAGCCGCTGGTTTCCTCCGAGTTGGCCAACCTGCAGATGTGCTGGGCCGACACCGGCGGCCACGTCTTCTTCCCGCCGGCGGTCGACCTGGGCCTGGGCCGCCCGCAGGCGGTCGTTCCGCAGGCGTTGGAGTGGTTGGAGGGGTATTGTGGGTGTTGATGGAGGTGTGGGGCAGCACGTGAAGGGCCCCTCCGCCACGGCTGAACCCCTCGACTACTAACCAAAAGAGTGGCCATAGAAGCTTCCCGATGAGCGGAACGTAGTGGAGCGTCGCCCCTTGTTGTTTAAGGGGCCTTTGTAGCCTCACGTGACTGGAACGTAGTGCAGGGAACGTGGGGTTGGGCGTCGCGTTTCACCTAATTCAATCGTTTCACTCATCCACGATGCGCCAAATTTGTGAGCTTGAGATCGCGGGTTTGGGCTTGATTGCGAGCTCCACCCTTACCCCAAGCTTCCTTCGGTCGCATGGGGCTACAAAGGCACTCACTCCGTTTCACTTCGTTCGGCGGCGCTTCGCCTATCGGCTCCGCTCATCGGGAAGCCTTCGTTGACAATTTTTGGCGAATGGCCTGAGCGAAGCGAAGGCGGTGGCCCCATCCGCGTGCTCGCAAATCCCCCCAGATCACATCTTTTTTAACGAGATTATACGTGTTAAAGGGGATATAACGAACTTTAACAACACATTTTAGCTAAGTATCCTCCATGAACAACGCACCTAATAGCAAGCGCCCACCTATCGACTGCGGCCGTTTGTTGATCGGCTCCAATATTCGCCGACTGCGCTCGGAGCGGGAATTATCGCAACAGGAATTGGCCGCCGAGGCGGGGATCAACCGCGCCTATCTATCGACGGTCGAGAACGGCAAGCGAAATATCTCTATCGACAATATCATCGCTATCGCCAACGCGCTGATGGTCGATCCTCGCCAACTGCTGCGTCCCGTCAATCATTGACAACTGCTGCGTCCCGTCACTAAGGGATGGTCGGAAGCTGACCGGCTTTTCGCGAATGTTTGTGCGACAACGTTCGTTGTACAGAGCCGGAGCACCGATAATTATCCGTACGAGGACCAGTCCATGAGCGAGACGCAACTACAAGACCATTGCCTGCGGGCGATGACCACCGAAGATGGCTTTCGAGCATTGGGTGTACGCACCACCGACACCGTCCAGAAGGCCATCGACACCCAAGGCGTCAGCGGCGAAGTCGCGCGTATCTACGGCGAACTGCTGACGGGCGCGGTGCTCATTCGCGAGACGATGGCCCCCAAACTACGGGTCCAAGCCATTTTAAAGCGCCTCGAGGGGGGCAGCATGGTCGCCGACTCGCACCCGAGCGGTAGGACCCGCGGGCTGGTCAACCTCAAGGGCGCGCCGGCGATCGAACTCGGCCCGCAGACTCACCTGCAGATGGTACGCGAGTTGCCCAACGGGGAGCTGCACCAAGGTGTGGTCGCCACCGCGCCCGAGTACGGGCTGTCGGCCTCGCTTACCACCTATATGGCGCGCTCGGAGCAGGTCGAAACCGCGATTGGCGTGGGGTGTAAGCTAGACGGAGACCGGGTGGTGGCCGCGGGAGGCTACCTCATTCAGCATATGCCCAAAGCCGAGGTGGATGTGCTCGCCGAGATCACCTCGAGCCTCGAGCAACTCGGCCCTCTGGAGTCGCTGCTCGAGGAGAACGACGCCGACCCGCAACTGCTCTTCGATCGCATGCTCGACGGCATCGGCCACGACGTGCTGCACGACAGCGAGGTCCACTTCGGCTGCAATTGCAGCACCGAGCGCTTCCTCAATTCGCTGTCCACGCTGGGCCGCGAGGACATCGAGGAGTTGGTCGCCGACGGCGAGCCGCTCGACATCACCTGCGATTATTGTGCGGAGCAGTATCTGATCAGCACCAATCGGCTGCGCGATCTGTTGGAAGCCGGTTAAGACGGATTTTTACGACGCCAGGGACGGCGTCGCTCCGCTCGCTCGCTCATCGAATCAAGATCTGCGGGGTGCCGCCGACGACCACGCCCAGGGCGTCGAGCTCGATGCGCTCATTACGCACGCTCTCGATGAGCTTCTCGCGCAACATCAGCTCCACCTCGGCTCGCGGGTTCTCTCCGCGCGCTTTTTCCATCTCGAAATAAGCCATCTCGGCCTGGAGATCGTCGACGAGTTCGGCGGCGCCCCCCTCGACGAGCCCGGCGCGCTGCTCTCTGAGATGCTCGAGGCCGATCTCGACGGCGTCGTCGAGCACGCCGCGAAAGCGCGCGGCGTCCTCGATGGCCTGGAGGAAGACCTCGTATTCGATCTTCTGGTCGGCCTCCGGCCCCTGGTAGCTCTCCTCGACCTTCTGGATGAGCTCCCAATCCTCGACGAGCTTCGGGGCGCGTCGGCCCTGCAGGTCGAATTGGACGACCGCCGAGATCGACTCGGGCCACACATGCCGGTGGGCCCTGTTGATGAGCCCGCGCGGCATGTCCAGCTCGGACCATACATCTGCGTCCAAGCCGGTCAGCGCGATCACGTTGAGGAATAACTTGCCGCGATTGGGCGGGCCGAGCCGCCTGGCGAAGATCGTCGCCCGGCCGTCGGTGGGGTTGAGCGCGTCCTCGACCAGCGCGTCGATGAAGCGGTGGCCGGGGGCGAAAAAGTCGAGGTGCTCGCTGCGAAGCGCGCGTTTGCGGCTGAACGTGCCCGACATCATGCCGACCTGCTCCTCGGGCATCAAGAAGTCGAGG
This sequence comes from uncultured Bradymonadales bacterium, assembly GCA_964386725.1. Classification (GTDB taxonomy): domain Bacteria; phylum Myxococcota_A; class Bradymonadia; order Bradymonadales; family Bradymonadaceae; genus CAYLTX01. The sequence goes on along the minus strand of CAYLTX010000235.1, from coordinate 2,691 downwards.
TCGCCCGGGGTGATATCGTAGCCGGCCAGCGGTCGACGCACGTTTTTCCAATGCCACTTGAAGTCGAAGACGCCCGGACCCGCCGAGTGGTCCTGCATACCGAGCATGCGCGCCCAATGTCGAATGGGCAGCGAGTCGGCGACGCCGTCGATGAAGTCGAGCAGATCGGCAAAGTCCGCGTCGGCCTCCAACTGCGCATCGGAGGCCTGGTGGGCGTGGCGGAATGCTCGGTCGCGCTCGTCTGCGCCGGCCTCGACTTCAGATGCGGCCCGCTCGATCAAACCCTCGAGGGCTTCGGCGCTGCGACCTGCGACCAGCCAGACGTCCCGGTCGATATCGGCCAATTCGAATTCGCGATCGGCGCGCGCGCTCTCGTAGATCCCCAACACATCGTCATAGAGGCGCTGGAGTGTTTGCTCTGCGGTGGTCGGGCCGACCAACACCACCGAGTGAATGGGCGCGTCGGTGTTGCGATGTGTCTGGTCGAGCCGCGCGATACGCGCCTCGACGCGCGTGGGCGCCCAGGGCTGCTCGAGGTGTACGATGGCCCGTGCAAAGGAGATATCTCGGCCCGAGGCGCCGGCCTCGTCGCAGACCAACACCCGGCACTCCGGGTCGCGCCGAAAGAGCTCGGCGGCGTCGTCCTGACGCCCGCTTCCCATGCCACTTTGGATGAGCGCGACGGCGCCGGTGTCCAGGCGGCTCTCCAAAAAGAGCGAGAAGTCCTGGGCGGTCTGGCGGTTGGTGCAGTTGACCACGATTTTGGCCGGCCGGGCCGTCTCCTCTTCTTCGTCGGGCTCCTGGGCCAGATAGTCCTCAATCCAATCGCCGGCGGCCTCGAAGCGGGCGCAATCTACCGTGGCGTCGGCGTGCCACTGGCCGACGATGCTCATCGCGCCGGCGATCCACTCGCCCTCGCCCTCGAGTTCGGGCGCAGTCGCGATGAGCTCGTCTTCGAGCATCTCTTCTTCGACCGGAGACAGGTCGCTGGCCCAGAGATCAAAGATCGGCAAGTCGGCTGCGCCGCCGGCCGCCGTGGCTCCCAGCGCGTCCAATCGCTGCTCGAGCAGCATGAAGAACCGGTCGGGTGTGCTGGCCGCGGCCGAGAAATAAAGCGCGCGCATGGCCAGCGCCAGCGGATCGATGGCGTCCGCCCCGACGAGGTCGTCGAGGTGGCCAGCCAGCGACTCCTCGGCGTTGTCAGGGGTATATTCGAGGGTCTCGAGGCTTCGCTCGTTCCACTCGACATCATATTCGGCGAGCTGAGGCCGGCGACAGCGCACGATGCGCCGGTCGAGCCGGTAATTCTCGCGCAGATAATCCACCAGGCGCTGGAGGGCATCGCGGTCGCCGTCTTTGCTTGCCTCGACGCAGGTGTCCACATAAGCGTCGTCGCCGGCCGCCTCCGCAAGGCTCTCGGCGGTCTCGGCGATCTGATCGTCGCCGGCTTCGTCGAGCTCGGCGAGGAGTCCATCGGCTTTGACGAGTTCGCCCCAGACGCCCTCGAGACGCTCGATACGCGCCTCGACGGGACCGGGGTCGTCGGCGTCGAAGCTGCCCGGCTCGAGCAGGCCGAATAGCCAGCTGAGCTTGTCGGCGTCGAGTTCGGCGGGCAACGCGGACAATAGGAGCATCCGCTCGTTTTCGAGCGCGACCGCGCGCAAGCAGTTATACGCGGGATCGTTGGGCCTGAGCCGATGGGCGTCGTCGACGATCACCAGGTCCCAATCCCCATCGAGCACCACGTCGGTGCAAGCGTCGGGGAATTGCTGCAGGCAGCCGGTCGAGACGATCAGACGCTCGTTGTCGCTGACCGACGCCCAGCGACTGGGCGGGTTGGCGGCCAGATGACTGGCGTCGACGCGCATATACGAGCGCCCGCCGAAGCGCTGCTCGAGGTCGGCCTGCCAGCGGTGGGAGCGCCGGCCGGAGGCGATGACGAGCACTCTCAGGTCCGGCCGCTCGGCGTACATACGCTGGGCGATCATGCCGGCCTCGTATAGACGCGCCTGCGGATCCTCGTCGGCCAGCAGGTGGCGCGTGGCGGTATCCCACAACACACGTCGGACCCCGTGGGCGTGATGGGGCGCCGGCTCGATGCGCGCCCCGATGGCGGTGGGCAAGCCCTCCGAATCTTCGTACCAGCGCGAGATCATGCGGTGCATATCCCAGCGCGAGAAGAACCGAAACGGCCCTCGCCAATGCAGCGCGGCGAGTTGGTCGCGCGGACTGCTGCTCTTGGGCGCGATGGGAATGATCTGCGACTCGAAGACAGGCTCGTCACTGCCGTCGATGCGCACCACATAAGCGCAGAGCTCACGCGGCGTCTCCGGCCACTCGACCTCCACGATCTCGCCCTCTTCGACCGTCTCTCCGCGCTGGACCTTGACCAACGTGCCCGGAATCAGCGGCTGGCGCACAATATCGGCGTGCTCCAGGCGCACCTCGTTGACCTCCTCGGAGTTCTCGAAGGCCACACGCACCGCGCCGTCCTCGAGCTCGGCGATGACACGGCCGGAGCCGAGTTCGGGGACCTCTCGATTACGAATGAGCGCACCGGCGGGGATCATTGTCATACTCAATTTACCATCTAAATCAGGGTGAATGATGCCACAATCATGGGCACGTATATCGCTACTTCAAACAGCCATTTCAGGCACGCGCGAAAAATGCAAGCCTCTTGGATGGGCT